>JAGKWN010000002.1 GCA_021151805.1 Cytophagaceae bacterium | reverse complement strand
CCTTTGTGAATTTTTTGATCAAAGCAATTTCATCTTTAATTTCTGATAGGCTCTTTTGAGTTTCTTCTTTGTATTCTCTTAATTGCTTAGTAAAAGACGCTTTTTGACCTTTAGTTAATCCCGATTCGTCAGACATAACAACATTTTTTTTATAAAATTATTTTCCCCACACATCCACCACTTCCTCCCCATGCTTCAGATAAATAATTTCAGCGGCATCGTTGATCTGGAAGCCGAGTGTAGTATGTGAGAATGTAATGGTTTGTGTATGTTGCAAGATGGTATTTGCAGGGATGCTGTAGGCGGCCGGGTCATTTTTGTCGCCGAGCGTCCAGCCACTGAGGTCAACAGCAATGCCGGAGTTATTTTTCAGAGTAATAGATTCGCTTTCGGTTGGTGTGGTTACAACAGCAGAGATAAATACCTGTTGCGGTTCTGTTATACATAGCGATTCTGCACCAAAACAGAACCCCTGTATGACAAACAGAAAAAAGATACATAGTCTAAAAACATTTCCCCGCATAGTTATAAAAGTAGCTGTTAAAAATATTGCCTAATATTACAATTAAAATGTTATAACACACAATGACTATGATCATTTTCTTAAAATTTTAAGGTTATAGCACAATATTTTAAAAACATATAGTCAGAAAATAAAACTATAAGTGAAAATAAAGCTTAAATAAGTACAAAATTTAAAGAATTATAAATTATGAGTTATGAATTATAATTTACAAGGCTAACGGCTGCCTCTCCAAAAAAAGAAAAGGGTAGATCTGTTAAAAAATCCTTCTGGATAGAGTTTAGGAATGAGGGCTTTTCCCTAGGCTCCCTGTGGTCTCCTCCCTATCTCCTTGTAGGGTCCTTCGTTAAGATTGTCATTTTTGATTTTTAACAGCCCCAAATACCCGCTTTTTGTAAACGTTACCTTAAGCATACATCTTTTGTTGTCAGATTATAAACTCCACTATACAACCGAGTCATAATTTAATCGATAACCTGCATAGCAATTTCACGACAGCCCCCCCTTTTCCCTAGGCTCCCTGTGGTCTCCTCCCTATCTCCTCCCTATCTCCTTGTAGGGTCCTTCGTTAAGATTGTCATTTTTGATTTTTAGCAGCCCCAAATACCCGCTTTTTGTAAACATATGTTAACGAAATGAGCCAGATAACGGCAACCTGCGCACGCCGGAAAAAAGTTTACCCGCACCCTGGTCTCCTTGTAGCCTCCTTGTAGGCTCCTCCTGGGGAAAGCCTAGGGAAAGCCTAGGTAGAGACATTTTTCAAAGAAATTGATACAAACCAAACATTTTTTTGTAAACATGGGATACGCCATGAAGTGACATCAGCAGCAGAGATTACAAAGCCCTGCCAGATTGATTTTAAGGCCCGACAGAGCAACTTTACAGCACAATCTTTACGATCGCTCATTCATCACATAAAAAAGCTTTAAAACGCATCTGATGAGGGCGTGCGTTTCCGGGCCGTAACAACTCCTTTTTTTGATGCTGCACACAGCCAGACAAGCTGCTTGCGTAAAACTATGTTAATGAAATCCTGCGTGACGGTACGTATTAAAAAATCCTTAAAACGACTGATAAATAATCCTGGAAGAAAATAAGATGGCCGGCGACGGTGTTTCCGATCTGCGTGCCACAGACCGGGGTGACAGAAACCGTTGGCCAAGCCAAACGGCAATGAAAGCCATGCAAAGCATTATATTAATGTTGGATCGGCTTTCATTGCCGTCCCATAATTGGGACGGCTTCTGTATCATTAAGGTAATTTGAATTCGATAAACAAATTCTTAACTAAAGGACATTGAATTATAAATTCAGAAGAGCGGGATTAGTCCTCTTTACTTCCGTCGTCGGCCATACGCACCATCTTTGGTGTAAACTTCGCAACAACATCTACCAGTTCTTGTTGAGACGCCATGACCATGTTGATGTCCTTATAAGCCATTGGCGCTTCATCCAGACCGGCCCCAATCAGCGTTACATTATTTTCAGCAAGAATTGATTTCATCTCAGCCGCTGTTATATTCTGTATCGCTTTTGTACGGCTCATCTGGCGGCCTGCACCATGAGAAGCAGAATTAATTGCGTGTGCTTCGCCTTTCCCTCTTACCAGAAACCCAGGTGCAGTCATCGAGCCCGGAATAATTCCCATGACTCCTTTACCTGCAGGTGTTGCGCCTTTTCGGTGTACAATTACTTCTTCTCCGTTCCACACTTCCTTCCAGGCAAAGTTGTGATGGTTCTCAACTTTCGCCAGGACTTTTCCACCGATTGCTTTTACGAGTTTGTTATGAATCACTTCATGACAAGCAGAAGCATAATCCCCGGCCAGGTTCATGGCGATCCAGTATTCCTGTCCGGCTTCTGAATTCAGATCCAGGTATGCAAGGTTCTTCGCTTCGTATGGCAGATTGCACAATGACTTTGCTAACTGTGTGTAATGTCCGGCAATCGTAGCACCAAAGCCTCGGGAACCGGAGTGCGTCAACAATGCAAGGTATCTCCCCTTGTCAATATTCAACACTTCATCACGTTCGGCAAAATCAATAATTCCCCATTCCACAAAATGGTTTCCACCTCCGGAAGTTCCCAATTGTGAGTAGGCTTTATCATGCAGTTGTTTCAGAAACGGTGTCATATTAAAATCTGTACTATCCAATACAGCATGATTTGCTTTATCTCTGCCATGGAAACCATGCCCTGCACCAAACTTCGTATGTTTGATCAATTCTGTTTTGTACAGGTTTTCATTCGCGTAGAAATGTGCTTCCGGAATATCAAATACCGTCAATGCCATTCGGCAGCCGATATCAACACCAACCCCGTATGGAATGATCGCATTCTTTGTAGCCAGCACACCACCAATCGGTAAGCCATATCCCTGATGCGCATCGGGCATCAATGCACCGGCAACAGTTACCGGTAATTTCATGGCCACTTCCATCTGCGCACGCGCACCTTCTTCAATATGTTCAGCACCATAAACAGTATATGCTTCAGGCTGTTCCTTTAAAGCAATCACTTCTTTCACCGGTGCATTGGCCTCTTCAATCATGGCTGTTGCCAGCTTACCGAATACTTTATTATCTAAATATGCTGCAGGATTTTCCAATATAGATGCATAATGCTTCATCATATCCTGGCGATTATATCCGGTTCTCTTCTTATTAATCTTCAAGGCCATTCCTAAAATTTCTCCTTCTTTGTACCCGATCTCAATCAGGTCTTTACCATTAATCTGCGTATTCATAGCGTTACTTATTTTGATGATACAAAGTAAAAAGTTAAGTGCGCAGGGTATCTGCGCACTTAACTTTTATTTATTAATGGATGAAAAAATCTAAAACAAATTCCAAACGGATACTGAATTACCTTGATTGTTCACGACTGATTACTGTCCACTGTCAACTAAATCATATAATTCTTTCCTCATGACAACCAGGATCTTTTCAGCCTTTTCCTTATCGGGAAACTCCTGCATGTCTGAAAGCTGAAACTGTTGTTCAATAGTCTGGATCAACAGCTCTGCTTTCTGAAGAATCCCCTCATAAGTAAGGTCTCCATTCTTAATAGACAATAACTCATTCCTGTTGGCTACACGCACATGTAATTCGCCTGTGGCAAAGATCTGTTCGGTAGACTGAAGTAAACGAATGGTATGCATCATGTTCTTGGAATCATAATTTTGTCCATGCTCCATATTTGTATGGTATCGTTCTTCATTCCGCATAGCCATCCATTCCCAGTATTCCTTATATTCTTTGCAATAAGAAGAATATGCTTCCTGGTTGAAAAACATATACGCAACGGGTACTTCTCCTTTAGGTACAGACGATAGACATACTTCATTTGCATGTTCTTTTCTCATGATACCTTTATAAGGTACAACAGTATTATAAAAGACTGCATACATGCCTTTTGAATGCGAAATATTTACAAGGCCGCAATACTCCTGCACATACGCATGCTTTTTCAGCCATTGGTTTAACGGAATAGAATCATATCCATCAAGTATAAAACAGAAATCAAGAATCGTTTTCCTTTCTTTAGCTACAGGATTCACCATTTTTTTATTTAAGCCGCGGGCTTTTTTTATTTGTGTAACGGCATAATGCGCGAAAGTATCTTTAGACAATCTGGAAAGAAAATCCTTTATTTTCAGATGATCCATCACCGGATGCTTATATAGAATACAATCCTCCGGGGATGCCAGCAACTCAAGTATGTTCGGGTTATTTTTCAATAATAATTCAACAAACCTGCCTAACTCATAAAATACCACATCATTGGATTCGTTACTTACCTGCGGTACATAATCCAACCCCAGAAAATGATCTTTAGGCAAATAGAATACTCCCTTTATATCGGTATCGGAGGTCGCTGTAGCCAGTCCAAATGCTCTGCTCCCGCTGACCGCTTCAAAAAGAATAAGGTTCTGTTCGCGTAGAGCTTCGATTGTCAATGTCTGCATGATTTTATTTCTTCGTTATTTCTTCCACAAAAAACTCTTCCAATACGCGATGCATCTTTTTACCGGCCCTGAGTTTCTGCGCATATTCACTATTATACTGAATTAATTTTACAAGATACTCAGACACCTCTGCATCATTTGGATGAAGATATTTTTCTCCATGATTAGTCTTAACGTCAAGCAGCACGGCTACTTTTTCCCGAATATTTTCAGGAGCCAAAGGCAATAGTTCTGCAAAAGGTACCGGAGGAACAGTATCATATTCAATGATCCACTTGGCTGCCAACGCTGCACGCAACGCATAGAAATAACTCTTGAGTTTTATATGTTCTGCCTGACACACTTCCATGAAATTCTGACTGGTACTTACATAATGGTATGCAGTAGCAATTGGAGAAAAACATTCGGTTGCCAACGACTGCATCTGTTTTAAGAATGCAGTATGTTGTAAATAGACATCTTTTGAAAACAACCATTCGATTAACGCCCCATTAGACTTTGCCAGTAATTTCAAGGTTTTCGCAAGATCCCATCCGGAACCGTCCAAATCCTCCCCAGTCATAAATTCAATACTATCGGGTTTATCCCAAAGCCTGAGATAATGATCTGCAGGATGTTTATAGATAAAACGTATATCAAAATCACTATCCGGCGATGCAAAGCCCCATGCCCTGCTGCCGGACTCAACAGCATGCAGAATGGTTACGTGCCGTTCTTCTTCTGTTGTCTTTAACTTTTGAAGTATTAAGTCCTTCATTGGTATATTATTAAATGCTTTGTTAAATATAATCATTCTTTCCTTTCCCCGTTTGCGAGCATAAGTACTCGTCATCCATCACATAAATGGTAATGAAAGCTAAATTGCGCTTTAGCTAACGGTCAAGACGCACAAGCGGAACTCGGCTTTCATTGTCCTTAGCCGACTACAGGTTTAGAAAACAGCGAAACCCTATAAGCCATGTACAATGCACATGTTCCGCTTGCTTATAGGGTGTTGCAACTATCATACTATTTTAATATACGCACTACAATAAGTATTACTGACCACTAATCCACCAACAATTGTGTTACCGCTGCTGCATTCATCGCCCATTTTGTATTGTATACTTCATCGGCTTCTGTCGCGTCTTCAACAACAATCAATCCCTGTGCTTCTGCTTTTATAGCCAGCAAAGAACCAATGTTCAATTTGCTCGTCAGTTTTTTCAGCATAGCCTGTACACCTTTACAATCAAGTCCCTGAACAAGCTGTCCGCCGAAAGTCATCTCCAACCAAACGATCTCATTTGCTTCTACATCCAGCACACCAAACACAAGACCTTTTGCTGTGTTCTGTACAATACGTACTTCATGCTGTACACAGGAAGGATCATAGGCCACCCCTGTTCTTTCAGAGATCGTCATCGGGTTTGCACTGTTCATCCAGCCTACCACCAGGTTCGGCGTAATGGAACCGTTGCTGTACGCGTTGCATGTAAACGTTACATACTTCGCTTTAGCAAAACGCAATAATGATGTATTGATCTCGATGTATTCGGCAGTACCTTTTTTCTCCGGAATGCTTCGGATATCGCCACTATGCTTACAACCTGTTGCTGTTAAATTGCTGAATGAACAGATTTCGACTTTATCCGAATAAGCGATCTGACAGCTCAGGTCCATATCCATATGCTGCGCAGGTAAATCCTTACCCCACTGCATATACAAACGCACCGTATTTCCTTCTATCGGGAATCGTGTTCCCATCAAGGCAACAGGTAAATCCTGAATTGAATCACTTCGGTCGCCAATGGAAACAGGCATCTTAAACAACATCGGATCAATATGTATCGTCTTGTTCGGATTTGCCACTGCAGCAAAACGTTCTTTCATTACCGCTATGCACAGTTCTTCAATCAGTACTTTCATGGCTTCCAGTTGCTCCTCTTCATACATAGACAGCAATTGGTTCGGACCTATACGCTTCGTTGTTCCACCCAATGTTTTCACACTTCGATCTGCATTCGGATCGAAGTAATTTTTCGAATACATGTTTAATGTCAACAGCAAACGTGCCGGCACTTTATGCGCCACCTCTTTGAAGTGAGCAACCGTTTCTTCCGCACCAAACCACAGCATGTTTGCAAACAATGAGCGCGCAAACAATCCAGGTCTCTGCTTCAGCAAAGCAAAGGTATGTTCCGCATCGAGACGAAGTCTGTAACGGTTCACATCACCTTGCCACACCGTGTAGATCTGGTTGTAAAATACATCCAGCAATTCCGCCAGCTTTTCAAATCCTTTACGTTTGCTGTATTCCGCTAATCGTAAGGCTCTGATGAAGCGTACCCACATACCTCTTTTGGTATGCATGATCTCACAGGACTTCTCTACATCCAGTTCAAGGTTATTCAGCCACGATGCAACTGTTAAACATTCACTTCTGCTGTATTTTAATTTCAACGCAGCAATTGCTTTTAACTTCGCTTTCGCACCGGCATCCAATCCTTTATGCAGATGTGTATTATTCTTTGTTTCTTTTTTAATGATCGTTTTCGGTTCTATGATCTGCATAAAACCGGTTTTCTTAAACCACAGGTAACGTAGAATATCTGCAGGCGTTTGAAAGTATTGCTGTGCCTTTGAGCCTTTCTTCGTAGACATATACTGATCGATCACCAGCATGACTGTTTCTTTCATACCAATCTCTACCTGAGGCAAAGGTAATTCCTGCATCAGTACTTTCAGGCTGTCTACCTGTGTCGCATCCAATGCTGTTTTAGAAGTTAACAGATCCGAATAGAACGCAGCAACCTCTTTCATTGTCCACAAGTCAAGTACTTTCAGTTTGCTTCCCTGTCCGGTCATTTCAATCTTACCAAAGGTAAACGGCGTACCGCAAAACGGGCAGCCATTGTATCGTTCCAGAGGAAATGTGTTCTCCGGTATAATATGTCCACATGGCAAATTCGCGCCATTTTTTGCTTTGAATATTGTAGACCAAAACGTAAGAATATGATCCATTACAGATTCACCGGTTGGTACATTCCACCCCTTTACCAGAGGCGTCCAGTTTTTATTTACCCCGGCAATCATTTTTAAGTATTCCAGTACTTGTACTTTATATGCAGGACTCACACCATTCAAGGCATGCAGCAAGGGTTCAGAAAATGTAAACCCAAGTTTCGAAGCATTTGCCAGCAACACGGATGTTGTTTCGCTCATTACCTGCGTTTTGTTTTTCATATCTTCATCAGAAATAAATACTGCATGCTGACGTACACTTACTTTTAATAATTCTTTTTTCATTGTATTCAATTTTAAATTCAGATAATGGTGTTTCTGATGATTATCAAAGGATAGAAGTAAGAAACACTTGACCTTGTTATAATGATAATTTTCAGACTACCTGTAAAGGGCAGGATTCGAACCTGCAATAACCAATTGAAGTAAGTCTGAATTGACCATTATTGTGGAACCAGCCGGAATCGAACCGGCGCGCAAGGATTTTCAGTCCTCTGCTCTACCAACTGAGCTATGGTTCCATGTGTACCGGTAATTGCATATGTATTTTCATTGACAGTGAAGTTGAAGTAACATACACTTGACCGGTAGTGAGAGGCAGGCCGGAGTCGAACCGGCGACAGGATAAACTAAGTAAGAAGTAAGCTTTAGTTGACCACAAAACAATTTCAAAGCTTTTCGTGCTCTACCACTGAGCTACTGCCTCATTCATTGCTTAGACGATAATTGTACACGTATACGTTTGGATTGTTTGAAGTAACGTACTACTTGACCGTCTGTTTATTCAAAGAACTTATTGTTGATTTTGATAAAACAAAATTGCAGCAGCCGACTGCAATGCAACTGCGCAGTAAAATTTATTTTCCAGAAATACCCTAAACTTCTGTTTTACAGATCAATAATTTTAAAATGAGCCACTTACTTAATTTATCTGCGCAGATCTATTGCGTAGATAACTGAGATTTTTACCTTTATAAAGTAAAATCAATCTTATGTCTGCCAATAAACTTGCTCTTATCCGTTATAAAACCATCGATGAATGCCTGAAAAACAGATTCCGGAAATGGACATTGGATGATTTAATCGAAAAGGTATCCGATGCGCTTTATGAATATGAAGGTATTTCAAGTGGTGTATCAAAGCGTACTATTCAGGCAGATATTCAGTTGATGCGCAGCGATAAGCTTGGCTACAATGCACCTATTATTGTGCAGGATAAAAAATTCTATACGTATGAAGATGCTGCTTATAGTATTACCAATGCGCCAATCAACAATGCCGATGTTGAGAAAATGAAAGAAGTTGTTGGTGTATTAAAACATCTAAACGGCTTCAGTTATTTTGATGAAATGAGTGATCTGATCACGCGGCTAGAAAATAATTTAAACAAATCAACCCAGCAGAGTAAAAATTGCATACAGTTTGAAACGAATAAATTATTAAAAGGCATCCAACACATCAATCCGTTATATCAGGCTATCCTGCATCAACGCTCTCTATTGCTTGAATACAAATCATTCAAAGCCACAGAAGCTCATCAGCAGGTTTATTATCCCTACCTGTTGAAAGAGTACCGAAACAGATGGTTTTTAATTTGTAAAACGAAGAAAAAGCCTACTCTTGTAACGCTTGCCCTCGACCGGATTGTTGAATTTCAGGAACTCCCGAATGAAAAATTTGTCGAACACAAAGGTGTAAACTTTGAGCGCTACTTTGACGACTTATTAGGTGTGACAAAATCTGAAAAAGACAGACCTTATAAAGTTATCCTGCATGTAGACAAGTACAATGCACCATATGTATTGACCAAACCACTTCATTCGTCTCAGGTACTTTTGAAAGAAGATGAAACCGGTATTCTTATTCGCATTGATGTAATTTTGAATTTTGAGCTGGAGCGCGAAATTCTTGGCTTTGGAGAAAGTATGAAAGTTATAGGACCGAGAAAGCTTGCAGGCATTATTGAAAAAAGATTAAATAAAGCTGCGAAAAAGTATGGAGAATGAGAAGGAACTATTTCTTCGTAGTTACCAAAGCTAAAAACACCGATGTCATCGCCGAAAGCGATGACATCGGTGTTTAAATGAGACACAGGCAAGTGTTCAGTAAGCAATAATTTCTGATATGTTCTGATGGCAACACCATCAAGGACAAAAGTCTTCATCTGTTAAAATAATCTTCAAAGAAAATATAGCTATCATTTCAATCAGATGAATCAGCGGTTCAGACAACTACACCTTTTCACCGATCTGCTGACGCCACATGGCGTAGTATAAGCCTTTTTCAAGCAGCAGATCTTCGTGTTTGCCAGATTCAATAATATTTCCTTTTTCGAGAACAAAAATCCTGTCGGCATGCATGATCGTAGACAAGCGGTGCGCAATCAAAATCGTAATGTGATCTTTCACCTTAGAAACTTCGCGTATCGTTTGGGTGATTTCTTCTTCTGTAATAGAATCCAATGAAGAGGTTGCTTCATCAAACACCAGAATATCCGGCTGACGCAGCAATGCACGCGCAATGGATAAGCGTTGTTTCTCCCCTCCTGAAACTTTTACACCGCCTTCACCGATCACTGTATCCAGCCCCTTATCTGCGCGCGCCAGCAGCGACGTACAGGCTGCTTTATGTAATACAGTCAAACATTCTTCATCCGAAGCTGTTGGCCGCACGAATAACAAATTCTCACGGATGGTTCCGGAGAACAGCTGTGTATCCTGCGTTACAAATCCGATCTTTTCCCGAAGTTCATCTAAATCAATGCTTCTGCTTAATACATCGTTGTACAGAATACTACCATCTTTAGGCGGATACAAACCTACCAGCAATTTTACCAGGGTTGTTTTACCGGATCCGGATGGACCGACAAAAGCAATGGTTTGTCCGTTATTCGTTGAAAAGGATATACCATTCAATGCATTGCTATGGGCGGACTGATGTTTGAAACTAACGTTATCAAAACGTAAGCTTTTTATCTGTCCGATTGTTTGCGGATGTTGTGGCTTCACTTCTTTTGGCAGATTCAATATCCGCTCAAAGTTTAAAAGAGACACTTCTGCTTCTCTGTATGTAATGATCACATTTCCCAACTCCTGCAACGGACCGAATAAAAAGAAAGAATAAAATAAGAATGTAAAATACATACCCGGTGACAATTCATTATCAAAAATCAACAGCAGCAAAATTACAACCATGACACTGCGTATAAAATTCACCGTTGTACCTTGCAGAAAACTCATGCTTCGCACATACTTAACCTTTTTGAGTTCCAGGTCTAGAATTTTAAATGTCGTATTGTTCAGGCGCTCAATCTCCTGATTCGCAAGTCCGAGACTTTTCACCAATTCAATGTTGCGCAATGATTCCGTCGTAGAACCTGCCAGCGCCGTCGTTTCCTTTACAATACTTTTTTGAACAACTTTTATTTTACGGCTTAGCAGCCAGCTTGTGAACGCTATAATGGGCACAGCCGCAAAGTACACGAGTGTGACTTTATAACTTACGGATAAAGAATAAACGACCACAAAAATCAACCCAACGATACTTGAGAATAATACGCTGATAAAAGAGATAATGAACTTCTCCGAATCTGTACGCACTTTTTGAAGAATCCCTAAAGTTTCTCCGCTGCGTTGATCTTCAAACGTTTGATAAGGGAGTTCCAACGAATGTTTTAACCCATCGGCATACATCTTGGCTCCTAACTTTTGAACAACAATACTGGTGAAATAATCCTGAAGATTTTTAGCAATACGGGAAACCATAGCAGCACCGATGGCCAATCCAACCAGGAACAAAACACCTTTAATAAACTCTTCCCGTGAAAGGATATCCTTCTTCTCTATAAAATTATCAACAATTTTACCGGTGATATGAGGATCTAGCAAAGAAAAAACCTGACTTGTTGAAGCCAACAGCAAAGCAATTGCGATAAGGCCTTTATAATTCTTTAAATAATTAAGTAATAATTTCATGTATACTGTAATAGATAGAACGTTTGTAACACAAAAAAATACAATGTGGTTCCTTTGTAAGCACATTTGTAAATCCGTGATACAAAGGTAACATAAATTATTACTTGAGAGAAAACGTGCTAAACTTCCTCTGGAAAGGGCGGCATAATAAATATCCGTTACTTCGGCAGGTTTATGCCACAGCAGGTTTATACTATGAGAATGCTATAAACCCTGAACTGTCAACTACTATATATTTCATACAGTCGTTCGCAGTTTGTGCATTTACCTTCACAGCATTATCTCGAAATCAACATTAGTAAACGTACCAAGCTACAGCGGAAGAACTGACCACTGTGACCGCTGTCTACTCTCTCACACACTAATCCACCCTGGCCATACGTTATCCGTCAAACCTGGATCGTATGAAAAAGATGCTATTCTTATCCTTTGCCTGCCTGGTGCAGGAATATACGTTCGCGCAGCGCGGGCAGGATATTGCTTACAGTCGTTACATTGTGCGGGAAATTAATCTGCACCACGAGCATAACAGAATTATCTTCGGAAATCGTGCTGAGCTGCCTTCCATCCTGCTGGACGCCTTGCAGCAGGGCGCCAAAGCTTACAACTATACCGATCCTACCCAAACAGTAAGTTATGAGCAGGTGCAGGAGAAATTACTGATTGGTACTGCAGAAGATAGTTGTAATTTCTCCTTTTATACTCCACAAGACTTATACATTGTTGAACTAACTGAACAATTTATTTTCGACAAACAAATGTCCGAGTTCCGTTTCATTCCGGTATCCCTTACACTCTTTATTCCGGCAGAGATAAGTACGAAAGGAATCATGGAACCAATTGCAGTCTTTCCTTTTGAAGAGTGTACACGCATTTTCAGAAAGGATGCGCGTGCATTCTCTGCAGTAACAAAACTGGGACAGTCCGCTATTAACTTCAATGAACAGTTCCTGCTCCGTTCCTATGCTTCAAACATTGTGAAGATCGGCAACAAAGATGATCTGTATTTCGACCAGCAATACAACAATCAATACCAGGCATTCATAGCTATGAAAAAAGAAGAACAGGCTTTGCAGGAAATGATGTATGCAGCTTATCATCCTGCAGGTATAGAGCGTAAGGCGGAAAAACGAAAGAAACAAATGCTGAGCACTGCAGGGTATAAAAACGATTTCAATGATACTATGCACAGATAGGATTATAAAATCCTGTTTTTCTGGCTTTCGTTCGCAATAGTGAATGCCAATCCGGAAGTGGTGCAGTATAAATATCCCGTTGACAATCGTTAGTGAGCATTTGTATAGCCCACGGTTTAAACCGTGGGCTATACAAATGCTGAATGACTGGGAGATATGGTAATAATGCAATGGAACTGTTAGGGCCGACATGCATGTTTACGCATCATTAAAGATCTATGCTGGCAGGAACACCAACAACGGCGTGGAGTTAGTCAAGAATGTTTTAATAATATAAAAGAGTCTATCGACTAAATAGAAAATAAACAAAAAAAGTCCGCCAGAGAATTACTCCAACGGACTTAGCTAGTTGAAAAATGCGTTTAAAAGACTCAGAGCTGCAGCCGGATCTATAATCCGGCTGCTATTCCGTTAAGAACGGAAGCGGTTGAAAGCTCTTCATCTGATCTTTTATTCAGTTTACCCATTCCCGCATGCCGGAAACACCAGGTCTGAATGTACTGCAATAAAAGACTGCTTTGGCGTATCTTGTACGCGCTATCATTTGTTCGTATACAAGAAAGGAGAACAATACTGTAGTAATGTTATACTAAGCGGCAAAATCCGTATGGGGTGTCTCAAGCCCGGCCCTTGCACGATACATAAACTAATGAGCGTGACGAACACATAGTATGAATGTTTTGTGATCTTCCTTTACTTGTATACTATATCTTATTTCAATGTTTGATCAGAACCTGCTGCTCTGATTTTGTGATACAAATCTAGCATCACATACAACACAATTAATTATAACATTCTGAAATAATATTGCAGCTTTTCCATTTCATTGTTGTATGCTTTTATGAATGCCGCAATCCTGAATATAATGCCACAGAACAAGACAAGAACTGTTAGGCGCCGGCACAGCCTGTTATTAATGATCTGCAGCGTTTTTTGTAAACCGACTGGTTTTTATGATCTTTACATGCCATACATATCCCTATCATACATTATTAAAATTTTATCGATCATGAAAAGAATCTTTTTTACACTTATTGTTTTTTTCGCCGTACAATTTGCTGGCCTGACACAAGTCTTTACAACCATGGAATCTGTTGGTGTACCTGGCGCCGATGCATTCCGTGTCGTGTACGAAACTACTAAGGGTGAATTGTGGACCGGCAGCGAGAAATGGGTCATGCGTGTTACCAAAGATGGCTGGGACTGGCAATCTCCACAACCATCTTTTGATTTCAGGAACATTACCGCAATTGCCGAAGACAAAACCAGCGCTATCTGGGTCTCCTCCAACGATCATGGTATTGCACGTTATAAAGACAGTGTATGGACACATTATACCATGGCAGAAGGCCTTGCTACCGATTACATAAACGCGCTTGTTATCGACCTGAACGGCAATATATGGGCGGGGACCTACTCAGGTGTTTCCCGATTTGATGGTAAGACCTGGACAAACTGGTCGAGCGAAAAAGATCCAAATGTTGGCATGTCAGTATATTGCGATGCAACAGGGATAATCTATACGCCCATCAAAGGCGGCGTATCCATTTTCAAAAATAACAAATGGGAAGTACTGAAAGCACCTTATGAATCCCAGACACTTACTGTTTTTAAAGACAAAAAGAACATGCTTTGGCTGAGTTCACAAGAGGGCCTCTCCGCTTATGACGGAAAAACATGGAAGAGCTTCTCTACTAAACATGGATTGGAAAATGATTTCATTGAATTTATTACCAATGGTCATGATGGGAAATTATACCTGGGTTATCAGGGCAGTGGCATAGGCATTTTTGATGGCCACAAAGCTTATACGGTAACTGCAGCTACAGGCTTATGCGCCAATACGATTAAAATGATCACAACCGATTCGAAAGGTACCATCTGGATTGCAACCAACCAGGGGCTTTGCTACTCACCACAACTGCCATAACATAGTAAATTCCAAATAACAAATTCTAAATAACAATTCGTCATGACGAACGAAATAACAATGGTTTTAAAAAGCAAAATCATATACCCTCTGGTGACTTTTATTAGTGCAACGCTACTTGGTATACTTTTTTCATTTACAAATAAATCAAATGAAAATACAGGCAAGTATCGTCTCTTCATTATCCAGGACTCTATAAAGTATGAAATGACTTATAGTGATACGATTCTTAAATTAAAAAAGAAGCCCTTTAAATTTGAATTGCATTTAGCCCTGGGTTTTGAAGGAACATTTGTGAGCGCTCCATACGAAAAACTTTATTACGATACCCCAATAAAAAAACATTTTAAAGACTGGGAGGCCATTGGTGCTAAAACTATGGTGGAAGCAAAAGAGAATGAAGATAAAACGTTAGTAACCTCTCCTGAATATGTTTGCTTCTGGTATTATGAAAATGGAAAAGCATACCGCACAGATCCGAAGACAAGAATGGAAGACAACAGGATTGTACTGACCAAAACAATTAAAAAAATATCGGAACAGGGAGAAGATAAAACGTATACGATAGCAGAAGTTTCAAAACCACTTTATCTGGTTTCTTTCTATAAAAACTTTAATACTCCTAAAGCATTGGATGTTGAACGTAAACGGATAAAAATAGTTTTCGAATAATGAATCAGTCCGATACAATTTAATATCGGGCTGATTTCATTAAGTTAAGTATATCATGCATACAATTGCTGTAAGTATAATAGCAGCAGTTGTAAAAGGCGGTCCTGTTAAGGTATGAATCAGATTACGAACGAAACGATTCATATAAATGTATTTTCTGATCAATGTTCTCATTTTACTATTTTTAAGCTGGTATTGATTTTTACGTTCAGCATCAAACAAACGTTGCTTATTTTCATAAAAAAACCTGAATAATATTCTAATCAAATATTTCGTTGAAGTTCATTTTTTTGTATCAAATTCAGTAAACTGAAAAACTGCAACATAAAACTTTTTTCATATAAAAGACCTACTCTCCTTTCGGCTATTTTGCAGGGATACAGCTATATTATATAACAGCTAAAAACTCAACCATCTAATCAACTTTACTCATGAAAAATTACAACCAGACAGTACTGATCACGGGTGCCACGAGCGGCATTGGGTTAGAACTTGCACGCTTGTTTGCGGCAGACAATTATAACATGGTTCTTGTCTCACGGGACGAACAAAATCTCAACAACGTTGCTGCCAATCTTCAAAATATGGGTGCCGGCAGGATCATCATCATCCCGAAAGATCTTTCCATACCAAATGCCGCGGCAGAAATTTTTGAAATTACCCAACAACAAAATATTCATGTCGATGTGTTGGTCAACGATGCGGGTGTCGGTGAGTATGGATACTTCACAGAAACCAACCTGGAAAAAGAATTGGGTATTATCCAGTTAAATATTTCTTCCATGATTCATTTAACTAAACTATACCTGCGTGAGATGATGGCTTACGACGGCCCTGGAAAGATTCTGCAGCTGGCATCAGTAGCGTCTTATCAGCCAAGTCCGATGCTGGCTGTGTATGCTGCAACAAAGGCATTTATCCTTTCCTTCAGCGATGCTATTGCTTATGAGTTAAAAGATTCTCATGTTAAAGTAACATCATTGATTCCGAATGCTACGGATACTGATTTCTTTCACAAAGCTGGTATGGAACATACAAAAGCAGCACAAAACAATCCGGAAGATCCTGCAATTGTAGCACAGATCGGTTATGATGCATTGCTTAAAGGTGAGCAACATGCCTATGCGCCGGGCGTAAGACAGCTGGCTGCTGTAAGTTCGATCTTATCAAACCAGAATGTAGCCATGCTGGTTGATAAACAGATGCAGCCGGCAGAACAGCGATAATTAGTAAACTATTCAAAATAAAAAAATCCCCTTCTCAATGCGAGAAGGGGATTTTTATTTTTTACATCTGGTCGTTGGAATTACTCCTGCTCAGCAGCTTCAATATTGACAGCGCTTACAGCTACCTCTGATAATTTTTCATCAGCACTCTTTTCTTCTTCCAACGTTACCGCCAGAATTTCTTTTACTTCGCTCAGGCCTAACGTTTCAGCAAACTGACATAGTGTTCCATAAGAAGCAATTTCATAATGTTCTACTTTTTGTCCGGCAGAAATGATACCTGCATCGCGCATGGCTCCTTCTTCAGAATCTTCCATGATTCCCTGAGCTTCTTCAATCAGACCAGCCATTGCTTCACATTTTTTTGCAACCGGATTCTTGCCAATGATTTCAAATACTTTCTCAAGGCGAATCACCTGTTCTTCTGTTTCTTCCAGATGTGCTTCTAAAGCATCTACAAGTTCTTCAGAAGTAGCATTCTTGATCATCTTCGGAATGGCCTTAGTCAATGCCTTTTCAGCCCAGTAAATATCCTTCAATTCATCTTCAAATAATTTGTGAAGCTGTGATTCCTGCATAGAACCATTGTTTGAACTGTTACCTGTTCTTGACTGTGTTTTCGGAGCTGCTTTTTTTGTTCCGTTTCCGTTACTTGTTGTTTTCTTTTCCATAGCTGTAATTGTTTATAGGTTAGTTATTCATTATTACTAAATCGTGCAACAAAATAAATGATACCTCCTACCAATAACACAGAGATAAAAACACCTACTCCCATGCCGGCTTTAAAGATTCCTCCAACGACACTACAGGACGTAAACAAGAGTGAAATGAAAAGAATGACTGGTAAATAAATATATCTGTTCATAATGATATTGGTTTAAGTACAACTTATTCTGAAAAAACAGATAATTACTATCTGTAGATTTCTTCTGCATTATGTTCTTTCCACTTCTTTTCGAAATAATCTGCATCTTCGTCGTTACGAGGTTCAACCCCCATCACAACATTTCCTTTTTTGATGCCATCTTCATAAATGCGTGCGCGCTCCTCAGGAATTCCGGCGCCAACCAATGCTCCGATAATCCCTCCTGTAAGTCCCCCTGCACCTGCACCAGCAAGTCCTGCAGCAAGCGGACCAGCAATCACAAGACCAAGGCCAGGAATGACAAGACTTGTTCCCAATGCTGCAACTACGCCAGCAATGGCGCCGATTGTTCCCCCGATAGCAGATCCTTTACCAAGACCTTCTGCTGCCTTCGTTCCGATTTCGGTATCTTCATCCGCGAAATGTTTTTTACGTGTATCGTGCGACATCAGCAAGTGTACATCTTTTTGATCATACCCTCTGTCCTGAACAGTGTTATATGCATTTTCAGTGCTTTCACGATCACGGAACATGCCTGTAACTAATTTGTTGTTTGTTGTTTTGTACGCGTTTGTAGGCGTATTATTAGTATTTTCCATAACTGTACGGTTTATTGGTTAGAACTTTATTTGCTCGTTGATAAACAAATTTATATCATACCTATAGCTATCTGATTACACGTAACAATGTATTGTTTACATCTTTGCCATCCGTGAAAATAATATCAATAGCACTACATACCTGGCGGCATGGTTTTCCTGTAAAATTTTTTAATGAATTGAGGGGCTTTGAATCTATAACCGATATCAATGCCAATGTAATTATAAACACTTGTCAAATCCATGTTATGAAGCCCGGTTGTACGGCTGTCGAGGTCACACCGCGCCGCTGCATAAAAACGGTCTGATTGATAACCAATATTTACAGAACCATCCAAAGTCCATAACAAACTAGTTTCTGCTTTGATCCGTTGTTCATCTGATGCGTACAATCTATTGGTATATAAACCGACTGGTGAAAAAACAGAAAGTGATATATAAAAATGTTTTACCACCAGCTTTCCTCCTACACCCGGTGATACTTTAACGTAATAACTGATCATTTTAGTCATGTCGGTCAGATCTTCAAAATAAGTTCGCTGCTGCATGCTAAGTAAATTTGTATCGCTGTATATCTGCTGATTATAAATACCGACTTTCAGCAGAAACCCGGCATGACTCCTTATTTGAGATTCTGTATAATCAATTGTTGAAAGATAGGAATACCTTTTCCAGTTGAAATTATAAATGCCTTCAAACTCATATTCCTTGATATTGACATCCGTACGCGGTGTGCTACCTTTCAATGGATCCGGAGAATTAAACGCATTTACATCGGTCACGCCTTTGATCTTCATAAATCTGAATGTAAGGATATAAATGGGACTCTTATATTTTATCGTAGCCGTACGGTAATAAGACCGGGCATGATCAGGAGGATCACCTATAGGAGGCAGCAAGCTTAATGCAAAACCTGCAGTAATGTGCCGGTAACTGAAAGACAAACCTGTAATCGTATTTGTGTTCGTACGGAATTTTGATGCAGCAAATGAAGCCTGTACAGGCACCATATCTACATATATCTTTGGAGCCAATACATGCAGCGAAACAATCATATAACTTTTGGGATAAGCCTTTATATAATTTGAATCTGCAGGTTTATATTTAATTCTAAGATTGGGTAAATATTTTTGATAAAACTTATCCGGATGGAGAAAAACATTTTCTTTTTTCTCCTGCGCATAAGCTAAAACAGCATGCATCCATAGGAATGCCAAACAAATAATCGGCTTCCACATAAAAATATTATTAATTTGAATTCGCTATTCCCTAAAGCATTTACTAGTAATATATCTCGATCATGCTTCGTCTTTGATCATACGAATCAAACCTATTCCGGAAATAAAAAAGATAAAACCTAATATACCGAATGTAATCAATGATTTTACAGCATGGTTATTAGTCGTAGAGTTAGTAAATAATACAGCAGTATAGATAAGACTGGCAATACCTAAGATAGTAAGTACACTTCCGAAAATTCTTTTGATATTCATAATATTAATTGGTTGGGGCTTTTAATATGTATGCATAAAGATGCCTGCGAGAATTTGCATGGCTGTTACATATAAACAGATTAAAATTACAGTATTGCCACAACTGTGAATTATATAAATCATAACCGTTTTTTTGTAAAACAATGCAATTTCAGGAGCATGATATTTGAGCAAATAATTTTACCAGCACAATGAAGCATACAATTTTATTTCTTTTCCTATTAGCTTTTACATTAAACGCATCTGCACAACAGATTCAATGGGCATACAAGGTACTGGATCACTCCAGCCAGCAGGGAGCAAAAGATTATGCCGCTGTACAGGCACTAGGCCAACCCAATGCATTGCCGCATCAGGGCGAGAGTATTCGTGCCTGGCAACCAAAGCCTGGTGAAAAGGAAAGTTTTATTAAAGTAGGATTCCTTACACCAATTGTTCCAAAACAAATCATCATTGGTGAATCTTTTAATCCTGGGCACATTTCAAATGTGTACGTATACGATGCAGATGGAAAAGAATACCAGCTTTCTTCTACAATGAACGGCTACCTTTCTAAAGATGGCTTATTACATATTTCAGCGAAGGAAATAACATTCAATGTACTTGCAGTAAAAGTTACAATCATTCCAAATGGTTTATCCGTTGGTATAGATGCCATTGGTATGACAACCAGTGACCAGCATTTTATGATGAAACAAAGTGAAAATGATCTGATCAAATCAAATATGGTTGCTAAAAAACTAAGCGATAGTGTTAACAGCAATTATATGGAAATTGGTCCGCTTGTATCGCCCGACGGACAAACCTTATATTTCAGCCGCAGCGGTGATCCCGCAGATATGGGCGGAAAGAAGGACATCGAAGATATATGGTTTTCACGTTGGGATGCAACAAATAAAACCTGGGGCAAAGCCCATAACATGGGTTGTCCGTTGAATAACGAAGAACCAAATTTCATCAACTCCATTTCACCGGATGGAAATACCGTTCTACTTGGCAACTCTTATTATTCTGATGGCACCATGTCTGATGGTGTTTCCCTGACACACAAAACAGCAACCGGCTGGAGCAAGCCCGAACGTCTGGTTATTGAAGATGAAGACAAAAACAAAAGTGAAATGGTTAGCTATTTCATGAGCAACAGTCAGAAGATATTGATGATCTCGAATAACCGTAAAGGTGATAGTCAGGGGAAGAATGATCTGTATGTTAGCTTCCTGAAAACGGATAACACCTGGAGCAAGCCATTGAACCTAGGAGACAAAATAAATACGAATGGAATTGAAGACGCGCCATTTCTGGCATCCGATGATAAAACTCTTTACTTCACCTCCGATGGGCACGGCGGTTATGGTGGCACAGATATATACATGAGCAGACGACTGGATGATACGTGGCAAAACTGGTCAGTACCAGAAAATTTAGGTCCTGTTGTTAATGGCGCACACGATGAATCGTTCTTCTCTTTAAGCGCTTCTGGTAAACAAGTATATTTTACTTCACAAGTTGCAGCAGATTCAAAAGATGTAGACATGTATGTGCTGGAATTACCGCCATTATTGAGTCCTCAACCGGTATTACTGGTACATGGTCATGTATACGACAGCAAAACCAAGCAACCATTAAAAGGAGTAAAAATTTCGTTTGAGAATTTAACGACAGCGAAAGAAGTTGGTATTGCAAGTTCAAACTACGATTCAGCGTCATATAAAATAGTACTTCCAGCCGGTGCCAATTACGGATACTCCGCACAGAAAGAAGGTTATATTTCCATCAATGAAAATATAGACCTGACGGCCATGAGTGCATACAAAGAATATGAAAAAGATTTGTACCTAACACCTATTGAAACCGGACAGATAGCAGCGTTGAACAACGTATTCTTTGATTTCAATAAATACGAATTGAAAAAAGAATCGCAGCCTGAACTGGACAGACTTGCTGAGCTTTTGAAAAAAAGCAGTACAATGAAAATAGATATTTCAGGATATGCGGATTCGATCGGTACAAAAGCATACAACGATAAATTATCCAACAAGCGTGCTGAAGCCGTGGCGAACTATCTTATAGCAAAGTCTTGGGTTGACAAAAATAGAATTGCTGTAAAACATTTCGGAGAATCAAATCCTGCTTCCAGCAATGCTACTGCTAAAGGCAGACAATTAAACAGACGTGTAGAAATCAGGATCGTCAGTAAATAATCATTCAACATATTAAATGTTTTGGGGAAACAGAGCTGTCCGGTGTAATGCTGGGCAGTTTTGGTCCTTTATAGGGGTACCAGTTATTTTTAGAATTTTAATCTGGAGATTAATCTTATACAAAAAATTAAACGCAAAGACGCAATTTAAAGCGCAAAGACTTCGCTTTAAATATAAATGATCAAGTTACTCTCACTCACGGATTCATGAGCATAATAGAAAACGACATGACCATATAAATGGTAAATGCAAGGCTCAATATTTTAAATGCCGCAGTGAATATATTGCTGACTCTTCTTCTTCTTTTCATAGTTGTATTTGTTGATGATATTGTAAAGTTCGGTGTTTGCACATTTATAACCGTTACAGGAAAAAAAACAAGCGTTGTATTCTTTACATAGTTATGTTTTATATAATGCACTTTTAAAAGAATGATTGGTAAAAAAGGGTGATTTGATAACACTAGGTCAATTTATCGCGTATAAACTTTCAATAATATTTGGAAGTTCAATAAGATTCATATACGTTTACAATATGAAATATTCAGAAGCAAAAGAAAAATACATACAGGCCTGGGGTACATTAGGCTCCAGCTGGGGCGTAAACCGTACAATGGCACAAATTCATGCATTGTTAATGGTTTCGGCCGCTCCTCTTTCTGCTGAAGAAGTAATGGAGGAATTAAAGATTTCCAGAGGCAATGCCAATATGAATCTTCGTGCTCTGATGGACTGGGGTTTGGCTGAAAAGGTCTTGGTTTCAGGGGAACGCAAGGAGTTTTTCAAAGCCGATAAAGATATAATGAATATCAGCGTTCAGGTAGCTAAAGAGCGTAAACGCAGAGAATTAGATCCTATTCTCAAATTACTTAATGAAATTTCTGATGTTGAAGGTGAAACCAATGACGCCAAGGAATTCAAAAAAGTAACCAAAGAATTATTAAAATTTGCCAACCAAACTAATTCTGTATTGGAGCTTTATATCAAATCAAATCAAAATTGGTTTTTTAAAATCTTAGGTAAACTGAGGTAAAAAAATTTACACCATTATTTCAATATTTATTGAAAGTTCTGAATGTTTAAATATATGAAAACAAGCTACATAGTCACCTTGGTGTATTTACTGATAGCCGGAAATACAACCTATTTCCTGGGGAAAAGCCTGTATAAACACGGAGAAAATTTCCTGATGTCGATCTTCCGGAATAGACTGGAAATTGTATTGCCGGTAAATAAAATCCTTTTAACAGGTTTTTATTTGGTAAACGCAGGTTTTGTACTCCCCTTTCTTAAACAAAATAAAGGACTTACAACTGTGGGAGATTGTGTTGAATTCCTTGCTTTTAAAATAGGGTTCATTTACCTGGTGCTGGGGTGTATGCACTTTACAAACATTTTAATATTTGTTCTTATAGAGAAAAAAAGTAATCCGTCCACTTCTAACTGATATAATTATGGAAACACAGAATGTAGTACCCGCAATCGTTGACAATTCATTAACAATCAAAACGTATTTGATTTATTTACCTATTGCCATTACCATGACTGTATTGGTTGCAAGAACACTCTTTAAAAACAGTAAGATCTTCATGATGGATATCTTTCATGGCAGGGCTGAAATTGCATTGGCCACAAACCGATTGTTTGAGATTGGATTCTACCTGCTGAATATAGGTGCAGCATTACTGATCTTAAAAAGTTACCGTATTGAGTCGCATCAGGAATTAATAGAAGTACTGAGCCATAAAATCGGCGGCTTCTCCATTTATCTTGGTGTAATCCTTTTCTTAAACCTGCTATTGTTCTTCCGCGGAAAAAGAAAAGCCAGCCAGTCTTTAGCACAACCCGTTAAATAATACAACAATGAAACCTGAAAAGGCTAACAAGGTTTATCAGTTTGCTGTAATGCTTATTTCGATAAGCATTACAGCATATACACTCAGCAGATTTTCTGTATTGATACAACCTTTATTGTGTATCCCCTATGACTGGAAACTCGAGGCAGCGATCGTAATGGGTCAGCTAGTCTTTCAGTTTCCATTCCTGATTCACAAATACCGCAACCGGATATTTACTTATTACTACAACATGTTATTAGTCGCTTTATTCGGTTCAGCTTTATTATGGCCGCTGATTTTGATTAATGAGTGTTCATCATGGAACATTGAATGGAATGTGCTTTATTTCTTTACCGTCGTGGGTATCTTATTCCTGGATCATATGCGACGTGTGAGGAAACTGCATTTACCTTCCTACCTTTGTTATACATGGGTCGTTTATCGAATGATTGTTCTGGCTTTACTTATTTACTAATATGAAAAAGAAAATTATTTTAGCCGGAGGCAGCGGCTTTATCGGCACCTATCTGGAAAAGTATTTCACTCATGCAGGCTATGAAGTGATCATCATTTCAAGACAACCTGGTTCTGTTCAATGGACAAATCAGGATGCGCTGGTTACAGCTCTGGAAGGTGCAGAGATGCTGATTAATCTGGCAGGAAAATCTGTCGACTGCCGCTATAACGATAAAAACAAAGCAGAGATCTTACGCTCAAGAGTTGAAACAACAACGATACTGGGTAACTGTATCGGAAAATGCAAACACAAGCCCAAGCTTTGGATCAACTCCAGCACAGCAACCATCTACCGTCACGCAGAAGACAGGCCTATGACCGAATCTACCGGTGAAATTGGCAGCGGATTCTCTGTGGGTATAGCCACTCAATGGGAAGCAGCCTTTTTCCATTTTAACTATCCGGAATGCCGGCAAGTAGCGCTGCGTATTGCGATTGTTTTAGGTGAAGACGGAGGTGTAATGTCTCCACTAAAGAATCTGGTACGTTTTGGTTTAGGGGGTAAACAAGGATCGGGTAACCAACACTTCAGCTGGCTTCATATAGAAGATCTGAAAAATATCATCTGCTATATTCAAACACATGAAGACATGCATGGCATCTACAATTGTTCTTCACCGAATCCTTCCACCAATAAAATTCTGATGCAGCAGTTGCGTAAAGCCATGCACATGCCGTTTGGACTACCTACACCGAAATGGTTGCTGACAATAGGTGCCGCATTGATCCGAACAGAAACTGAATTGGTTTTAAAAAGCCGTTGGGTAATTCCTGAAAAATTACTGGAACATGGATTCAAATTTACACATATCAACCTGGGCGAAGCGTTAAAGGACTTTGTAAAAAGAGACTAGCATCGCCCGTATCTACTACTATCAACATTACCTTGAGATCATGTAAGCTTTTATTTAAAAGGTGTAAGAGGGATCTATATAAAAAAATACAATTTTATGTATTAAATCAATTATCCAGCTAACACAAAAAAATATGAAAAAGATTATTGTATTTCTAGCAGCAGCTGCATTTGCGTTTCAGGTAAATGCGCAGTCAGAAAAAGTA
This sequence comes from Cytophagaceae bacterium, assembly GCA_021151805.1. Classification (GTDB taxonomy): domain Bacteria; phylum Bacteroidota; class Bacteroidia; order Cytophagales; family Cytophagaceae; genus Cytophaga. The sequence goes on along the minus strand of JAGKWN010000002.1, from coordinate 71,094 downwards.
ATGGACAAAGACGTACCGGCTCCAGTAGCTACTTCTTTCAGCAAGTCTCACTCGGACATCAAAATGGTTGAGTGGAAAAAAATGGATTCAAAATACGTTGCTGAATATGATCAGAATGGAACAAAAACATATTCTGTTTATGATGCATCCGGCAAACTGATTGAAAACAAAATTAAAATCAACGAATCAGACTTACCGGCTCCGGCAGCCGATTACATCAAACAAAATTACAAAGATGTAATGATGAAAGAATATTACAAAATGACTGATCCAGCAGGCGTTGTTACTTATGGCGTAAAAGCTAAAGACAAAAAAATTATCTTTGATTCAAAAGGTAATTACAAAAAAACAGAAGACTGTAAAGAGTAACTGTTTTTTAACTATTACCTGGAAACCCAATCGCCTGACCTACGATTGGGTTTCTTTTTTATTTACATTTAATAAAAAAATCCTTTAGCTCATAAACAGAACTAAAGGATTATCAATTAAAAGATTTCTATTTACTAATTCAGATATCTTCTCAGAATCCAGGCAATGGATTCATGGTCTTGTATCAACTTGGTAAAATAATCTGTTGTACCCGCATCGCTGTCGGCGTCAATGTCTTTTCTCAATTCCACAATAAGCATTTCATGATCGGCAAGTAATTCGGAGATCATCCCCTTCTGATCCGGATATTTCCCCGGTGCTTCTTTTATGCGGGTAATCTTTCCGAATTCCTCCATGGTACCAATAGTCTTTGAGCCAAGTTTATTAATACGCTCTGCAAGTTCATCAATCACAGCTTCGAGCTGCGTATACTGCGCTTCGAACAATTTGTGCAATTCCATAAAACTCTGTCCCGATACATTCCAGTGGAATTTTCTTGTTTTTACATACAAGGTCATCTCATCAGCCAAAGCAGTAGACAACATGCTTACACTCTTTTTTATGTTTTCTTCACTGATACCTAGTTTCATAACGTTGATATTTAAAATTATTTAAATCAAAGTTGATAAAACCTGGGATGGAATGATTTACACACATTTGTAAAAAATTTACAAAAAACACATATCAACTAAGTGTTGCCTGAAACTTCAAAGAGGTAATGAGAAATAAAATGTTGCACCTTCATTGACCTTGGCTTCAGCCCACACAGAGCCACCGTGTTTTTCAACAATTCTTTTTACAATAGCCAAGCCTACGCCAGTACCTTCAAACTCTTTGCTGCTATGTAATCGCTGAAAAACACCAAACAACTTATCCATGTAGTCCATGTCAAAACCAGCACCGTTGTCTTTAACAAAATAAACGATTGTCTTTTTCTTTTCATCTTTAAATGAGCCTACATGTACTTGAGGATTTTCTACTTTACTGGAATACTTGATCGCATTTGAAAGCAGGTTTACAAATACCTGTTTCAGCAAATTATAATCGGCGCTTATTTCCGGCAGTTGTTCAACAATCAATTCCGCCTTTTTATAAGAAGTCTGGATCTCCTGGTAAGTAAACTGTACCATTTCATTCATATCAATATGCTGCTTCTGGATAGCCTTTTTACCAAGGCGCGCAAACGCTAATAAGTCATCAATCAGTGAATCCATTTTAATGGCATTACGCTTAATATTATCCAGCAAGCCGTTAAACTTTTCATCCATGCCTTCAGCAAAGCGATCCTCAATCATCTGTGAGTAATTGCTTATCGCCCGCAGTGGCGACCGCAAGTCATGTGAAACAGAATATGAAAAAGATTCCAGTTCTTTATTTACTATTTCCAGCTGCTGAATATTTTCCTGCAGATTCTGATTTAAACGAATGATCTCATCTTCTTTTTTCTTTTGCTCCGTAATATCGCGCGCATTGGAAAACCACTTTCCGTTTTTAACAACAATGTTCCATTGCAGCCATTTATAAGATTGATCTTTACAGATCACTTTCGTTTCAAATGACAATGTATCCTGATCTGATTTTTTTTTCGTTTCAACCAGTGTCTTATCTTCATCATTCAAAAAATAGAGCAACGATTGGTTTGCAATTTCTTCTGCCGAATAACCTAAAACCGTTGTCATGGCCACATTGAATTCTTCGAACTTCAAAGTCTCCGCATCAAGTGTGCAGATAATATCCAGACAGTTATTAATTAGAATAGAAGATTTCTCCAGGGCATGATTAATTTCAACCAGTTCTTTGCGTTGCAGCTCCAGCCGGATCAGCATACTAACCTTGGCTTTGGTAATCTCCGGATCAAGTGGTTTGAATAAATAATCAATCGCTCCTTCTTCAAGCCCTTTAAGCATATTTTTCTGTTCCTTCAACTCGGCAGATGCAAACAGGATCGGAATATCTTTTGTCCGTTTATTAGACTTCAACATGTTTGCAACCTCAAAGCCATCCATTTCCGGCATCTGCACATCGAGAATGACCAGATCAACCGGTTTACTCAAAGCAAGCTTGAGTCCCTCATCGCCAGATGTGGCCTTTAAAAAAGTACGGGTCTCTTTCATCAGTAAATTTTCAAGCGCGAATATATTGCTTGAAATATCATCAATGATCAAAATTGTTGCGTTGCCTTCTTTCATGAATACTGATTAAATAAGATGTAATTTCTTCTAATGTTCCGATTAAATCTATAGCCCCTGTATTAATAGAAGCCTGAGGCATATAAGCGTACTCCGCTGTCTGCGGGTCTTGTGCAAGCGTAAAACCACCAGACCGTTTAATCTCCAGGATACCTTCTGCACCGTCGCTGCTGGCTCCAGTAAGTATGATTCCTACTAATAATTCTTTATATACTTCAGCCGCCGTTGTAAACAGCAAATCAATGGATGGCCGGCTATGTTTTACATATATATCTGAAGTTAATGAAAAAGTTTTATCCTGTTCGATCAGCAAATGATAATTTGATGGAGCTGTATACACATAGCCCGCTTCAATTTTTTCTTTTTCATCGGCCTGCTTAATCTTAAGCCGGCATTTCGTCTGCAGCACATCTTCCAGAAGATCTTTATGATCTTTTCCCCGGTGCTGTACAATAATCAATGGCAACGAATACTCCTCAGGCAGCTTACTCAATATAGAAATAAGCGCATGTAAACCTCCTGCTGATACGCCCATAACAACAGCAGAAAAAATCCTGTTATCACTTTGCACTGTTTTCATTTGATTTTCATAAAAATGCGTTCCTTTCTGTCTACATCTTCAAAGCTGGATTTTTTGTCTGTAAACAAAAGTGATTCTTTACTACCCAATGCTAAAAAACCAAAAGAACAAAGACTGTCGTGAAAAAGATTAATCACTTTGTTCTGCAACTGCTGATTAAAATAAATCAATACATTTCGGCAAACAATCAGCTGAAATTCATTGAAGGACTTATCAACGGTGAGGTTATGCGGTGAAAAAACTATGTTTTGCTTCAACGATTTATCAAACATGACTGAGTTGTATTTGGAAATATAATATTCAGACAATGAATGTTTACCGCCAGCATTATTATAGTTGGCAGTATATGCCTTCATGTTATCTACACCATACAAGCCTTCTTTGGCAATCTGTATCGACTTTTGATTTATATCCGTGGCATAAATAATCGAACGTTCCAAAAGTCCTTCTTCTTTTAATAGAATAGCTATGGAATAAACTTCTTCACCCGTGGCGCAACCAGCGATCCAGATTTTAATGATGGGATATGTTGCCAGACGTACCATTACATTTTCACGCAGGGATTTATAAAAAGTCGGATCCCTGAACATTTCCGTTACGGTAACAGATAATTCCTGAATGAACGTTTCGAATACGGTTTCATCCTTTAACAAAATCCTGCTGAGATCCTGTAATGAAGGAATCTTATGAACATTCATAAAATTCATGATTCGCCGTTTAACAGAAGCCTCTGCATAATCGGTGAAATCATAGCCGTACATAAATTTTATAGCGTCTAAAAAAGATCGCAGTTCCTCCTGTGAATATTGAAAAGTATTCGGTGCTGATGAAAAATCCATAGCTTAACAGATTAAAAGTAATATAGCAGTCAATTAATTATACAGCCACACACGCATCAGTGAAAGCAGCTGTTCAATATTGATCGGCTTTGAAATATAATCAGACATGCCAACAGAAAGGCATTTCTCCCGATCTCCCTTCATTGCTTTTGCTGTAATAGCAATGATCGGTACTTTATCATACTTCTGCATGTTCCGGATGGCTTTGGTTGCTTCATAACCATCCATCTCCGGCATCATGATGTCCATTAAAATAATATCAATCGAAGGGTTTTCATCCAATACCTTCAATGCTATTTTGCCGTTCTCTGCAATGAAGCAGGTCATCTCCTGCTCTTCCAATGCATTGGTCAATGAATATACATTGCGGATATCATCATCCACAACCAATACCTTTTTAAATTTCAGGATCTCTTCCGTTTTATGAAGCTTGCGGATGATGCTTTGTTTTTCTTTAGGCAACTTAGATTCTACACGATGCAAAAACAATGTTGTTTCATCTAAAAGTCTTTCCTGAGAATTGGCAGTTTTTAATACTACAGCGCTGGCCAGTCTGTTCAGAATATTTTTTTCTTCCGTTGTAAGATCCCTACCGGTATAAACAATAATCGGAATTCCTTTGATCTGCGGATTTTCTTTTATCTTTTCAATAAGATCAAAGCCCGACATATCGGGCAAACCAAGATCAACAATGATACAATCATAGCCATCCTTCAAAAGCATATCATATGCTTCATGACCAGTGTAAGCCGAATAACTTTTCACATCGCCATTACCAATCAATTCACGGATTGCAGTATTCTGTGTTTCATTATCTTCAATAATTAATAACTTCTTCAGTTTCTTGCGCGCAAATTCTTCGATCCGGTCAAAAGATGCCAGCAGAATGTCTTTCGTTACAGGTTTTCTGAGATAATCAAAAGCACCCAGCTCAAGCCCTTCACGTTTCCGGTCATAGCCGGAAATTACCTGCACCGGAATATGGCGCAATGCCGGATCATTCTTCAACTGTTTCAATACTTCAGCTCCATCCATGACAGGCAGCTTCATATCCAGCATAATAGCATCCGGGCGGTATTGTCGGGCATAGCTTAAGCCTGTATTGCCCCTTGTTGCAATGATACCTTTATAATTGCGTTCTCTTAAAAAGTCCAGCATGAGCTTGGCAAAAACAATATCATCTTCCATCAACAATACCACCTTATCGTTAACAGCGATATTATTTCTGTCGTCTGCTACTTCTTCAAATGCTTCCGTTGCCTGTAATTCCTCTGTTACAGGAACTGTTGTCATCGGGTTCAGTTCTTCTTTGATAATATCTATCTGTGGCTTGATCGGTGCACGTTCTTCCCTTTTGATATTTGTTTCATTGTATTTCACAGGAATAAACAAGGTAAACGTACTTCCTTTTCCTTCTTCACTATGAACCTGGATTTCGCCCCCCAATGCAGCTGCGAGTTCGCGGCTGATGGATAAGCCTAAGCCGGTGCCGCCATATTTGCGTTTCGTTGATCCATCCACCTGCTGAAAGGCTTCGAAAATGATCTGCTGTTTATTCAGCGGTATGCCAATTCCTGTATCTGTAACAGAAAAGGCAAGGCTATTATTTAAGGTTAAATCTTTGTTCTTGAAAACAGTTACACCTTCGGGTTTTCCTATACTCACAATAACAGAGCCTTTGCTGCTTGTAAACTTAAAGGCATTGGAAAGAAGATTTCGGATAATCTGTTCCAACCTATGTCTATCAGAATGAATGTTGGTTTTCAACAATTCATCGCTGCAATCAATCCTGAAATTAATAGACTTCTTTTTAGCAACTTCACCAAACATAGCATGCGTGCGAGCACAGATATCATTTAGCGGAACGTCTTCAATTTCAAGATCAAGCTTACCGGATTCAACTTTAGACAGATCTAGGATTTCATTGATCAACTCAAGCAGATCGGAACCTGAATTGCAAATATTCTGTGCAAATTCAACTTCCTTCTCACTTAATGTTTTGTTTTTATTATCGACTAATAATTGTGAAAGAATAAGAATACTATTCAACGGTGTACGCAATTCATGTGACATGTTTGCAAGGAACTCTGATTTGTATTTGCTGTTCAGTTCCAATTCGTGCGCTTTGGTTTCGATCTGCATCTTGGCATTTTCCAGCGTCTCTTTCTGTTCTTCCAATAAATTGGCCTTTTCTTCGAGTTCTTCATTGCTCTGGTGCAATTCTTCCTGCTGCGAACGAAGATCGGCTTCAGATTTTTCAAGCAATTCAGTTTTTACTTGCAGTTCTTCATTGAATTGTTTCAGCTCTTCCTGTTGTGCTTCCAGTTCTTCTGTCTGGCGCTGTGTCTCTTCAAGGAGGCCTTTGACTTTCTCCCTTGCATAGGAAGAAGAAATAGCAATTGATATACTGTCCATGACACGCTCAACATATTCTTTCTGAATCTGTGTAATAGGTCTTATGCTGCCAAGCTCAATAACGCCAGCTACCGCATTCTCAGATAGTATAGGTGCAATTAAAATATGCGATGGTGTTATTTCTCCAAGGCCTGAATCAATAATAAAATTTTCGGAAGGGATATTTTCCAGTAAAAGTGTTTTCTTTTCTTTAGCTGCCTGTCCAACCAGACCTTCACCAAAGCGAACCGGAGGTATTGTAGCTTTTCTTTTCGAAAGTGCATGGCCATTTAACAGTTTTAACACATCACCCGTTTCGTCCACAATATAGAAGGCTCCAACATTAACATTCAGATAAGACACAAAATGATCAATGATTGCCTGTCCGAGATCTGCAATAAGCATATTCCCTTGCATAGCCTGTGCAAGTGCACCGCTGCCTGTAAGACTCCAGTTTTTATTAGAAGTTTCAGTCTCTGCCTTACGCAACGAATTCAGATTCGCGGTTATGATAAGATAAGACACAATCAAAACAAGAATGATACAAACTTTCAGCGTAAGGTAAATCACGTTAAAATTGTGTGCGTCATTATCGCTGGCAGTCTTTCTTTCATCCAGCAATTTAAATTCTACTGCTTTAGCTTCATCTATATTAGCACGGATCTTGTCCATGATGCGTTTGCCGTTTTCAGTCACTATGAGTTCTTGAGCTTTTTCAAAACTCTCATTACGGAGGCGAATACAACTATCCAGATGAATCATATGTGCTTCTACAAGATCATGTATGATTGCAACTCTTTTCTGTTGTATCGGGTTATCAGCAGTAAGGTCTTTAATATAATCCAGGTTGGAGTTAATTTTATCAACCGCTTTGTTATATGGACCTAAGAAATTTTTATTGCCGGTAATTACATACCCACGCATAGATGTTTCCGCGTCGGCCTCTGTAACCAAAACCTGTTCAAGCCCGTATAAAACGGTATGGGTATGATCTACCCACCGGACAGTTTCCTGAAACTTTTTATTATTTTTATAGGAAATATAGCCTACTATTATTAAAACAATTGTACAAGCGCTTAAACCGCCTAAAATTTTATTATCCAACGTGAGTCTCATATTATAAAAATAAAAAAATTACGCGTAGTTCAATAAAATAATTTCACTTTATAAAAATACACATTTGTTAAAATTCAAATTCCAGACACTCGTTGCATACACACTTTTGTAATTAATTTTTTAACATAAGATTATTGCAATAGTGGCATTATTAGACTTAACTTAATTTTTAATACATACACGATACAACTGGAATAATTAATTATTGTACTATTCAAGTACACTTTCTTTTTTAAGGTACTTATAAATATACATGAATTGATACACGGTTGTATAAATCAGACTATGGACACAAAGGAAAAAATCAAGGTTTTGATGTTGGAAGATGTGACAGACGATGTTGCAATCATTGAATACGTTCTTAATAGAGGCGGCATTGAACACGAAACATTACAGGTAGATAGCAAAGAAGAGTTTATTAAAGGACTTAAAGAATATAAACCTGACGTGATTCTTTCCGATCACTCCTTACCACAATTTAATTCGCTTGACGCGCACAAAATTTGTTTGAGTGAACAATTGTATGTCCCCTTTATACTTGTCACAGGGGCTGTTTCAGAAGAATTTGCGGTAGCCTGTTTAAAAAACGGCATTGATGATTATATTCTCAAATCAAATTTATCACGCCTGCCTACTGCCATTTTAAGTGCCTTGAAACAACGTGAACTTGAAAAAATGAAAATAGAGGCATTGCAGGAATTGAAAGAACAAAACGAACAGATCTTAAAGATCAACAAAGAACTGGATTCCTTCATTTATAGTATTTCTCACAGCCTCCGTGGCCCTCTGTCTACTGTCAGTGGTTTACTCAACCTTGCAGAAATAGAAGGTGGTGCGAACAACAAAAATGTGAAAGAACTACATCAGATGATGGAGACTTGCATCAAACGATTGGATACCACATTGGGACAAATGGTGGACCAATCGAAAAATGCGCGCCTGGATATAGATGCTGATGCAATTGATATTAATGCAATTGTAGACAAATCCATTAAGAATGTTTCTTATTTACCCGGCTCTGAAAACACAGAAGTAACGGTCATCAATACGTCTAAATTTCCTTTTTATTCAGATGCATACAGACTGGAAGTTATATTCAACAGCCTGTTATCAAATGCAATCAAATACAGAGACTTTACAAAAGAAAAAGCAACTGTCCTTATACAGTATGTATGCACACCTGAAACGGCTGCCATAAGCTTTAAAGACAATGGGCTGGGTATACCTGAAAAATTCCTGCCGAAGGTTTTTAATATGTTCTATCGCGCTTCAGAAAAAAGTGATGGTGCAGGATTAGGTTTATATATAGTTAAGGAGTTTGTAGAAAAACTAAAAGGTACAGTAACGATCAGTTCTATCGAAAACGAAAGCACTACTGTTACCATTGTGTTACCTAATATCAGAAAAGATTACGTTCCTTCTGATAATTGAGAAGTTAATTTAAGGCTTTTTCTCAGAGGGTGTCATTGACTCCAGAACGGTCTTTTCCAGCGTATGTAACGTATTTTCTGTTAAGGCATCTATAATAATCTTCATATTTTTTTTAAGCAGAAAATAATGATTCGGCTTGGTAAAAAAAGCCAATGCTCCCAATTCAAATGCTTTATCAATCTCATGCTGATAGGAAGAGGTTGAATACATAACCACAGGTATCTGCTTGTATTGTTCGTTAGCCTTTAGTTTTGTCAGGCATTGCCAACCATTCATTCCCGGCATATTGATATCCAGAAAAATAATATGAGGAGCATAGCCATTACCCAGCATATCGAATGCCTCAGGACCATCCATAGCGTATGTATACTGTACCTCGCTATTTACTTCCTTCAACACTTCAAATATCAAATCTGAATCATCATTGTCGTCATCTACCAGCAAAAACTCTACCGCCATCGATCTTAAGAATTAAATTTTACTTAAAGGTAATAAAATTGTAAATACCGCACCGTTATTATTTTCACCTGATGCAAAAATTTTCCCATTATGTCTATCCATGATTTTTTTACATAAAGCCAAACCTAAGCCTGTGCCTTCGTATTTATCTTTGGAATTTAACCGGATAAATGCTTCAAACATCTTATCAATATACTCATTAGAGAATCCTATACCATTATCTTCAATACTTATACGGGCATAAGAGGTTAAGTCGATCTCTTCAGTAATACATGAAATCGAAATGGTACTTTCTTCATTATTTTTAGAAAATTTCAATGCATTGTTTATAAGATTATAAAAAAGCTGGTACATCAATACAGGAACTCCTGTAATAACCGGCAATTCTTCTCTTTTAACAACAGCATTTTTTTCTTCAATCAGAATTTCAAGATCTTTTTCAATACTGGCAATAATATTATTCAGATCAACCTGCTCCATTGCCTGATTCAGATTGGTCAGGGTAGAATACATCAATACACCTTCGATCATAGCAAGCATACGGTCGGTTGCATGTTGAATTTTCTCAAGGTATTGAAAAACCGTTTCCGGCAGATCGTGTTTGAATTCATCCCGGATTCTTCCGCTGAAGATCTTTACTTTTCTTACAGGCTCTTTCAGATCATGGCTGGCCACATGCGCAAACTGAAGCAAATCTGCATTGGTACGTTTAAGCTCTGCCGTTCTTTCCTGTACTTGCTTACTCAGTTCTTCTGCAAATTGTTTATGCTCGGTAATATCAAGTGTCATCCCGATAAGTCTTACCGGTTTTCCTACTTCATCATATACTGCTTTGCCAAAAGATTTTATCCAGCGGATTTCTTCATCCGGATGCTGTACCCGATACTCTGCATTATACACGGTATTCGCTTGAATTGCCTTATCAATCGCTCGCTTCCGGATGGGCCGGTCTTTTACAAGTATTTTTGATTCAAACTCTTTATAGGTTGGGTCGTGGCTTTCTGAAAAACCAAAAATCTTTTTGTACAGATTGTTGCAGGTCATCTCATAGGTAGCGAGCGTCAATTCATAATAGCCGATCTCCCCTGCTTCCAATGCCAGCTGCAGCCTGTCTGATGTTAACCGCGCTTCATGCTGTATCCAATCATTTTTTCTCCGCGTAAGCACTTCTTCCGTAACATCCTGCAAGGTTCCATTAAAACGATATGCTACCTGAGCTTCATTAAACCACGCTCTGCCTTTGGCAATGACTATACGCTCTTTTTGTGTAAGCGGATGGATGATGGTATATTCAATATGATATGTACCGCCGGAAGAATATTGTAATGCTTTTTGTATGGCAGCCAAAACTCTTGCACGATCTGCAGGTGCTATTATTTCGATGGCTGTAGACAAATCAATCTCTGATTGCGCCTTCAAACCAAACCATTCTTTTAAGCGGTCATTGCCATCAAATTTATTGGTTACCGGATTGTAATCCCATGTTCCCAATTCTGCAGAATCAATCGCAAAGCGTAATTTATTTTCACTCTCTTCAATCTTATTAAGATTAACAATAACATCGGTAGTCTCTGTACATACAACCAGTACCCCTCCGATGTCACCACCTTCAATCCTGATCGAACTATAGCTAAATGTCCAGTATATATCTTCAACTTTACCATTTCTGAAAACGGGCACCAACTGATTCTCACTCCATGTAGATTCTCCGGCAAAAGCTTTATCAAGCATTGGTTTTACAAACGACCATTCATTCTTCCAACACTCTTCGCATTTTTGCCCCAATGCCTGTGGATGCCTTTGACCATCATTTCCCAAACTAGGCCGGTAGGCATCATTATAAAACTGAATACATTCGTCTCCCCACCAGATCATCATGGGAAATTTTGAATGCAATAGAATGCTTAGAGAAGTTAGCAGGCTTTGTGGCCAGGTCGTAATATCGCCCAAAGAGGTATTTCCCCAATTATAGGTACGTATCCGTTCTCCCATTTCCCCTCCACCCGACAAAAAGGTTTCAATATTGCTATTGCCGGTTGGTTTTAAAATCAAACTCATAAAATTTCTTCTGTATATTGAATATACACATTTTATTGCAATCCTTTTTATGAATAATTCGTATTATACAGAAATACACTTTTTCAATAATACCAGCTTTATTAATTAAACTTAAGTTAAAACAATTTATAGAGGCACATAAACTTGTTTACGTGTTTTAGAATTTTATTTAAATTGAAATAAACCAGTATCGATTAACTTTTTTTAGTATTGAGTTTGACTTTTTATTTAACAGCTATGGAAACTAAAATTTTAATCATCGATGATAGTGCAGACGATTATACTTTCTTTGAAAGATCTTTGCTTGATTCAGGTATACAGGCACAGATCATATCTGCACAGGACGGAATGGCAGGTTATGAACAAGCAGCCAAAGGTGACGTTGATTGTATTTTTTTAGATTACCATTTGCCTAAAATGAATGGACTGGAAGTATTGCGAAAAATCCGCTCAGAGGGAATTGATACACCCGTGATTATGCTCACCGGACAAAAAGATGATCATACCATTGTGCAACTGTTGAAGGATGGTGCCAATGATTATATATCCAAGTCTGATCTGAGTCCTGAAGTTTTACGCTTCAGCTTCGAAACGTCCAGACAGATGTATCAGATGCGTAAAGAAAGAGAAGCAGCCATTACTGCATTAAAAGAAAGTCAGCTACGTCTTTCAGAAGCACAGGAAATTGCAGCTCTTGGAAATTGGGAATATGATACCGAAACACAGGAACTATATATTTCAGAACAGGCACAGGAAATCCTCGATTATAAGTCTGAAAGAAGCCGCTTCCCGATGCATGCCTTCATACGCCACCAGGTATATCCAGATCATATTGGTTCACTCATTACTTTCATCCGAAACCTTAAAAAAGATGAATGCTACGAAATCACACTCCGCATAAAAACATTTGAGAACTTTTATAAATACGTGCATCTGAAAAAACGCCGCGAAGAAACATTCCATTCAACCAATACAAAAAAAATTACCGGAACCATACAGGACATCACTATTTTGAAAAAAGCGTTGGATGAAACAAAAAAAGCCAAGATCAGCAGAAAAGCTACAACCCTTGTATTGACAATAGGTATCTGCATCTTCCTGGTTTCAGAAGCAGTCATTGATCCTTTTGTGGATGCACTTCAGATAGGATTCATCATTGCAATTTCTTTTAAGGGTGGAATAGCGTTATTCTTAAAACCCCTTGAAAGCATGTTGGAAAGAATCATGTTGAGAAAAGTAACTGCTTCATAAAAAGTATGGATTTTATTTTTCCCCTTTAACATCCAGACTTTTTATGCATGCAACTTCTATGCAATGATCAATATCATACATTGTTTATAATTACACTTCACAGCTTTATTTAGTAAAAAAAAACCTACACAGATATTACATTTTTATTTATTCAGAGTTTTATATAAATACAAAATATAATATAAATAATTTGTACTATAACTGGTTACCATAGAATTATCACCCGAAAATTCTTCATTTTGAATTTATTCAATAAACGAGAGTTAAAATCGAATGAACCTGTATAAAAGAAAATTTACCATTTGGATAAAAAATTTCCTGAATAATTAGAATTGTATGTGTTTAACGAACATCCTAAACACAACAACAGCTATGGAACTCTTCTTTAAAAAACATGCATTTTCAGGTAAACTAATTTTATTCTTATGTGTGGATCTGTTTATTTATTTGACCGTAATAAAATTTCTGATTGAATAAGAAATGGTCTTAACACAAGAATTATACATTGTATTTTGCCGCCCATTCAACCATAGATCGCATGACCGGTGATAAGGCTATACCCGCTTCTGTTAGACTATATTCAACATGTGGCGGAATAACCGGTTTGGCAATCCGTTGAATCAATTTATCAGTTTCTAATTCTTTTAAATGCTGAATAAGCATTTTCTCGGTGATCGTTGGTATGGCCCTTTTTAATTCACCATACCGCTTGGCACCATCCAGGAGGTTAAAAATAATAATAGGTTTCCAGCGCCCCCCCAATCTTGGTAAGGGTAAATGAAACAGGGCATTCAGCAATCGCTTCCTGCTTGTTTAACTGATTGGTCGAAGATTTTTTAATTGGAGCCATGAGATACCTACTTTCGGGTTAGTACTTGTAATAAAGTAAGTACAAATATACATTTGTTCCAGTTAAGATTTTAAACTCAATAGATAAAATTATGAAATACATTATCACAGGTTCTTTGGGGAATATCAGTAAACCACTGACTCAAAAATTAGTTGCTGCCGGTCACGATGTTGCCGTAATAAGCAGCCAGGAAAGTAAGAAAGCAGCCATTGAAGCACTGGGTGCAAAAGCAGCGATTGGCTCTGTCCAGGATCAGGCCTTTTTAACAAAAACATTTATCGGTGCTGATGCCGTTTATGCCATGGTACCGCCAACGTTTGCAGCTGCAGACTGGAAAGCATATATCGGCAATACAGGAAAAATCTATGCAGAAGCAATTAAAGCTTCAGGAGTAAAAAATATTGTACATCTAAGCAGTATTGGCGCCCACATGGCAGAAGGCTGCGGTCCTGTAAGCGGTATTTACCGTGTAGAACAAGTATACAATACTTTAGCTGATGTAAACATCAAACATTTACGTCCTGGGAATTTCTACACGAATTTCTATAGTAACATCGGCATGATCAAACACAATGGTATTATAGGCGGTAACTACGGTAACAATACGAGCATTGTGCTGGTACATCCGGCAGATATTGCAGAAGCTGCGGCAGAAGAATTACTGGCCCTAACATTCAAAGGCCATAGTGTCCGTTACGTAGTAAGTGATGAACGCACAACAACAGACATTGCCAAAGTATTAGGTACAGCAATCGGCAAACCGGAGCTTCCATGGATTGACTTTAAAGACGAAGACAGCTTCGGCGGTATGGTTGGGGCAGGCTTACCCGAAGAAGTAGCGAAGAACTATGTAGAGATGGGCAAGGCCGTGCGTGAAGGCAAAATGTTTGAAGATTACTACGCGCATAAATCAGCGGTAAAAATTTCAAAAACCAAACTGGAAGACTTCGCGAAGGAATTTGCGACGGCTTATAATCAGTAGCATCAATCAAATCTCAGATAAATAAAGCAAATTCCAAACGGAAAGAATATTCTCTCTGTTTGGAATTTATAATTTATTTTTTCTTCATTTAACAGTATCTATAGCCCACGTATTCGTTCATCATTTTTTAATCGGAATATTTATATGCTCTGAAATATTAACCGTAAGCATGATCATTGTTGCTTCAGCACATGTGCCACTCATAAAAGAGGATACGTCAATTGGTTTTGAAGCTTCATCATTCGAATAGGTCGTTTGATAGCAAGGCCTCCTTCCTAATGAGATAATCAATTCTGTTCTATAGATCTTACCACCAGACTTGTTTATAATTGAGAGTTCTTTTCCCGGCTCTAATTTGATGCCAACCTTATAATCAACAGGCTTGGAATCATATAATACCTCTATAACATCTTTGTTAGTATCAGAAATAAAAGAACTCAATGCAAAAACAGTGCATAGAAATAATAGGAATACTTTCATAAGAAAATAGTTTATATGTCATTTCAAATATAATAATCTTAAACGTTTACCTAAAAATATTGTTGAATAAACCTCTTTTGTCATTCAATGAATTAAACAATATATTTGTTCAGAACGAACAGTATTATCGGAACATTCCTTCATGTTTTCTTCCCTTTTCAACAGACTTAAGAATCCTGCAATACCTACAGCACTTTATATAATGAAGTGGTTGCTGTTTGCTGCTATCATAGGGTTTCTCGCCGGTTCTGCCTCAGCGCTGTTTTTAGTAACACTCGATTGGGCTGGCGACTTCAGGGAATCGCATCGCTGGTTGATCCTTCTATTACCTGCCGGTGGTTTGCTTGTTGGTATCATCTATTATTTTTTTGGAAAAGGCATAGAAACCGGTAATACATTACTGATTGAAAAAATTCATACGCCGGTTTCAGCACCTATACCCGCGAAAATGGCTCCCATGATTTTAATCGGAACACTGTTAACTCATCTCTTTGGTGGCTCTGCAGGCCGCGAAGGCACGGCAGTACAGATGAGCGGCGCCTTAGCCGACCAGCTGACCCGCTTTATAAAGATTACAGCCAAAGACCGGACGATCCTATTAATTGCAGCCATAGCAGCAGGCTTTGCTTCTATATTCGGAACACCATTGGCTGGTACACTATTCGGACTGGAAGTTTACCTGATTGGCAAAATAAGATACCATGCTTTACTCCCGGCTTTGTTTGCTGCTGTGTTGGCAGATTACACCACACAATCGATCTGGCTTGTGCACCACACGGTTTACAGTATTCCATCTGTACCACCGCTTACTGGTAGCTCTATCCTATTTAGCATTCTTGCCGGTATATGTTTTGGATTAACTGCCCTGTTATTTATAAGAATGTCACATACACTAACTGATGTTGTAAAAAAACATATTATACATGCCTGGCTGCGACCTGCAATTGGCGGCATTCTCCTGCTTGCCGGATTTTATTTCATCTATATGCTCCTTGATAGTACAAAATTTATCGGACTTGGTGTTCCTTATATTATTGAAGCATTTACACAAGCAAGTGCGCCATATGATTTCCTGTTAAAGATTTTATTCACGGTAGTTACCTTAAGCTTCGGATTTAAAGGTGGTGAAGTAACTCCGCTCTTTTTCATTGGAGCTACGCTGGGAAGCGCTTTATCACTGGCACTTCCTATACCTACAGCTTTACTTGCAGGCATGGGATTTGCCGCTGTATTTGCCGGAGCAACCAATTCGCCGCTTGCCTGCATTTTTATGGCCATGGAATTATTTGGCAGCAGCAGTGCCGTGTATGTTGCTATTGCATGTATTGTGAGTTACCTGTGTTCCGGACGTGCCGGCATTTATGGCACAACAGCGTATGATGAAGAGGAAACTGAATATTTATAAAATCAGAATTGATCAGGGCAAAAAGTGGTCGTTGTTTTTTTGTTCCCTTTCGTCTTCCCGCATCAATTGTTCAACCCTTCTGCCTCTTGTGCCGCGCAAGCGCTTAAACAAACTTTCCCGATCAATGATGGATACAAAATCAGCGGTCAGTGCTGAATCCTGATCAATGGTTGGTTTCACCATTTGAATTGTTTTTAATGTATCGTATACAATCGGAATAAAATCTACCGGAATTTTAAACCGGTGATTGTTGATGCTGTACATAAAACTCGACTGTGAACTCTCTGTACCAACGGCAACCCGTTCGAATCCTTTTTCCCGGGCAATTTTATAGGAGAAATATAAATTCTCTGTACTGTGTTCAGCCTGGATATCCGTAAAAATATGTTCTGCCGGAATACCAATCTGAACAGCATACATAGCCATGATCTCAGCTTCCCTATAGGGTGTGTACACGGAATTTCCCGAAAAGATCACATTCTTTACAATCCCTTTATTGTATAAATACCAGGCCCAGTATACCCTGTTTTGTACAACCGGAGTCATACTGTCTTTGATATGCGGAAAGCCAGGTACAATCAATGCATCGTAAGGAGCATTTTTCAAGGCTTTTTGAAAATATTCAGAAGGCTCTGTATAAAACCTACGGTTTACATAAGCACATGCATTTAAATAACATATGCTCCCGAATAGTATTAAACGAATCTTCCAGTCTTTCATTTTTCTTTCAGTTCATATCAAAATACAATACCTTTTACAAAAAACCAATTACCACCATCTTTTAAGAAATCAGATAACTCATGGTGTACACAATTATTGTTTTGAGAATCTTTGAAATACGCTTTAAATTCTACTTTACCTGTAATATCATCTGCAGTTCCTTTTTTTGTATTTAATACCTCCAGCTTCTGCCATTGGCTGGATTCGGCCCAGGCACGAATTGATGCAGCATCATACTGATTACGGGTAGACGGATGTGTTGTGCGGATAATATAATCGACGGCTGCTACTGCATAAGCAGTATAACGCGACCGCATCAATTGTTCAGCAGTAGTAGCCTGATGCGCGCCTTCAATAAAAGGTTTACAACATACATCAAACGTCTTACCTGAACAGCAATAACAATCTTTCAAATTCATATATTAAAATTACAATTAATTTTATCAGAAGAATACTTATTTATGATTTGAAAATGCTAAACTTGTGTCATTCCAGATTCTACAATTGTCAATAATCCTATGCCGTCTTCCTATACCCTTACTCCTGTATTGAGTTTCTTAAAAAAACTTTCTAAAAATAATAATAAAGAATGGTTTACAAAGAATAAAGAAATATACCAGTATGCCTATGCTGAACTGGTTGTATTTGCGGATGCGCTGCTGGTTGAAATGAATAAACACGACACGATTGAGACACCATCGGGTAAGAAAAGTCTGTATCGCATATACAATGATGTACGTTTTTCGAAAGATAAAAATCTGTATAAAAATAATCTGGGCGGAGGTTTTCGACGGGCTACAAAACAATTGCGGGGTGGCTATTATTATCATATTGAACCAGGTAATTCATTCGTTGCCGGAGGTTTCTTTTCGCCCAATGCGGAAGATCTGCTACACATACGACAACACCTGTCGGCCGATCCGAAAACATTAAAAAGTATTTTAAATCAACCTACGTTCAAGAAAACTTTTGGAAGTCTGCTTGGCGAGCAGGTAAAAACAGCACCCAGAGGTTTTGATATTTCAGATCCTGCCATTGAGCTGATCCGTCATAAACAATTTATTGTAAAGCATACGTTCACCGATCAGGAAGTACTGTCGGCCGATTTTCATAAGCTTGTTTCAGATACGTTTAAAAAAATGCGTCCGTACCTTAATTACATGAGTGAAATTTTAACAACCGATCTGAACGGAGAGTCAGTAATTAATAATTAGTGGTCAGTAAAAGTAGATGGTTTTAAACTGACTACTGTTTACTGACAACTGACTACCAATATTCGCATTAATTTACGATATTAGATTTAATACTTACTATATTCGATATTATGCCTGAAGTAACATTAAATACCCCAGCACTTCTGTTCCCTACTATTTCATTATTGCTGCTCGCTTATACCAACAGGTATATAGCTATCAGCAACCGCATCCGGGCCTTACATTCGCAATACAAAACAGAGCAGTCGAATATTATTATTTTACAGATCAGTATTCTGAAGCAACGTATATTCTTAATACGAAACATGCAGCTTTTAGGAATCGCGACTATGTTTATTGCGGCCTTCTCGATGTTTTTAATTTATTACAACCTGGTAGAATGGGTACATGCCGTATTTGGCTTAAGCCTGATCTGCATGCTGATGTCGCTTGCCTTATGCGCCGTTGAAGTATACCTGTCAAATAAAGCATTGCTGATCCAGATCAAAGATGTAGAGCACCTGGTTAGTTAATTATGAGTTATGAATTGAAAAAATGTGTTTAGAAAATGTAAATTCATAATTCATAATTCATAATTCATAATTCATAATTCATAATTCATAATTCATAATTCCTCAGAATTTTATAATTCTTTCGCTATTTCGGACACCGGCTTTCTTACCCTCGCCGATAGCTCCCTGCCTTTAAACGGTTCTTCCAGCTTTTCCGCGTCATCTAAATAACCAAACGAGATCACACACAACATTTTCTGATCTTCGGTCAATTTCAGTTCAGCACTTAGCTTTGCTTTATCCACCCCACCCATCGGATGCGTGTAAATATCCATGGATGCGGCCTGTAAAAGCAGATAGCCGGTTGCAATACCTGAGTCATGCTCTGCATTGGCATTTGGATTTCCGTTTGCTGTAAATGTTTTACGTGCAATCGTTACAATAAAACCAGCCGCATGTTTATTCCAGGGTTGATTGCCCGGCATCAAACAATTCCAGATGGTATCAAATCCCGGTGTACTCTTCAATGCGTAAACAAACTCCCATGGCTGTTCATTATTTGCGCTTGCAGCCCAGCTGGCAGCTTCCAGCATCGTAAGCACTTGCTCTTTTGTAACTTCTTTGGAAGAAAATGAACGTGCGCTCCATCATTGTTTGATCAGATCAAGAACAGGAAATTGTGTTGTGGCGTGTTTAATCATTTTATTATAGTTAGTAGCTTATTATAATTCGATTTTATATTTGTTATAGATAGAAGTTGAAAGTGTAAAGTGTAAATGCATTCAAGATGGTTCTGTTTATAACTATTGAAAATTATTAAGGTACGAATACACTTTACACTCTAAAAACTTTACACCTCTAAATAAGTGAGTGATTTTATGATATAACACAATTCATAATTTATAACTCATCATTTATAATTACACAGCCATTGGTACTTCCATTAACAGAAATTCTGCTGCAGAATCTGCTTTGATTGTTACCTGTTCAATGTCCCAGATCCCGTATCCATCGCGGGCATTCAACACCTGATCATTCACTTTTATATCACCACTCAGGTTGAAGACATACAAGCCATTTGTTTTGTCTTTCATCTTATATACTTCTGAATGATTCACATCAAATTGCGACAGGTGAAACCAGGCGTTCTGATGAATCCATACACCTGCATCATTCGGGTTTGGTGAAAGAATCTGCTGAAAAGCATTATGACGATCAGCAGCCTTCAATGTAATCTGATCATAACGTGGAGTGATATTCTTTTTATTCGGGAAAACCCAGATCTGTAAAAACTTAACCTGCTTCTCGCTGTTCTTATTGAACTCGCTGTGCTGAATACCTGTACCGGCCGACATAACCTGCACATCGCCATTTTTGATCACAGCCACATTACCCATACTGTCTTTATGTTCCAGATCGCCTTCCAACGGAATACTGATGATCTCCATATTATCATGCGGATGCGTGCCAAAGCCTTTACCGCCGGCAACAATATCATCATTTAACACACGTAATACACCAAAGTGCATGCGCTCCGGATTGTAATAGTTCGCAAAACTGAAGGTATGCCTGCTATGCAGCCAGCCATGATTGGCATCTCCGCGCGTAGCAGATTTATGTAATACAGCATTTTCCATAAGTGCAGATTGTGTATTGGGAATATGATTGAAACCTAAAATATCAAGTTCCCTGAGTTCATCGATATCATTTTTAATAACATCACCCATGGCAGATGCAGCCACAAACATTCCTGTTCCGACTAATCCTTTTTTTATAAATTCATTTCTATCCATAAAAATATGGTTTTTATGTTTCAAATGGTTATACCCTTTAATTTACATGTTTAAACACGCAAATTAAAGAATTCGTTCACTCATAAAATATCAAAAATTAAAGTAACTGGAAACTAAGGATGCTTCTGAAGTATTATTTCAGTTCAGGCAAAGCAATTCCTTTGATTTTGCGGTACAGATCCACGGCATAGAGATCGGTCATACCTGAAATGAAATCAATCACTGATTGTAATTTCAGATAGGTGTCATCGCCTGCATACACAAACTGGGGAGGCAGCAACTGCAGGAGCTTTTCAGCATTTGGTTTATCCGGGTGTAAAATGGCAGGAATAAATTCTTCCATCAAACCTCCTAAAATTTTATACCCGGCCAATTCAATTTCAACGACGGAACGATAGTTATAAATTTCTTTAATTGAAATCTCTTTTAATTTATTGAAAGGAACGGCGATCTGTTCGTCCAGATCATCAGTCAAACTTTTACTATATGTACCCGAAAGAATTTCGTCACGTTTTTTCCAGAACACATTCGCGCAATTCTCAAGCAACTGATTAATAACCGTGGCACGAAGAAAAGCGATCTTCTGATTATCATCTACAATCTTAGTTAAGGTCTGCCTTGCTTTCGCTCTCGTGTATGCACCTTCTTCCGGAAAAAATTCCAGCAGGCCTTCTATCGTTTTTTCAATGGAGATTATTTTCAATCGATATGCATCTTCCCAATCAATGATCTGGTAACAGATATCATCTGCGGCTTCCACCAGATACACAAACGGATGGCGCGCGTATGCCTCTTGATCGGCAGAGATCGATATCAATTTAAATTCATCAACAATTTTTTTGAAGGTATTTCTTTCTGAATCAAAAAAACCATACTTCTTCCGGTGCAGATTTTTCTTTTGTAAGCCCGCGCTTGATTCGCACGGGTATTTAATCATGGAAGCAATCGTGGTGTACGTTAAGCGCATCCCGCCTTCTGATGATTCATTGAATGGATGTGTTAGTAAACGCAGGCCATTGGCATTGCCTTCAAAATTAAGCAGGTCACAATATTGATTTTCAGTTACCTGTGATTTTAATAACGCTGTATCGTTTTCTGAAAGATTTTTAAAATAAGCAGAGATTGCTTTTTCGCCAGAATGACCGAAAGGAGGATTTCCGATATCGTGCGCCAGACAAGCTGCTGCAATTACGGAACCTATTTCATAATTATAAAAACGCTGGAACGTTTCATCGTCCTTATGAAACTCTCTTGCAATTCGTTGCCCGATGATACTACCGATACTTCTTCCCACACAGGCTACTTCCAGACTATGTGTAAGTCTGTTGTGTACAAAGATGCTTCCGGGCAGAGGGAACACCTGCGTCTTATTCTGCAAACGTCTGAACGGAGATGAAAAGATCAAGCGGTCATAATCACGCTGATACGGGTTGCGCACAGCATCAGGATCAAGCTCTACTTTATTTTCAGCGCCCAGGCGCTTCGGGCTGTATAAATCTTTCCAGTTAAGCATAAACGAAGTTAGGCATTTCAAACAGAACTATTAAAACGTTTTATCAAACGTAAGTCCGTAGGTTAATAAAAAATTTTCGCGTTGAGTAACATTGATCTTATTATAGTTCATCACAATACTGAGGCTCAGCCATTGCCTGACTTTTATGTTCAGGGTATTATAGCATTTTATAATGTAATCGTCGCCGGTCTCTATCGATTGCTGCCAGTAATTGCTGCCATGCAGCACAAGTACCGTACTGTAATTGAAGGTATATTTCAGCCGCAACGAATTACGAAACGTTTCAATATCTTTTACATTCACATCAGCCGATTGATCCAGGTCACTGTTCTCATAAATGATCCCATCACTCAGGTCAAGCAATAATGTTTTGGTGTCTACCAGCTTGTAGCCAAGTCCGGCACCGGCCTGCAGCCTGTCGATGATTTTTAAAGAATAGCTTTTATCATAGGCAGCAAAGCCCCAGACATAGGCGTGTTTCTTTTTATTGAAGATATTGTAATCAAATATCGATGAAAAATCATTATTGGTAAGCCCCCCATTTGTTTTACCGTAAATCCAGCTGCCGTTCCAATTGATGGAAGTATGTTCTCTCGACATATTATACTGCAATCCATTGTTGGCAAGGTATGATTTTGTAGTATTGGTTTTATTGAAAACTCCAGCCAGCTGTGCCTTGATGTGATACGTCATGGTATCTGGATACTGTGCAGACACGGTATGTACCAGTAAAAAGAAAAGAAAAAGAATACTTCCCTTTTTGATCCCTGAATAGTAGGATGAAACCAGAAAATGATTCTTTTTCTTCACTGCAAAATATATACTTTAGTTCTTCCCTTTCTTTTTCTTTCCGGCTTCAGTAGAACCTTTCGCAGGCCCTTTTACAAGTGTGTCGAAGATCGGTCCATTCTTAAGAACCATATCCGCTTTTACCAGTTGACCTGAAGGTGTAAGATCATAATCTGCCCAACCGCCGTACATGCTTGCACCTGGCACCAATGCCGACGCTGTCTCAGCTTTGTCTGCGATGGACCAGTTGCAATAACTGATCTTGTGTGCATCTAAGAAGGCGTACCACAACGCTGTTTCTTCCGGACTGAAGTTGCTGTTTCCTGAAGCATCGCAGGTACCATATTCGGTTACAAACAAAGCAATACCCATATCAAGTGCTTTTTGTGCTTCATTACGTAATTCCTGCTTGTGTGTACCCGGATAAAAGTGTAAGGTATACATTACTTTTTTATCCTTGATCGGATTCAACGCAGCCTCGCTTACCAACTGAGACCATTGTCTTGTACCTACTACAACAATATTGGTTGAATCATACGCACGTATCTTTGCCAATACACCTTCTGCATAAGGCTTAATATCTTTCAGCCATGACGTTGCCTGTAATGGTTCATTGTATACTTCGTAAATAATGTTTGGCACATTACCATATTTTTTCGCAATCTCTGAAAAGAAACGCTGTGCAGCTGCCGGATTTTTTTGTGCTTCGTGACTGTGGTAATCAACAATTACATATATCCCTTTTGAGATTGCAGCATTGATCACTTCAAGAACTTTCATTTTTTCTGTATCGGGATTCTCCAGGTAGCCGCCCATTTCAACACCCATGGCAGCACGTATAACGGTACACTTCCAATCGTCGCGCAACCATTTTACCACGTCAGAATTATAGTACTGCCCCATCCATTGGCTCCAGAATAAAGACATGCCTCTTAATTGTACGGTGTCGCCATATTCACTTACCATGTAATTTCCTTTTACAGATAAGTGTCCGTATTTCTCTACGATGGTCTTTTGTGCAAATAGTTGAGAACAGCTCAGCAACCACAATACGATTGCCAGTGTAAATACATTTTTCTTCATGAATATTAATTTACGTTTTTGTTTTTTCGAATTGAATGATATCTATTCTTCTTCCTCTTCATAGAATTCCTGCAAGGCGCCGAAATAGTTATGATCCCACCCCTCTACCATGTCTTCATAAGCTTCATCGGGTATATTGGTGTGTCTTAATTCTGCGGATGTTCCTTTTTTGTCTGCATGCAGAATGATCGTAACAATGGATGCCTCTTCCTGGTCGCCAAAATACCATTCCTGCACAATCTTTTTCCCTTCAACAAATTCTATATTTTTCCCTTCGATACTTCCGCCCCATAACGAAAATTCTGAACCCGGTTCAGTAGACATAACAGCATCTTCGCCTGTCCAAAGTAATAGTGTTGTGGGTGTTGTCAAACCTAAATACACTTCTTCAGGTGGCGCGGTAATGATGTAGTACTTTTTATAATTTTTCATGTAACAGGATTATTCTTTAAAGATAAGGCTATGTTTCAAAGACTGCAACTTCATAAACAGAAAGCCCATGAAAATAAAAGAACCCTGAGAAGTTCTGTTTCAGGGTTCTTTTTATGGATAAGCTATACTTATTCAGATTTAATCAGCTTCGACACATATAATTTATCATTCAATTTTAGCTGAAGCATATATACACCTGGCTTTAAATCAAATACATCAATATCCAGCGTATTTGAGCCAGCATTCAAGACAACTTTTTCCGTTTTCACCACTTGCCCGGTCGTACTCAACAAGACATATTCTGTCTGGAGGTTTTCAGCAGAAACCAGCTCCAATGTTGCTTTATTAGTTGCAGGATTCGGGAATATGGTTATCTGAGTTGTTTCCTGGTTAGAAACAATTCCCGTGATAACAGATGATAACTCAACGGTATTACTTAATGAAGATTTGGTAAAAGATGTTTCTGCATATTTGCCGGGTACACAAGACGTAGCACGCACATCATATGTTCCGTAGAAACCATTGAAGGATAGCTGACCATTCTGATCTGTCTTTAATGTAAGTGTTGTTGACCAGGTTTGGTGAATGAGTTTATATACAGAATCTGCTGCTGGCTTGGCAGTTTTATCAGCTCTGAAAATACCAGCGTTCTTGAGCCAATGGCGGCTATCCCAGAAGCCCCAGAATAAAAAGCCTTCTACATCCGGATGTGAGAAAGCGATCCGCATCATCTTCGCATACTCAGATGCCTGCTGCTCTTCAGTCATGCCGATCGACTGTACATTCATATCAAATTCTGTAATCTTAAGCGGCAGTCCAAGATCTCCAAGATAATCCAAACGTGACTTCACTCCCATCCAGTCTATATAACTGCCGAAATGTGCCTGCAACCCGATTCCTTCAACCGGAGCGTCTTTACTTAATAAATAGTTTATATAGGATTTATATTTTGAAGTAGTATTACCATCAATATTGGAATAATCATTTATATACAAAGCGGCATCCGGGTCTGCTTCCTTGGCCCATTTAAATGCCAGCACATTCACGCTGTCTCCAAGCCAGTTTGCAAGCGCTGTTTCATGTACCGCTTCGTTAATCACATCATATTCAAAGATCCGACCTTTATAATGCGTAACATCGCGTTTGATTCTTCTTTCAATCAGTTTGTATGCAGAATCTGAAGAAACAGTCCACAGCCAGGAAGGTGTCATCCACCAGGTATTGGGCGGTGCAGCCTGCTTACCAACCCATACCAGGTTGTGGCCACGGAAACCGATGTTCAGATCATCGCCCCAATCCAAATACTTGTCAACGGCTGTATAACTTACCTGTCCGTTGGCATATTCCATGGATGGCCACTTAAAATCGTTTTCAAAAACAGCATCATTAAAGTACTGGGCAGCTGTATTTCTATACCAGGTCTCGTCTGCACTGATGGTCGATTGAAGTGATAATGCGGTTCCCCATTTAAAGTCGTGTTGTTTCAGGCTTACCGTAACATCACAATTCTTCAGCGGATTTCCATTTTCATCCTGCACGGTCAATGTAAACTCTCCTTTACGAATCTGAGCAATGCGTTTCTCTGCGTTTGCATACCAATTCAGGTCTGAAAGACCTTGTCTGGTCATTGCAACATCATCTATATAATATTGACCAACACTTGCACCACACTTAAAAATGGCACGTATATCCGTTGTTGTTGTAACGGGACTAATGAATTCCATTTCATATTGTTTCCATTCAGTAGTCAGATCAATTTCTTCTACCGAAAAATCCGCATAAGTAGTACTGTTCTTGGTTATCCCAAACTGCATTTTGTGCGGTGCATCTGCTTTAGCCCAGAATGAAAACAATAGCTTTTCTCCTTCGCTTGCAGAGAAACCACTTTGGGTGACCTGTACCCGCCATATTTTATCGTAATAATTGGTATTCGTTGGATCAGACTTCTGTACATCAATAAGCATAGCATTGCTGCCTGCATGCGCATCGGTTGTGGTAACCGATAGCACACTTTGATAATCACTATTGGAAGTCCATAAAGTAAATGGAGAATAAGAACCTGTTTCGAATGTTCCATTCGAAAGAAGGTTCTGTGCGTTTACCACCGTATTGATAAATAAGGTTAGCAGAAAAAGGTAAAGATGTTTCATAGTTGTAAGTTAACCAATTTAACAAAACCGATTATTACAACTATTTAAAAAAATAATACAATTAAAGTCGATTTTCTTACTTTAAATATTGGGCAGCTCTTTTATTATTAAGCTGATTTTAAAGCAAAAGAAGACTCATTCAACGTTTTTTGATAGATCGTGTTAACCAAATCAGACAATCTATCGTTGATAGTGATGTCTTCTTCTGAAAGGTTTATGTTGAAATTCATTTCAACGAAGTATAAAAACCTGTTAAACTCTTCAGAGGTTAATTTTAAATCCTTATCGAAAAAGGCTACCGTGTGGATTTCTGTAAATCTCAATAACAATTCTCTTGATAGAATAGTCACTAAAATCTGTTTAATACTAGCTCTATACATACAAATCGGATTATGATACGTATATAGGACATGTGAACGGCAAAATACCCCTACGCACGAATGAAAAAAATTAAATAAATTTTCTGAATTCCCCTTTTTATGAAGAAATACCTCACCCACATACAACACAAAGACCTCAATACCAAAGAATTAAACGAAGAAAAAAAGAAAGATTTCAGGAATATCGTTTTCCTTCAGATCATCATTATCGTTTCTGCCATGCTGCTAAAGGAAACGTTGGCACTCTGCGGTGTAAGTTTAGCCACCTCCAACATGATCCGGGATTTTCTTTTTTTAATCACCGGCGGACTTTATGTATTTGTTTTATGGGATCTGTTGCGTGATCTTACCAAGAGCAATGTCTTAATCATATCCATGTTAGTGTTGATCATCCTGGGTTTGGGAGTAGCTTTTTTTGCCGTTAATCCGGTGTATGAGTTTTTTGATAACGATACCAAAAGACCTTATCTGTTTTTCGTGCATTTATCGCTGTTCATTATCGAAACAACCGTGATCTACCATTGTGTGTATGATATCTTTTCCGGAAAAAAATTATCGGTAGAAAAAATATGGGGCTCTGCCTGCATTTATTTAATGATCGGTATTTCCTTCGGCAGTTTGTATGATCTGGTCAACATCGTCAAGCCTGGCAGCATGGGTATTCCATTGGCACAGGGATTGGAAAGTTATACCGTTTGCATTTATTACAGCATGACCATCATCGGTGGGCACGATGCTTTTCTGGAAGCGATTCCGCTGATCCAAAACCTGGGAATCATAGAGGCTGTATGGTCTAACCTGTTCATCGTATTGCTTGTCGGCAGACTCCTGGGCAAGCCCGATACAGACAGTGAAGAAACAAAATAAGTTTCTCTTTTAAGGTTTAATCACATAATACATCACATTAGATGTATAAATCGTTGTATCAACCAGTTTAACTTCCACATTAAAATCCTGCAGAATCTCAATGATCTTCTGCGAAGACATGAAGCATAAGTTTTCTTCCGTCTGTTTATTGAACTTCAATAATCTTGTAGAAAAGAACTCCGTCAGTTTTGTGCCATTGTGTTTTGATTCCTGAGAACAATCTCCGTCACGGATAATTAAAATACCTCCTGTGCGCAAACCCTGAAATGCAGAACGGATCAGCTTGCATTGATTTTCAACAGAAAGATAGTGCAGCACATCAAGTATAACCACGGCATCTGCATGTTCTATCTGCACCTCCATCACATCCTGATTTCTGAAAGTTAACCGGTCTGTCTTTAAATACGAATGATTTGCTACACTGATTTTTTCTTCATCGTAATCCACACCTATGATTTTACGTGCAGAAGATTTTTCCTGTAAGAAATAATCGAGAAACCCATACCCACAGCCCAGATCATAGATCTTACCTTGCATAGGAAGCAAATCATTAAACACCTGGTAAGATTGTTCCAGTTGTACTTTTATTCTGAAATACCATTCAAGTACAGGGCCCTTATATATGTAACCTGAAAGAATATGATTAAAATATTCTTTCGTCGGCAGACTTTCATTCAATTGCGAAGAAGCAGAAACAAACTGTTCAGCTAGGTGTTGTTTTGCATCGCTTATAAATGGTAAATAGTGCACTGTAACCCAGGCACGGTTGAATATATAATCATTTTCAGCAAGCGATAATGCTGTACCGGTAACGTGGATAGGTAATACATCAACAGTAGTCTCATTACTGATCTGCTGCAATACAGGATCTGTTAGCATGAACACCGGCGAAAAACCTTCATGAATATAAGCATTCAAGTAATAAGCTGTACTGCCCGATTCACGCTCTTCCCCGTTATAGATATCCGACATGAATATCATAATACTTTTCAGCCAGCCTGTACTTTTGTTTTTTGAAGAAATAAGTACAATGCGCGGATGCAGGGATAATAAAACCAGGTAGTCCAAAACTGAATTACTACCAACTATAATGAACAACGGCCTTTTAGATAGATCAACCGGCAGTGCAGGTATTTTTTTGGAAAGGAAGAATGAAAAGAAGAGCACACATTTTGATGCGTAACAAACAATTGTCTTATAGAATCTGCGACTGCTTTGCTTTCCTGAAAATGAACCGACAATACAAATAATTCTTACCAGGGATAAGAATACCAGAATTACAATCTGCCACACGATGATTAACAATAAGCGTACAAGCAATAAAAGTGTCAGTGGTGCTTTTCCTTGTTCCGTGCGGTTCGTAATCATCCATCTGAACAATAATGGAATGATGGTATAAGATATAATTACAACGCAGGTAATACCTATGATAGAAATCAGCGCAATGGATCTTAAGGCCGGGTGTTTCGCGAAGATAAGCGCACCCATGGCAACAATGGTTGTAAAGGCAGAAAGGAAAATAGATATTTTATAGGAAGAAAGATTGTCTTTCCCTTCAGCATACTTTTTCTGTAATCCATCGGTTGAGAAGATAGAGTAATCGTCGCCCAATCCAAATACAAAGGTAGAGATGATGATATTGACAATATTGAAATGAATATCAAATATACCCATCAACCCAAGGATCCAGAACCAGCTTATTACCATTGGCAAGAACGAAATCAGCGACAGCTCTATTCTTCCATAAGAGATCAAGAGGATGGCAAAGACCAATAGAGAGGATGATAAGAGGATCTGGTTAAAATCATCTTTAACAATCAATAAAAACTTATTATAGAAAAGTTGTCTGTCTAATATGGTCAGCCCCTCTACACGTTCAAAGGGTTTATAAATATCGCTTGTTACGGTAAGTGGTAAACGCATGCTGGCCAATACCGCTACTCCATTGCTATCCGACTGTATATAATCTTTCAGAAAAACATCCTTCATAAATGTTTTGTCTTCCTCATTCATCGGCGCATACTGTTTTTTCAGCAATTCAAAAAACGGATTGAATGCTTCCGCCTTGAAGCCCAGTGCTACCGCATGTTTTGAAACGGATTGCTCAATACGGGCTATCTTCTCCGGTGTCCAGTATGCATGCCATAAAGCGATGCGTTGCTTTTGTATCGAATCGGATGGCAATAGTGCCGAGATACCGGCATAACGATGTACAAGTTCTTTCTTCTTCAGTGAATCAATAATCACCAATGCTTCTTCATTTTTATAAAGTGCATCAGAAATCGTTTTCCCTTTAAAGATCATGAAGATGCTTTTGCCGGCAGAGGTATCATTCTGGTATAGTTTATTCTCTGCAGCCTTTAGTTCTTCAGACATGTAATTGATCTTTGACAAGTCACTATCAAACGAAACCCGGTTTGAGAAATAAACAAATACTGCTGTAAGTATCCCTACAATTATGACAAACCATTTACTCATCTCCGGTTTTATATGAATGAATTTCATGATGGCTGGTTCGGCAGTATGTTCATCATCCGAAGCTTTTACGGGATTAAACGTTTCTATTAAATGCGGCAGGAACAATAGTGAAAACAGTGAAGCACCTATTAAGCACAAGCCTGCAAACAACCCAAAATCACTCAATATATCCGAATGTACATACAGCAAACTAAAGAAAGCGCCTACAGTAGATATACTGCCAATCATCATAGGTGTAGCAATATCATTTACCACAGCATGAATGGATCGTGTATGTTTGTAATGGGCAAACACATGGAACGAATAATCAAGTGCTATACCTATAATTACGGAACCTGCTCCAATGGCTATAGCCGATATGGATCCCTGGATAAAATACACCATGCTCAACGAAAAGATTCCACCAAATGCAATCGGTGATAGCATTAAAATCGGTAAGGACCAGCTTCTGTAGAAGATGTATAAAAACACCAGTATCAATACCAGAGCTGCCGTTGCAATAACCTTGATATCTCTCTCGATCTGTCTTGCATTTGATACGGCAACAGCAGCTGCGCCAAAATAATCTACATTGAATGTCGTAAACTGTGCTTCAGAAGAATCTCTTGCCGTATTCAGTAAATCAATCAGCGGACCATTTAAACCTGTTTTATTCGCCGGATGTGTAGGCGTTAAAAAAATAACCAGTGTCTTTCTATCCTTTCTGAAAATACAGCCATTGTATAATTCATAACTATCTTCTGCCTGCATGCCCTGTAATTTCCCAAGTGCTGATGCAGAAATGGATAAAGGATCTTTTAATACAAATTCTTTTAATACAAAGCTTGCCGGTGAAATCAATTTGTGATACCCACGCTGCACAGACTCTGCAATAGCCGAATCCGTAGTAATGCTATCTATTCTTTTGTAATCTTCCGGTGCCAGGTATACGGGCAGATTGTTGTATAAAAGATTATATACACCCGCCAAACGGTCTTCTTCAATCTTAAAGCGTACTTCTGAAATCAATGATGCCGAAGCAGGTTGATCATTTACTTTTTGTACGAATTGTTCAGCACAGGCAATAAGCGAGTCTTCCATGCCAGCCGAGTCTGCAGAGATACTAACAATGATCTTATCCAGAATGCGGATTTCCTGTATGGCCGTTTTGTAATCTTTAGTTGTTTTGTCATCCGGAATCATTTTGGTAATATCTTCCTGCAGGGTAATCCGGGAAGCAAAATATCCGAACACCAAAAATAAGCTGAGCAAAACAACATAAAACAACGCTTTCTTTGCTTTAAAGAATTCGTAAAAGAACACAACAATCCTACTCATATTATTTATTTAAAGCGATATCCTTTTTGATACGATCTGAAAGAAAAAACATAGCATACGAAACGGCAAATACAAACACGCCCATGATCGTTGCCAGTACAAAACTTCCAAAAATATATTGGTACAAATAATTCCACACATCATCCAGATTGATGTCTGCTGAAAAAACCAGATCTGCCGGCTGATTCAATAAGGTAGCACCCATGTAATAACTGCCATACAATATAAATGGAATGAACGGCGGAATACTGATATTGGAAAAGATCGCAACAATTACCTTATTCAGTTTTAAAAGATGTGCCACCCCAATAGCAAGCCAGATCTGGTATCCCCAAAATGGAGTGATACCCATAAACACGCCAAAGCCCATGGACATTGATTTCTTCAATGCCGAATCCGGACTGCCTATCGTATGGTCATAGATTTTTTTTTTACTTTCCTTAAAAGAAAAGTTCTTGATGAAACGCAGCGGATGAAACCAGAATACTGACAGTAAAACAAAAACAATATTCAGCAACGTAATGCGGGTAACATCTTTAAAGGGTCTGAAATGCGTGACACGTTCTTCCGTTGGCGGATAAAATACCTTGATCGGAATGGATAAGACATCCACGCCTTTCCAGAACGAACGTACCATTACCTCAATTTCAAATTCGTATTTACGGGTAATAAAATAAATAGAATTAATAGGTACCAACGGATACAATCGATAGCCTGATTGCGTGTCGGATAAACGGATGCCTGTAACCACCCAGAACCAAAAACTGGATGCCCGATTACCCATGCTGCTTTTAGAAGGGATACCCGGCTGATCCATGTTGCGTGCTCCGATGATGATGGCATTCGGGTGTACTTCTATCTGATCAATGAACAGATGTAGATCGTCCGGATAATGCTGTCCGTCTGAATCAATGGAAATCGCATATTTATATCCATGCGCAAAGGCAGCTTTAAAGCCCGTGCGCAGTGCCATACCTTTACCTTTATTACGCTCGTGGTGTACAACCAGCAGTTGAGGGAATTCTGCTAAAATTGCTTTTGTCTGATCAGAAGAACCATCGTTTACAATGACAATATTGGATGTATATTGCAGTACATCCTGCACAACTTCTTTAATGGAGCCGCCATTGTTGTATGTTGGTATCAGCACGCAACATTTATGATGTATAAACTTATGATGTAGTGTAGTATGCTCCATATTATTGTACGAACAATAAGCTGCCTGAATATTTTAAAAGAAAACGGTCAGCATTTTTCAAACTGGCCTGGAACACAAGTCCCGTTTCCGTTCTTTCCCTGATCACAATTTCTGCATCTATCACATTTGACTCCACAGGATTCAGCATAGACAGAAATTTGATCATATCTGCTTTATCGATCGATGATTTAACCTGCAGGGATGTTTCAATTAATTCTTTCACACATTGAATCATGCAAACACCCGGTAAAACCGGAACATCGGGAAAATGCCCCTTGAAAACAGGATGTGCAGCATTTACCAACAGTCTGGAGCGAATGATGGATTGCTCCCATGTGGTTTGTTCAATGCTATATAAATGATCTACCAACATTATTGTTCAAATGAAATTGCGGTTAATTCAATTTTCATATTAAAATTGTGATGTTCCACAACTACCCTTGCTGGCAATTGTTTGTCAAACATCCCGTAACTAACCTCAAATTTACTCTTAAATTTCGAACCATACGCATAAGATATTTTTAAGGGAATATTATCTTCGGTCAGTTCTGCAAATATAAACTCATTTCCGTAATCAAACCGTACCAATTTCCCTGTAGACCGGTATTGCATGCGCATGGCATTCCGTAGCTGCAGACGGTTAAATAAAACAACCCAACGGATATCTTCAATGATTGTACCCATAACTGCTTTAGAATCAAGCTGTGGAATACACCTGATGAGTTGATAGGAATCGTGCATCACGAGTGCATCAAAAAAAGAAACACCCATTTCAGTAAAAAAGGATACTTTTAATGTATCGGCATGCTGCTGCTTAATAGCCAGGATGCCGCTGAGTTCCTTGCCATACGTGCGAACATTTGTTTTAAAATAATAAATGGAATCGGATTGAAAAAAGGCTGTCGTGATGGTGTCAGGAGAAGCACTTTCAACAGAAGCTTTTTTAAAAGTATGTCTGGAGCATGACGCCAGCAGGATGAATATTACTACACCATAAATCAGTTTATTGAACAACAAATTCTTCATCCTTGATTGGAGTATTATAAACACGGTTAATAAACGAAATTAACGTATAATCCCCGGATTTTTCAGTCATTTCTACTTTTACTACTCCAAAATCTGTTTTAGAGACATAAACATTTACCTTATTCACATATTCCTTCATTGCAGCATCTACCGGAGTCATTTCCATTAAGAAGAATTTACTGTTCTCCTTGAATACAATTGCAAACTCTTTACTGTCGAGTACATTGCCCTGCACCGCATTGATCATAAGATCATTTACATACTTGAACAGCTTGTTCGATTTGGCATCGTATTTATTTACTTTGCCGTTATCTTTAATAACTACCTTGCCCTTATACAAAGACATGATGTATTGAAACGGTGTGGTATATTCCAGCTTCATCATATCCGGCTTTTTAAATTTCATATTCCCTTTGGATATGACTTTCTGCGCCATGAATGAAAGGCTTTTCTCCTGGGTGAAATCACATTTCATGGATGTGATCGTTTGATTTTTCTGGTTCAGTTTTGTTTTAAAACCCGCCACATCTTTCATGGCTACGTACGGATCCGAATCCAATACAAAAGAAGTAGACACAGCAACCAATACCAGACAAACAATACCTATGAATTTATTCATTGAAATTTATTTCTTATTATTTTAAACTATCTATATCAAACGTAAATCCTTTATTACGGACAAATAACAAAAAATCTGCCAGAATCGTTGACGTTACTTCCTGCGTATCGTGAAATAAAATAATATCCCCGTTTTTTAAGTTTGCTGTAATGCGAGACAGTACCTTTTCTCCCGAACGACTTACCGTATCAAAAGAACGGGTGTTCCAGCCGATCACCTTCATGTTTAATGCACTTGTAGCTTTGGCAATATTGGGATTGGTAACACCAAAAGGCGGGCGGTATAATTTTAAGGAAGGTGTGATACGTTCTATCTCCGCTTCTGTCTGCCGGATCTCTTCTACCACGCGTTGTGTTGAATACATACCGATCAGATTTGAATGATTGTAACTGTGATTGGCAATGATATGCCCTTCTGCCACCATGCGTGCTGCAAGCTGCGGATACAACGCCAGTTTCTTACCGATACAAAAAAAAACAGCTTTAGCCTTATGTGCAGCCAGGGTATCTAAAATCAGCGGTGTAATCTGCGGATGCGGACCATCATCAAAAGTGAGTAGAATGTTTTTTTTGCCCGGTATGGCTAAGGAACAAACCGAAGGCAGAAAAACCTGCGCACGCATGCGAAACACGCCCACGATTATATAGGTAAACCATACGCAGATAAGGCTCACGAGAAATACCTTTGGCCAAACAGATGTTATGTGTAAATAGGCAACCAGGAAAACACTCAGCACAAAGAGGCCTGTAAAAACAGCGCGTATGGTCTTATATTTCCACATCGGTCAACAAACAGAAAGAATGATACTTACCGCGAAACTGGTTGTATATGATAATTCTTTTAGGTTCTTTGTGGCCTTTATCTGTAAGGATACAAGACGAAGGTAGTTGCTTTTTATGCAGTGCCTGTGCTGCCAGCCAATAAGCATGTGCAGAGGCTGTAAAGGATTCCCCGAACAAATGTTTGTATACAAGCTGGGTAGATGACTCAAATAATGTACGTACCGGCTCATACTGCGCATCACTCTCCGCATCGCCGTTCATACCTAATAAAACGACATCAATATCCGACACCTTCAGTGAAGAAGATTGTAAAAATTCAGTAAATATATCCGTGATGTTTTTTTCTTCCGGTAAAATATAGATCAGATCCAGCGCCTTGATCACTGCCATGGATGATGCTGTCTTTTCTGTTGAAAGCACCATGCTTACCACACCTTCTCCCATTTGCACGGGAACAGAATCAATACCTGCTATTGCTTCGCCGCGATCCCAAAGGTCCAGCCGTTTCAGTACTGTGTTTGTAACAGGAATTACTTCATCAGCAGCATTTACCAGAATATTTTTGCAGCTGTTGTCCTGCAACATTAGTACGCCATCCAGCAGAGACGATTCAAAAGAAAAGTATCTGTTTGAATAGGTATAATTCGGATGGTAGCAGGTGATCATCATCGCGATCTGTCCGCTGATGGTATTATGCGTAGATTGAATAAATGCTGTTGGCGACAATATGGATTCGTTGTTCTCAATCAATGAACGTAAAAACTTTTCCGTGTCTTCCAGACAGCCCAGCCCGGTACCGGTAATGATTGCTTCAGGCATTACACCTTCAGCCATAGCAATACTTTTCTGAGCAGCAACCAGCGACATTTTGATCAGCTTACTGAAACGTCTGCTCGCCGTTGGATTCAGGTATTGTTTATATTCCGGCTCAATGGCTTTTCTGTAATCAGCAGAGGAATCGGCAATGTTGCCCTGCAGAAATGTTTCATCTACGGTATGCTGTGCAGATACAGCAGACAAGCCATTGATATAAATATTCCTTAGCTGCATGCTGAAATCAGTAATGATGAATTATTGCCGCCGAAACCAAACGAGTTTGATAAAATATGGCGGATCTTTTTATTCGTTTGAAGCTCTGTAACAGGAATGATCCCTGTTTCTTCAATTGGTTCTTTAAAGTTTTTATTCGGGAAGATCCATCCGTTCTGTATAGCCAGCACCGACATTACCGCTTCAATACCACCTGCTGCTGCCAGCGTATGGCCTGTCATTGCTTTGGTTGAGCTCACCGGAGGCAAGGCATCAAAAATACGTTTTAAGGCTACACTTTCAGAAAGATCATTATTCTGTGTACCGGTACCATGTGCATTGATGTAATCAATTTCTTCTGGTGCCACACCACTCACTTTGATCGCTTGGGTCATAGCAAGATACGCTCCTTCCCCATTGGGCGATGAAGCCGTCTGGTGGTAAGCATCACAGGCATTGCCATAACCGGATAATACTGCCAAAGGCTTTACGCCTCTGCGTGCAACAGAAGCTTCTGATTCCAATACAAAGTAACCGGCAGCTTCGCCCAGGTTCAGGCCTTTTCTGTTTTTATCAAACGGCTGACAGAATTCGTCAGACAAAATCATCAGGGAATTAAAACCATTTACGGTAAACTTACAGATCGCATCTGAGCCGCCGGCAATCACCACGTCACACATGCCTGACTTAATCAGTCGTGCCGCATGAATCATAGCATTGGCAGCCGAAGAACAGGCTGTACTGATGGATGTAATGTAACGTTGAATATGGAGCAGCGCTGCGATCTGTTCGGCAGAATCACCGCAATCGTGCGTGCGTGCGTAATTTATATCTCCCTTGGAAGGATCAGTTAAGTAATCTGCATAAAACAGTTCACCTTTATCCATACCACCAGCACTTGTGGAGTGCACCACCGCTGCTGCCTGCAGTTCTTTTACTGTAAGGCCGGCCATTGTTACGGCTTCCTTAGAAGCGATCATGCCCAGCAACGCAGTTCTTGAATACACCTGCTCTGCCGGTAAACCGGGAAGCAGGTCTTTCAATTCCTGATCACTCAGTTGGATCTGTGCCGTTGGCAATGTGCGTGCAAGAATAGAATCAAGTCTGCTGGTATGCGACACACCGGTAGCAGATCGCATAATGGAATCGGTCAATTCCTGAATCGAAAGTCCGATCGAAGAAACAGAACCAATACCTGTGATCAATACCTTGCCGGACATCTACTATTTATTGTTGTTGCTGTTGCTGCTGTTTTGAGGTAATAAAATCAGCCATGGACTTCACCGAAAAAAATACCGTTTTACCCTCTTCAGCACCATTCACTTTGATACCATATTTTTTCTGAAGCAAAACGATCAGTTCTAAAACATCAATAGAATCAAGCCCCAATCCATCAACGAACAAAGGCGCATTATCTTTAATATCTTCAGGGGTAATATCCTGAAGGTTGAGTTGTGAAATTATTTCTTTTTTTAATTCGGTAATCAATTGGTCCATATTATCGATATAGTAATTCTATTTGCGTTGATGAGAGTTCCGTAGCTTCTTTTACTGGTGAATCCTGTTTTTCAACGTACATCAGTAAAACATCCGGAACTCCGTCTTTATATTCTGTCCAGCCAACGACTACAGCACGGGTATTTTTAACTTCTAGTAAATGAACAGCATAATTCGTTAATTGTTCAGCTGGAAGCGTTTCTGAAAGCAGAAACATGTTCTCGCCTTTAATTTTATGCCGTATACAGATTTCACCCATTACGATGTTTGAAAGCGTATATACAAATATAGCAGGACTAGGGAAAAAAAGCTCCTTATTGTTGATAGTT
Organism: Cytophagaceae bacterium; assembly: GCA_021151805.1. Taxonomy (GTDB): domain Bacteria; phylum Bacteroidota; class Bacteroidia; order Cytophagales; family Cytophagaceae; genus Cytophaga. The sequence goes on along the minus strand of JAGKWN010000002.1, from coordinate 32,984 downwards.
TTATTAAAATCAACATCGGTATCCAAGGATCCGGAGGCATTTGAAAGGATTATTCCAATATCTGTATCCGCATATCCTTCCTTCCAGTTATAACCTTTAAAAAGGTAATCTGCAGCCAGAATTCCATATTTAGACAGATCATCCATTTTGAAGAACTTGGGATAATCCAGTCCAACGTGCTTATAAACAGACGTCCAGTCTGAATCCACAGACTCCTCCCCATCATTAGTACGAATAAAGATATGTGTATCTGTTGAAGACACTTTTTTAATCCGGCAAAAGCGAGAGATGATATTCGTCATTTTACTTTTTTAAAATTAGAGCTGAATTTCCGCCGCCGAAACCTGAAGCTGTTTTCAAACCAATCTTCAGTTCTTTGTTGTGATTTAATTCCGTACATACATTCAACGCTACACTTGTTCCCTGCTTTTCAAAACCAAGAGAAGGAATACCTGAATTGTTTTTTAAACAATGCGCCAGAAATGCTGTTTCAATGATGCCTGCCGCTCCCAAGGTATGTCCGATATTCCCTTTAATGCTAAATACAAGCGCATCTGTTACCCCTGCCGTTTGAAAAGCCAGCGATTCCATTTCATCGTTATACATGGTAGCTGTTCCGTGTGCTGAAATAATATCGATATCCTTCGCTTGCAGCTGCGCTTCCTGCATTGCCCATTCAATTGCGTTCGACAAGCCATCACCGGTTCTTGAAGGTCCGGATAAATGATTTGCATCGTTGGATGAAGTCACTGCTGCAATTTCAACGGCATCATCTTCTACTTCTGTTGACAGGATTAATGTTCCGCAGCCTTCTCCAATCGACACACCTGCGCGGTCTTTATCGAATGGCTTGCACGGAAACGGACTCATGGCCTGGAAAGAATAAAAGCCTGACAGTACAAAGTCTGAGGCCAGATCTGCACCCGTTACCACTACATATTTATATATTCCCTGCTGTAAGGCATAATAGGCGTATTCAATCGCCTGCACACCTGAGATACATGCATTGGATACAACAACCGGTTGATTGGGATTATTGAAGTAACGGGTTATATAAGCAGCCATGCCTCCTATCCGCAGACGACTCTGGTCGAAAGAAGGATTATCCAGCTGGTCAATATTTCCCTTCGTGGATGCAACCACAAACAATACGTCCTTCTGGTCAGTCTGGATCTGCAGCGGTCCAAGCGCTTGCTGAATGGAATCAATAATCAGTTGCTCGATCCGGGTGAATATTGTTGAATGATGGTTGTTGCCATAAACAGATTCTTCTTCAAACCTGGATGTATAGTATCTACCAAACTGGCTATTGCTGTATTGTTTTACAGATGTGGCTCCTGCATACAACTGCTGCAGGATTTCATCACTGTTCCTGCCAAGCGGCGTTATAACAGCATCTGAAAGTATGTAAACAGTTTTTTTCATTTATGCCAACCCGTTTTGCTTCTTCCATGCCTGTATAAATGCAGGTATGGTTAAACTCAATTCTTTATTGGAATCTAAAAAAACCTGGATGGTCTCTCCGGTTGCTACAATTTCATTTGTTTCCTTATTGCGGATCACAAATCTAAAAATAAGTTTTGCCGCTTCGCAGTCAATGTATGTAGCCTGCACCAGGGCTGTATCACCGTATCTTAATGAACGTTTATAGTCGCACTCTACTTTCACGATCGGCGTTGAATAACCTGCATTGTTTACATCAAGATAATGAATGCCGTATTTTGCGCCAAAGGCTTCACGCGCATCTTCAAAATATCGAACATAATGTCCATGCCACACAATATGAAGAGAATCCACTTCGCTGAAACGTACCGGTACTTCTAATTCATGTGTCAACATAGCACGCAATTATTTTTTCAAAACGATTTTCATTTCACAGGAAAGTACCGGACGCGAACCAACAAAACTCTCGCCTTTGATCAAGGTCATATCAAAGATCTCTTCCAGTACTTCTACACGTGTTGTTATGGTTTCACCAACCTTAGGCAACTGATGAACGGTTAAGTTCTTGATCGCACCAATAAAGCCTACAGGAACAGTTTCCTTTTTCAATGCACAGGCATAGCCTACTCCTGCTGCTGCTGTCTGAGCAATATTTTCAATCAAACCCGGTTCATGCAATAAGCCATTCCGCACAAATAACATATCCGCTGATACTGTCAATGTGGTTTCAGTAATTCCTCCAATAACATTCACCAATGTATCAATCATCACGATCGGATCTCGTTGTGGTATGTATTGAATTACCTGCTTATCGGGAAGTGCAATAGACATGTTATTTCTTCTTGCAAATTAAAACGGTGTGACTAATACCCACATTATTGATATCTTCTTCTACTTCGAAACCTGCTTCAACGACGCAACGGATGAACACTTCTGAATGATACATCTGACTGTTACCATTGGCAATGCAAGTGAAGTACAGAGAGGTTTGCTGCAGGCAGAATGCTGCTGCTTCAAACTTTTGTCTGTCCCAGAACGTTTCCATGATGATCAGTTTACCGCCTGGTACCAATGCGCGTTGAGCTTTGCGCAGAATACTCACAATCTCCGCTTCAGAGAAGCAATCCAGGAACTGGCTCATCCACACGACATCGTAGCCTTCAGGCAATATAGTCTCAGGCTTTAATATATCAAGCGCATGATATGAAATACGATTGCCTTCCGCGTACTTCGCAATGTTTTCTTTTGCCATAGCAATCTGCTGCGGCAAATCTGCTATGGTAAGCTGTACTTCTTTGTTGTGATGGACGCAGCTCAGCGACCACTTACCGGTATTGCCACCAACGTCCAGTATTTTCTTCGGATTGAATTTGAAAACAATCGGCAATACCCTGCTGAATGAATCATCTGAATAGAAGTGATCAAACGCCAGCCAGCTTTGCTTTTCTTTCTCCGGCAGCTCTGATAAAGCTTGGTAGAATGTTTCATATTGTTCACCAAAAACTTTCAATCCTTCAGGCTTACCATTTACAATGGATTCCTTTAAATTAAAAAATCCTTTGTAGTTAATATCCTGCACAAAGTCCATATTGGCTTTTGTCATTGGATCATTCAATATATAATAACCAACGCGTGTAAGGATGTAGCGGTTGTTATTGAAAATCAGTAAACCCATGCCAAGACCAGCTTCCACGAGTACGCGCACACCATAATTGGTTAGAGTCAGCTTCGCAACAATATCTTCCTGGCTGACACCATCCACACCGGCATCTTCAATTACTTTCAGAATACCTAAATCTCTCAATGCCATGGAAGCCTGAAATACAAAGGGAGCAAAAGCAATTTTTTGTGCTTCAAACTTCGCATCTACTGCTGAATGCTTTTCTTCGTGATAAAACCTCATTGAGGATCTTGTTTCTTTTATTTCCATGCTCTCTTATTTTCCTATTTGCCAGAAATTATAATAATTAAACCATTGATACGGATATTGTTTCACTTTCAGTTCAATCATAGATACAAAGCCGCTTAATGCTTCTTTCAATTGTTCCTGCTGTTTATTTTTATCGCGATCAAATTTGAATATTTTACCTTCTGTTGAACTTAAATAATAATGTGAGGAACTCTGTTTCATTGCAAACACAAACGACACAGGCACCTGGTATTTAGCTGCCATCAGCAGCGGACCAACCGGGAAGCACGCATCTTCTCCCAAAAAAGGAACTGCTGCAACCCTTGTACCCGGCAGAAAGCGATCGCCATGCATGCAAACCAATTCTTTACGTTCAAACGCATCATTTATTGCATATAAATGCGACAAGTCTTCCTTAACGGCAATGACATTAATATTTTTTTCACCTTTTACCTGATCGAGGTATTCTTTTACTTTTTCATGTTCGCCTTCAAACATCACGATGTTTATTTTGGCCTTCACACGATAGAGTAAATGCCCGGCAATCTCCCAGTTTCCTAAATGAGCACTGATCAATAAACCACCAGTACCTTCGTGTACCATTTTGATCAGATTTTCTTCACCTTCAAAGGTAAAAGTAAACTTACCATAACCGGCCATAACGATTACCCGATCAACAAGGGTTTGTCCGAAGATGTAGAAGTTTTTATATACGCCTGTAACAGATTTCAGAAAAGAAAAACCCAGCTTGTTGCGCAGTATGAAATAGATTGCTTTCCAGGCTTGATTGTATTGTATGAAATAGTAAAAGGCAGCAGGATACAACACGATATAGGTTGGCCAGACACCCAATCTCCGCAGAATGAAAACGAAGAAAGAATAACCTGCTTTAGATCCTTTTGATTTGCCATCCCATGTTGCCATGTCAACCAGTAGTCTGTTTTATTCCGAAGCACTGATTCTTCAGAAGTGTGGTATTATTAATTTATTTAAACTGAATTTTATGAATACAAACCGCCATTAATAGAAATCACTTCAGCTGTTATATAAGAAGCTTTTCTTGAGGCTAGAAAAGATACCAGCTCTGCTACTTCTTCCGGCTCACCGAAACGGTTTGCAGGAATCATAACTTTGGCTTCTTTCTCATTAATATCCTGTGTCATGTCGGTTTTAATATATCCCGGAGCTACAGCATTTACGGTAATACCACGTTTTCCTACTTCCTGTGCAAGTGCCTTGGTAGCGCCAATCACACCAGCTTTTGCGGCAGAATAATTCATTTGTCCGGCTACACCTTTCAAACCCGAAAGCGATACAATATTCACGATACGTCCATAACGGTTCAGCAACATCTGATTGATCAGTGTTTTCGTAACATTATACATCCCGGTAAGATTGGTATCAATGACACCATCCCAGTCTGCAGGTTCCATCCACATCAACAGGTTATCGTTACGGATACCCGCATTGTTGATCAATACTTCAATCACCGAATCCGGATGCTGCTCCAGCCAACCACCCAATACACGGGTTACTTCTTCACGGTCTGAAACATTAAATTTCAATAAGGATGCAACGCCTCCATTCTCCACAATCTGAGCAATGGTCTTTTCTGCTTCTGCATCATTGGACCGGTAATTGATCAATACATGATAGCCGTCTGCAGCCAGTTTTATTGCAATAGCTTTGCCTATGCCCCTTGCGGCGCCTGTAACCAAAGCAAATGTTGAACGGGAAGACATGTTGTATTAATTAGGTTGTGGAACGGATGTTTGCTGAACAGAAACTCTCATCTTAGCAGACAACTGCTGAATCTCTTTATACTTTGGCTGGTCTTCCTTGAATGGTACAAACACGCTGTGTACAGTTGCCAACACAGCTGAATTGCTCACAGATAAACGGTTCGTTAATTCAAGAATATCAATGGCCTGCGTTACAGACATCAATTCAATCGCCAATACCTGATAAGCATTTTCGATCACTTTGGCACACAGCAACGCTGCATTTGTGCCCATGCTTACAATATCCTGGTTGTCGTTATTATTCGGAATGCTATGTACATACATAGGGTTCGCCAATGTCTGGCATTCAGCAACCGTTGAAGTTGCCGTGAATTGAATTCCCTGTAAACCAAAATTCAAGCCTAGCACGCCTTTATTCAAAAATGGAGGCAGCATATTATTCAGCTTGCTGTTCATTAAATAATTGATCTGGCGCTCTGCAAGCATGGCCAGTTTGGTGATTGCAATTTTCACTTTATCCATTTCCAGTGAAATGTAATCGCCGTGAAAATTCCCACCGTGGTAAATGTTATTTGTTTCCTGGTCAACAACAGGATTATCGTTCACTGAATTTACTTCGTTCTCCATTACCTGAGTTGCATACTGAATTGTATCAGCAATAGGGCCCACAATCTGCGGCACACAACGGATGGAATAGTATTCCTGAACTTTATCTTCGAAATACATTTCATCCACTTTCTTATACAAATGGTTAGCTCTTGATTTAATCAAAGAGCTTCCTGCAAGTCTGCGGCGGATTTCCGAAGCAACAAACTGCTGTCCGGCATGAAGCTTTACTTCATTCAGTTCAGCAGAGAAATAATCATCGTAAGAGGCGATCAATTCATTGATCAATGAAGCAGCATTGATGGACCAATCCAATAATTGCTGCGCCTGGATCAGGTTTACCACGCCGATACCGGTCATGAATGAAGTTCCATTCATCACTGCCAGGCCTTCACGGATCTGGATATCGATTGGTTTGATGCCCGCTGCTTTGAAAGCTTCCGCTGCAGTACAGATCTTTCCGTTGTAATGTACAGATCCTTCACCAATCAGACACTGGCCTAAATGCGCCAACTGTACAAGGTCTCCGCTGGCTCCTACGCCACCGTGTTCGTAAATGACTGGTGTGATGTTATTGTTGACTAAATCCCGTAACAGCAATACCAGACTTTCGTGCACGCCTGATTTGCCTATTAAAAAACTGTTTAAGCGAACAATCATTGCCGCTTTTACATACACAGGATCCAAGGCATTACCTGTTCCTGAACAATGGCTTCTGATCAGGTTATATTGAAGTGTTTTACGGTCTTCGTCACTAACCCTGTATTGAGCCATAGGACCAAAACCGGTGTTGATACCATAAATAATTTTATCTATAGAAAAATCTTTCAAGAACTGATGGTTTTTGCGAACACGCTCAAGTGCTTTGTCGCTTATCTCCAAAAGTTCATTTGAATATAAAAATCCCTTAATTTGATCTACGGTTAATATTTGATCTCCAATAGTTGCCATTAAAACTTATATATGCTTAATCCACAAAAGTATAACTTTGTTGGCACATTTGCAGATTTTGTGCATAAACAATCCGGATGCAACCCTATTGAAAAAATAGATTCTGAAGCTTGTTTTAAGCTTATTAATCCGGAAAATCTTTCATTCTGAATTATTTACGATTATCCATAAAATCTACTGGTTTCCTGAAGTTCAGGCTGTTCCGGATTTTATCGACGTATTCGAGCTTTTCATACACCACTTCCGGTGTAACCCGGATCTTGGCCTTGAAATGATCCTTGATTATTTTATCGTTTTCCTCGTTTTCTTCCTTGCAGGCCACGTGCACACGAATCATGTCCAGACCAAGTTCATTGTGATACACTTCCGTATAATACGATTTGATGCAGGAAATTTCATTCAGGATTTCGCTTAAAGCAGGCGGGTACAAGGTTGTGCCTTTAAATTTGATCATTTGCTTCTTCCTGCCTAAAATCGGTCCGACACGTTTTGTATGTCTTCCGCAAGAACAAGGTTCGGAATAAATACGGCACAGGTCACCGGTTTTAAAACGTAGTAAAGGCATCGATTCCACGCCCAGGGTGGTAATCACCAACTCTCCGCTCTCCCCTTCCTGAACGGTGTTACCATCATCATCGATGCACTCTGTAATAATCAACTCATGCAACTGATGGCCTCCTTTGCCTGCTTCACATTCGGTAAAGGCGGTACTCATTTCTGTAGATGCATAGGTAGAATGCAGCGAAACCGGCCAACGCTCCACGATGCGTTTACCAAGATTATTCAGGGAGAAATCTTCGTTGCGGATCGATTCGCCAATGCAGATGATGCGTTTTACCGATGTGCTTTTTGCATCAATGTGATGAGCATCTGCATAATCAAGCAATTTTATGATAAAGGACGGGACACCGATAAAAACAGTCGGCGAAAACCGTTTGATTGTATTCCATTGCAATTCCGGCGCACCCGGACCAACACGGATCACGGCAGCGCCGATTTTACGAAGCCCCATGTAGTAAGCAATACCAGCCATGAACAATTTATCCATGGTGGCGGAAAGCTGTACTTTATCTGCTGCTGTAACGCCGGCGATGGAAAGAGATAAATATTCATTGTGCGCAAGACGTGTCAGATCATTTTCAGATAAATGAAACGGAATCGGCTCGCCTAAAGTCCCGGAAGTAACTACGGTGTCGGCAATGGCTTGCTCTTCTATACACAAAAGCTCGGGGTAATATTGATTCAGATCTTCTTTCGAAGTGAACGGAAGTTTCTTCAGATCAGCGATTGATTTGATCGATGCCGGATCAATGCTATGTTCTTTGAAAATACGTTTGTAATACGGAGATTCTTCTGCCAGATACTGTATCTGTTGCTGCAGCAATTCATCCTGTGTGTGGCGGATCTGTGCTTCTGTCTGAAAAGAAATATTCATTTATTTCCGATTAATTAATACAAATGCTATGGCTTGCTGCCTGCTGTGTGAAAGACTTACCTGTATTTCCAGTTCGCCGGTAAAATGTTGCTGCAGGAAATTATCCAACGATTCACTGCGTTTGAAATAAGGTTTCCCGTTCTCTTCGTTATGAATACTGAATGCTTTCATATCCTGTGTAAAATCGATTCCTGTACCTACCGCCTTCAGCAAGGCTTCTTTTGCGGCAAAGCGTGCTGCATAAGACTCATAGCGATTGGCTTTCTTCTCACAATAAGCAATTTCTTCCGGAGAAAAAACCAGTTCTCTGAAACCAGTCTCTGCGTCGATGCGTTGGCGCATACGCTCAATATCAACAATATCAACCCCTACACCTACATTCATAAATTCTTTGTACAGGTTTGAATGAAGGAATCAATTTTATCCCGGTCTTCTTTGCGAGGGATCGTTTTGGATTTTGCCTGTTTAAAATATTTCAATGCTGTTGCATAATTTTCATGCGCCAGATAATATTGTCCAATCTGCAAATGTGTTTCAAAATATTCAGGATTTGATTGTTCGAACGCAGCTAATTCATGATCACTAACAGGAAGTTCGTACGAGGTGCTTTGAAATTTCTGCAGCCTGCTTTTATACAATACATAACGCTGGTATTCATCGGTCGTTAAAAACGTATCAGCAGCAATGGTTCTGCTTTCTTCATACACAAACTTATGATCGCGGATAGAAAATGTATCAGAAAAGATCTTCTTCAGATCATAACATACAAATGCCCCCAGCTGGTATGGATTGGTAGAAACCCAAACCAATTGCTGTTCCGGTAAAAACACAATGGAATGGTGCGCCACCAACTGGTTAATGGTATTTTCATTCGAGAGTCCGATATTTCTATCATTCCATCCTTTTCTGTTTCTTAAAATATCTACAGATGTTTGCGGAGTTTTTACCGGCACCTGATCCATCACCTGCTGCAGACGTTTGTAACGTTCAACCGTAGCGCTTTCATTCATGTGTTTGATGTTCACAGGATCTTTCAGAAAATACGGACTTTGGAAATGATTGGTACTTAATATTTCAGCACGCGGAGAAGTATATAGAATGGTTGTATCCGGTGTTTTTTCAATCAGCACGGCTTTATGATCCAGTGCGGAACCGATTAAAAAAGATTCGGAAACAAATGATTTTGCTTTTGAAGCAATGGCAAATGCTTCATCAATATTTTTTGCATACTGCAGAATCTGCCTTGAGATCAGGGTTACCGGAGTAGCAGTATTGGAAGGTAATACAGAAGGTGCGGCGTTTAATGTTACCGTTAAACCATGTTCATTCATCCCGGATGCCACACCTGTAAAGCCTCCCCAGGTTACAAGCATTTGTTTATATCCTTTATCTGGATTGATAAATAAGATGATACGCTCTTTGGAAAAATCATCGCCGGCATAAAAATCAAAATTACGTGCGATCAGCAAGCTGCTGTCTGCTGTATACGAATTCCATACACCGTAAGAAGAACACGCAACTAAATTCATGTTTTGCATGGCGTGGCCAATATCATGGGCGCCATGGTAATTCAGCATACGCTGATAGGCAGGAGCTATATAATCATAACGCGGGCTGGCAAACCTGGAGACACCATAAATTTCCTCTTTATTTTCTTCCGCAATGTTTTCATCCAGATCCTTATTCAGCCAGACAACTACCTGCTTCAAAAAAAACTGATAAAGCCTGGATGGGATCAACGCATTCAAACGATTTACAAAATAATCTTCCTGGCGTACCACCAATTCCTGTGATAGTAATCCATTGACATATCCGCGCTCAAAAGGTTTCCCTTCCACATACATTTCATACAGGCCATATTCATTTCTATGAAGCCAGTTCTTCCCTACTACCCAGCCGTTTGCAATGGAATCCTTTTTTAATGTTGCGTAAGCAGCTTCATCTTTAATTACTGGCTCCGAAAGAGATACCAGCCACAAAAAAACACCTGACAAAACAGCTATCAGCAGAAAAACATACAGACTTATTTTAAGGATTTTTTTAGCGATTGATTTAAACATAACAAAGGGACGAATACACTCCTGCAAAGCGAATATACGCATTTGATTACTCGAATAAAAAAAACTGCTGCAGGGTTCAAAATCAAGCGGTTTAATGTTAGCACAGAATAGCAAAAAGAAATACCTTTACAACATAAACAGATTGTCTAATTATGTCAGAAATGAACGCTTCCTCCAAAAGAAATCTATCCAAAACCATCCGTTATATCGGCGTTGTAGAGGGTATCTCCTACCTGGTACTGCTGGTTTTATCCATTCTTAAAAGAACAACCAACATGGATGTACAGGCTGGAATAAAGCATCTGGGCATGGGACACGGCGTTTTATTCATGCTGTTTGTTGCTGCTATTTTGTTAGGAAAAAAGTATCTAAACTGGGATAATAAAAAATCAATCACAGCCTTTATCGCTTCCTTAATTCCCTTCGGAACCTTCTGGCTGGATATTCAACTAAAAAAAGATGAAGCACTGATTACAGAATAATCCTTACTTCTTCCTACTCTTCTTTTTACCGTAGAGATACGTTTGATATTGCAAAGAAAACATCGGTGCCCAGTAATTATAGGATCTGTTCTTCAAAGCCAGCGTAACCCCCAGATCAATACGGCTGTTTGAATTGCTGATGAACTGGACCGAAAACCGGCCATCAACATAAGAACCACCAATCAGTTCTTTATACGTGTACGGATTTAAGACTGCATATTGTGCAAAGTCAATCGTTTGGCCATTCTGCTGTACAACGGCTTTCCCATATTGTTTCCAGGTAAATTCCGCATACAGATTTATATTCAGGTCTGAATATTTTTCATATTCTAATGGCCATACCCGATACCCGGTAGAAAACTCCAGATATAAAGCATCTCCTGACTGAAACCGGATATCAATATCCTTTTGGGTATATAACAGCGGATGAATATACCCTGCTGTTAATGAAGTTCCCAAACGCTCAATCAAAAACGTGGTAATGATGCCACCACCGTACCCGGAGTTGTCATTCATTAACGAGGGTTCTGCAGAGTCATGCGCGACAAACGATTTATTTCCCTGCGCAAAAACAGCCATTCTTAAATGCCTGTGATAGTTGTCCATCGTCAGGAAACGGTATTTGCTGTATACATTGATTCCTTCTACAGCAAAGCCTGCCGGTGGATAGGTTTTTAAATGATGGTTGAAGAAATACTTCAGGATATCTGTAGGAAATGTATTGTAATGGTGATTGGAAATACCTAGCGTAGACATGACTGTCCATTTAGACGTGATCCCCAGCATATAGCGCAAGTGATAGCTTTCCTTAATCCGGGCTGAAGATTGCTCTTTATACCGGTCATAGAAGAATCGGAAACCGGAAATCCCTTTAGGTACTGTAGATGCAGGTTCTGCGTGCGGAAAAAGTTCCTGTGCCGTTGCCGTTAGCCGGAACAGAATAAGAAACAGACCGCAGAGAATTGTTGTGCGCATCAATAATAGTAGTAAACAGTAGTAGCATATACCTTTGATGCAATTTCCGGGCGACTTTTCTTCCAGTTGGCATACGATTTTTTATCCATGAAAAATTTCCCTACCAGTGTATACGTGTCTTGTACCGGAACCGGAACTGCTTCATGTATATATATATACTGAGTCGAACAATCACCGCCATTAAACTTATTTTTCAGTTTATAACATGCAGGCACTTTAAATGAACCAACGGAAAAGCCTGCATCGTAAACAGCTTTTGCCAATACATTCCAGTCTATCTGTTGTGAGAAATCAATCAATACCGTGGCTTCGTTCCGATTTAAATTCATAACCACAGACTTTACAAAAAATACCTGCAGCAGTTTCTGTTCAACAGCTTTTGAACAACTGGAACACGTTAAGCCATCTACATTGATACGTACCGTATCAATCTGGGCCGACACTGTAGAACACAATGAAATGCAGATAAAGAATACGATCGCTGTTATGTTTTTCTGAAACATGGGAAGAAAATCTGACAGAACTTACAACGTATTAGAAAACAATTTATTATCTCGTTAGAATAACGTAGTCTTTCAATACCTGTTTTAAAAAATCGAGTTTCTTTTTAGGTTCAGGAATTTCCATTTTAATGGCCACCTGCTTACTCAATGTTTTAATCACTTCAGTATGTGCTTCATTCGGATATTTCTGATAACGATCTATACCGCTTTTTAAGATGAGCATCTGGTCTTCGGTAAACCGCAGTGATTGTGGATAAACAGGCTCATACCCTTCGGCACTTTTCTTTTTCAATACATTCTCCAGATCTATTGCATAGGTTGGTTTGGTTTTGATCACAACCGTGTTAGCCACAAAATCGCCCAAACGCTGATGATTTTTTGTAACCGTAACCATGATCACAGCTAAGGTTCCGAATGTACCGGTAATATCAATACTTCTGAATACCCAACGGGTAAGAAAATCATTCAAGCGCGCCTCTTGTCCGTCAAGACGTACTACCTGCAAGCCCATGGCCATTTTACCAAGTGTTTTACCATTATTAAACACCTCAAGAACAAGACTATAGAAAATCGTTATTGGCATAACCAATATGATAGCCAGCATTTCACTACCAGTAATTGACATGAGCAACAACCCCAGAACCAGACTTGAAATAGCAACTACAACAAAATCAAGTATACAGCCAATAATCCGGTCCATCAAAGAACCTGCTTCATAATCGATTGCTACATTTTGTGTTGTTTGTATCTCTATCTTTGACATAACAAATGAAATTTTATTATTTTTATATGGTTAATCATTTTGCTATTTTAAAATGTTTATCTACTATTGAGAGATTTACTTTTGCAGTTAATTTTCAAGTATAATTATATATCGTTTGAATTTAGTAGTTTTTAAATGAAAGAATCACTTTTTATCAAGCAAAATAAAAAAAAATGGAAAGAATTAGAAAAGCACCTAGCTTCTGGTAATTCGGATCCGGATAAATTAAGTGATTTATACATTCAGGTAAGTGACGATTTATCGTATGCCCGTACGTTTTATCAAAACAGATCGGTGCGTTTGTATTTGAATAATTTAGCTCAAAAAGTTTACTCCAATATATATAAAAGCAGGCGTTCCCGCTGGTCTGACATCATCTTTTTCTGGAAAGAAGAATTACCCAAAATCGTATGGGATTCCCGTAAAGAGCTTACACTGAGTTTTTGTGTATTTGTATTAGCTGTATCCATTGGTGTTTTTTCAGCTATAAAAGATCCTGAATTCGTACGTGTGGTACTTGGAGATCAATACGTAAACATGACCGAAGCCAACATCGAAAAAGGGGATCCCATGGCTGTGTACAAGACTTCTAAAGAGACCGACATGTTTCTGGGCATTACTTTAAACAATGTAAAAGTTGACTTCCTCACCTTTGCGAGCGGCCTTGTTCTGGGTATTGGTTCCATATTAATCATGTTTTATAATGGAATCATGGTTGGTGTATTTCAATACTACTTTGTCCAGAAAGGATTGTTTGTTGATTCAGCATTGACGATATGGCTTCATGGAACACTAGAAATGTCGGGCATGGTACTCGCCGGCGCAGCTGGTATCAGGCTTGGCAGCGGACTTGTATTTCCTGGCACGTATTCACGTTTGCAGGCATTTCAGGTCTCTGCCATGAATGGGTTCAAGTTATTAATGGGTACCATTCCCATTACCATATTTGCAGCGATCATTGAAAGTTTCTTAACCCGATACACTGAAACACCGGATGTAATACGCCTTATATTAATTCTCTTATCCCTGTTTTTTATCATAGGCTATTTTATTGTATACCCTGTACTAAAAAGCAGACGTGGGTTTTCATCACAAATCAGACAGGTAAAAGTTCATGCAGATAATTTTACCGCACCAAGCACGGAAGCCATACTGGAATTAACAGAACTGATCCGCCACTCTTTTTCGCTGTTCCATCATTTCTTCTTTTCAAATGCCAAAGTTAAATCGCTGGCACTACTGCTTTCATTTGGTCTGCTGATCTATGCATTGAATGATCATTTACTTGAAAATACCGACCCTACCGAATGGTCATTCTTCACGTATTTCTTTGAACCAGACTTGCCAATCTATGTACATATCATGCATATCTTCAACCTCTCGCTGCTGTTGTTTTTTGCTGCATTCAATATCTACGGAATTACAACAAAAGAACCGATATCAGCCATAAAATTCACCTTAAAGCATTACTATAAAGCTCTTATAACAGCAGCACTGATCTACCCGATCGCATTGATCGAGCAGCCATTTCTGCTATTGCTCGCACTGCTTGCGGCAACGCCGGCTTTAATCCTGATCTTCGCCGTTTCAGTAACTGAAGACATCATGTACCCAAGTGCTATCGGCAGGGCTTTTTCTTACATGAAAAAAGAATACATGTCGTTGGTAGGATTGTTTACCTTATTAAGCTTATGTATGATTCTTTACTACGCGGTTATTGAATCTCCGATCACCTATTTCTTCATTGAGTTTGTTGTATTCAATGTAGATATAGCGCCCGAATCCATGCGCTGGATTTATATCGGCTTTTACACCATCTTTCATTACAGCGGCTTCTTCTATATTATTCCTCTGTGCCTGTACGGTATCATGTGGAAATTATATAGTTTAAAAGAAATTAAAAATGCTGAAGCTCTTACCAATAAAGTTCATTTTCTCTGGAAGTAGCATGAAAAAAACATTATTTATTTTATGTCTTTCAGTTTTTGTTTTCTTAAACAGCCCAATGCTTTATAGTCAACAGTCGCAGAACTATAAAACAAATACGCTGGATAAGGAAAAATGGAAAACACTTTCAGAAGGATTAGATTATACCGAAGAAGAAAAAAAAGAAAAACCCAAGCAAGAACCTAAAGAGCGTAAACAGGAGAAAAAATCTTCCGACATGGATCTTTCAGGAATTGCGCCTCTTCTTAAGGTGCTGGGCTTCATCCTTATTATTGGTATCATTGGCTTCATACTTGCCAAACTCCTGCCTACACTTTTATATAAGAACAGTGCGGTTGTAAAATCTAATATTGATATAGAGTCAGAAGAAGAATTGCATGAAGAAAATATTTCTGAATGGCCGCTGCAGAAACTACTGAACAAATACATCGGCGACGGTGACATCCGCAACGCGATCCGGATCTACTATCTGATGTCATTGCAATTGCTGCATTTGAATGGATTTATTAAATGGGAAAAAGATAAAACAAACAGCAAATACATACTGGAATTTTCTTCTCACCCGCAGGCTGCAGACTTTTCTTCTCTTACCAGCATCTATGAAACAACCTGGTATGGAAATTTTCAATTGAATGAAAGCATGTTCGATGTGGCAAAAAATCAGTTTTTAATGTTCAACAATCAATTCCCGCTGCCTGATGAAAAATAGATCATGGATTGCCTGGGTAATTATTGGAGTTCTATTGGTAATAGCAATAGGATTCTGGTTGCTGGCGAACGCACAGAAAAATATAAACTGGACGGAACATTACGATTCTGATTCCAAAGATCCATACGGGACGTATTTGTTGAAAGAACTTCTTAAACACAAATATTCCGAAAACTTTACCGACATAACAAAAACCATCGACAAGGATCTTCCTGCCGATGCCGTTCATGCGAACTATGTTTACATCGGTAACGAATTCAATTTACTGACAGACCATGAACAAAAATCCTTATTCGAATTTGTTGAAAAAGGAAACAATGCTTTTATAAGCTCTACGCAGCTTCCGTACTCGGTTAGTTATTTATTGAAAAACGGAGGTACATTCGCATTTGACACATCAAACTATACCATTCTATATCCGGACTCTTTACTGTCAATTGCTCCACAGACTGAAACTGAATTTGTAGAACATTTTGATGATGCTACTGAAGAAGAAACTCCCGCAGCACCACAAACGGAAGAGTACACCAATGAAGAAGAAATAGCTACCGCATCCGATACGGTAGTTATGGAAGAAGATGAAGAATATACAGAGGTGTACGAAGCTGATACCGTAGTAGCTCCGGTTGCTGTTGACTCTACAATGGCTGTTGACACTACAATAGCTATTGCTATTCAACAGGAAGATTCAATCAGAAACAGCTACATCATACATTTAACTGCTGTGGCAGACAATTATATTGTACCACAGCTGCAAAAGCCATTACCCAACGTACCGGGCAACTATTCCTTTGAGGTGCCCAAACAAATATCTCTTTTTGCTCCAACAGCCTATAGTCGCGTAAGCATCCCGGTATCGGAAAATCTTGATTCATCCGTTACTGTATTGTCTATGTTAAATGATCACACATACAATTATGTGCGTATCCCTTATGGTAAAGGCTATCTGTACATATTTACAACTCCTATCCTATTGACAAATTATTTTGTGAAAGAGCAACAGGGGTTAGGTCATGCCGAAGAAATACTATCGGTTTTATCAAACGGAAAATTATTCTGGGACGAAGTTCCTCCGATGAACAGACAACAAGGTGAATCAGCCAGGCCGCGCACGCCCTATTTAAAATATGTTTTAGCTATTGAGTCTCTGCGTTGGGCTTGGTATTTATTATTGGCTACGGTAGTGCTCTATATATTATTTGAAAGCAAGCGTAAGCAGCGGATCATTCCGGTTATTGAACCGGTAAACAATACAAGTATTGAATATGTACAAACAACAGGTCGTTTATATGCACAAATCGGAAATCACAGAAAGCTGATCCAACTGAATATGCGCTTATTTATTTCAACGATACAACAAAAGTATGGCGTTAAAATAAATCTTGACAACCCTGCTTCCGTGCAATGGCTGGCAACTAAATCAGGCATAGAAGCCCAGCGTTTTATACAGCTGCAGGAAGAATACAAACGCATTACACTTCCAGGCCATGATATGAAAACCAAAGACCTACATTTCTTTTACCAACAAATGCAATTCATCTATAAAAAAATACAGAACTAATGGAAGATACATTTTCGTTTACCCCGGATGATTCTTACAACAAAGTCAACAACATGGTTTTGCGTGTAAAAAATGAAATACACAAAGTAATTATTGGTCAGGAAGAGATGATTGACCTGATGCTTGCGGGTATTTTTTCAGGCGGCCACGTATTGCTTGAAGGTGTACCGGGTATTGCCAAAACAGTTACTGCCAAAACGCTGGCAAAGACACTGGCAGTATATTTTAACCGTATTCAGTTCACGCCGGATCTAATGCCGACAGACGTAATCGGTACAACCATTTTCAATGTCAAGACTTCTGAATTTCAATTCAACAAAGGACCAATCTTTTCAAATATTGTACTGATTGATGAGATCAACCGTTCTCCTGCCAAAACACAGGCAGCTCTTTTTGAAGTAATGGAAGAAAAACAAATAACTGTTGATGGTGTACGCCATGTATTACAATTTCCGTTTTTCGTTATTGCAACACAAAACCCGATTGAACAGGAAGGTACATATAAACTGCCGGAAGCGCAGCTAGACCGTTTTATATTTAAAATAAAATTATCATACCCTTCTTTTGAAGAAGAAAAAAGAATTCTTCGCCGTTTCAAAGAAGATTTCACCAATAAGATCGCTCAGGATGTAGCAGAGATATTGAGTTTCCAGGATCTGCAGTTCATTGCAGAGCATATTGAAAAAATTCATATCGAAGAACATTTACTGGATTATATCGGCCAGATCGTGTTCAATACAAGAAACCATCCTGACTTATATTTAGGTGCATCTCCGAGAGCATCGCTTGCAATCCTGAAGACATCAAAAGCTATAGCAGCAATGCGAGGTCGCAGCTTCGTGATACCGGAAGATATTCAGTATGTTGCTTATCCGGTTTTAAATCACAGAATTATTTTGACTCCTGAAAAAGAAATGGAAGGAGATACAACTGAAAGTGTGATCAAATCAATCATCGAAAAAATTGAAGTTCCAAGGTGAGATCTTTCTTTAGACATATCTTTTTAACAGGAAGGTTCTTTACAGGAATTGCGGTTATATTATTGCTGTTTATTCTGTCCTACCCTTTCTCTTTCTTATTGATACCGGCCAAGGTATGTTTATTGATCTTTGGATTGATCAGTATTGCAGATGCATTCTTCCTGTTCAGTCCGTCAATAAAATTTGCCTGCATGCGCAAGGCTCCTTCCGTATTATCAATGGGTTCTGACAACTCAATAAAATTAAGTATCCGCAACATGAGTGTGATTACTTTTGAAATTGAGATCCAGGATGAATTGCCTGTTCAGTTCCAGGAAAGATCCTTTCAGATCAAAACCGTTTTACAGGGAAATGAAAAACAGAATATACAATACACTGTAAAACCATTAACCCGTGGTGAATATGAGTTTGGAAATATTCTGCTGTTCATTAAAAGTAAACTGGGCCTTGTCAATAGAAGAATAGAAATTTCTTCTGCACAAACGATTGCTGTTTACCCGTCTATCCTGCTCATGAAGCAGCTGGAATTAAAAACCTTTACACGCATCTCGCATTATTACGGTATAAAGAAGCTGCGCAGGATCGGGCATAGTTATGAGTTTGAGCAGATCAAAAACTATGTGCGGGGAGATGATTACAGAAGCATCAACTGGAAGGCTACCAGCCGAAGAAGCGAGTTGATGGTGAATCAATACGAAGAAGAAAAGTCACAACAGATTTTTTGCATTATTGATAAAAGCCGAAGCATGCGCATGCCTTTTGATGGCTTAACGTTGCTTGATCATTCCATCAATACAGCCCTTGTTTTAAGCAATACCGCATTAAAGAAAGATGATAAAGTTGGCTTGCTTACCTTCAGCAATACAATCAACCGTTTTGTAAAATCTGACAAAGGCAGCAGACAATTAAAAAATATTTTAGAGGCTTTATATAAAGAAAAGGAACATATCCTTGAATCAAACTATGAGCATCTTTACCAGGCCATACGCACATCCGTTAAGGGCCGCAGTTTGTTATTCTTATTTACCAATTTCGAAAGCTACCAGGCACTGGAAAGAGTACTTCCTTATTTGAGAAGAATCAACACTTCGCATTTGCTGGTTGTCATATTCTTTGAGAACACCGAACTGAGTAATTTTGCATTAACGGATGCCAAAGATACTGAGGAGATCTACCAGCAGACGATGGCCAAAAAGAATATGCAGGAAAAAGTTCTTATTGTAAATGAGCTTAAGAAATACGGCATACAATCCATCCTCAGCAAACCTGAAGCATTGCCATTAAACTCCATCAATAAATACCTTGAACTGAAAGCAAGAGGCTTGATCTGATCTATAATGTACGTATCGCTTCCTTCAATTCTTTTTCTATATAGGAAAATTCGCGCGACATGTTTTGAGGCATATTGTCAAGACCAAACCAGGCCACCTCTTCAAACTCATCTTTAATAGAGGGTAGCGCGATGTTTTCTTTATACAACATTGGTACAAGAAAAATAATATTAACTGCCTGCGCAGATGTATATTCAACAGATACAGGAATTTTGTTTTCCTCCTTGCAGGCTTGCAATGTATCTGTAAAATCCTTCGTTAAAAATAATTCCTCTCCCAGCTCTCTCAAGCCAGCCTCAAAATCCGTTTCACCGGCTTCTACCGAGCCACCGGGAATCCACCAGAAAGATTCATTTGACGATACTCTCCTTCCCAACAGCAATCTATATGTACTTTCAGAAACCTTATGAACAAATAAAACTTTAGCTTTCCGTTTCATCTCTTTTTATATCAACCTGGACAAATAAAACAAGTTACAATTTACTCTTTGGAATGGGGAAATCAGTCTGTTTTTATCAAAATTAATAGTCTGATCATTCCATTTAAACAGAGTGAAAATTCCAATATTCATATTTAAAATTCAATACATGTGATTTTTCTAAAAAATATTCTTGTTTTTTTTCAACAATTCATACAAATATTACAATCTCCGGAATCCGTATAAACCCGCATTCGGATCCTTTCTTAGACTTATAATAGTGCCAAATTTGCCTGAAAAAGGCTTTTCATTTTTCTAATTCTAAGTGCCTTTTGAGTAAAAAAGTTACTTTCTGAGCTGATTTTTCAATTTTTAGAGGACAAAAAATACAATACTTAATATTTAAACTTTTTTAAAAACTCAACCAACCAGAATTAACATACGTTAATAAATTTAATAAAAATTGGAAATTACCAATGAAAAATATAAAGCAAATAGTATTTACATTTTTGATGGCACTTCAAGCGGGTTTTGCAGCAAATGCGCAATGCCCTGCTGATCCATCTTCTGGTTGTACTTCTACTATAAGCGCAAATACTGCTACACCTATAACGGCTAATTCCGGAGATGTAATCTGTATCACAGGCGGTACGCAAAGCGGTGCTGTTGTCATAAACAGTGGCGGTAAGATCATTGTTTCAGGTGGTACTGTAAGCAACAATGTTTCTGTATTAAGTGGCGGTACATTGATAGCATCCGGTGGTACACTAAACAACGGTGCAACACTACCCACTGGTGCCAGCATGTTTGTTAAAAACAACCCTACCATAAATGGTTCTATGACCGTAGCCGGCGGTACAATAAACGTATTGAGCGGCGGTACATTCAGTAAGGACGTTTCAGCAACAAGTGCAAGTATTATTAATAACTGCGGTACTATTTCAGGCACCCGAAACTTCAACAGTAATGTGACATTGAACAATTACTCTTCTGCCAATTTAACATTGGGAAGCAACAGCAATATCCTGAACAACTTTGCCAATAACGTTACAATCCAGTATAGCAGTCCGGGGAGTCCGGGGAAATTCACGAACTCAGGTACTGGTGTGAATTTCAATATTACAAGCAGCTGGAACACGGGCTTTAATATTGCCAACGTAGCAGGTGCAAGTATCACCATGACCATGCCGAATGCGAACGTTCCAAACGGAACCATCTTTGACAATGCAGGTACATTTACTGAATCAACGGCTATTGGTGGTGGTACCTTTACCATTAACAACAGCACAGGTGGTACATTCAACTTCAGCAGCAATGGTTCTTCCATCTCTCCTACGATTAACAACAGTGGAACAATCGGTGTTACCGGTAACGTCTATTTAGGTGGAGGTACAACCAACAACAATGGTACTATGACCTTCTCTGCTGAGTTGCGTGTAGATGGTGGTACATTGAACTTAAATGCAAACTCAACAACAACTACAAACACCTTATATAAAAACAATGGCACGATAAACATGGGTGACCATAGTTTATTTAACATCACACAGAACATTACGACATTTAACGGAACTCCGATCAACCTTACTTCAGGCTGTGCAACAATCATGGGTAGTTCAACACCATCCAATGTGAACGGAACTGTATTGAGTAATGTCAATTTAAATTTCTGCGGATCTGCGCCCATGCAGGCTGGTGGTACAATCAATACAATTACTTCTGTTGCAGACAACGGAAGCGGTGCATATAGAATCACGATGGCTTCAGGACCGGCAAACAACCAGTTCATAGAGATTGCAGGCGTAACCGGTGTAAGCAATATGAATGGTTACTGGCAGGTGACGCGTATCAACGCTACAACGTTTGACCTGATTGGTAGTACCTATACATCAGGTGCCGTATTTGGCAGCAGCCAGGTTCAGGTTAGCCAAAGCAACCTGAAATTAGGAACATCAACATACATCGGCTATTCCGGTTGTACAAACCCTTGTGCTCCACTGCCAATCAAACTGGTGTCATTCAAGGCAACAAAGGTTGATGGAAGTGTATCCGTTGTATGGGAAACAGCAGAAGAAAAAAACAACAGATCTTATACTGTTCAACGTTCTACAAATGGTATTAATTACACTGCGCTGGATGTTATTGCAGGTACCGGAAACAGTTCAAGCTTAAAATCATATTCTTATTATGACTTCAGTCCGCTGGAAGGTATTTCTTATTACAGATTAATGCAGACAGATTATGACGGCAAAGTTTCGTATTCTTCTGTATCAGTAATCAACTTTGACACAAAAGCATCCTGGAGTGTATATCCCAACCCTAGTATTGACGGTAGCTTTACAATAGATTCGGATTATTCAGAAACAGATGTTCTGTTTGTAGAAATTAGTGATATTAGTGGTAATGTGGTTAGAAAATATTCATCTGAAGAATACGAACAAGCAATTCATGTAAACGGTATGTCTTCCGGATTATATATTGTAACCATTCAGACAACAACAAATATGGCATCTAAAAAATTAATTGTGAGATAATCCTTTCACTTTATATACAATTACAAAAGCCTTCATTTGTACATTTCACAAATGAAGGCTTTTTACTGAATAAGGATTTTTTCCAGTCTTGCTAAATAAGCCGGATCGTAAGCCGCACCCAAGCCAATAGCTTCCGGCACTTCTATAAGACCTGCCTCTTTATAAACCAGGCCGCCCACAACCGGATCTTCCTGAAACATGAGCGGTGTATCAAAATCAATATGCTTGATGGCGTTACTCGTTAATGCCAGGTGTGCGGCGGCCGTAAAGCCCAACCGGGATTCAAGAAAACCGCCCAACTGAACATCCATTACATGTTTTTCAGCGAGAGTAATAATTTTCCGTGCTTTATCGATTCCCGCAGATTTACTTAATTTAATATTGAAGGAATCGACAGCCTGTATATTGATCAATCGTTGTGCATCCAAATGATCGCAGCAGGACTCATCAGCCATAACCCGAATCTTACTGGCTCTTCTTATGGCAGGCAGTTCTTCATAGAGGCTCCTTGAAATGGGTTCTTCGCAATGCTGGATATTGAAAGGCTCCAGCGCCTGCAGAATGGCGGCTGCATCCTGAACATTCCAGCCCTGGTTGGCATCAATCCGGATGATGATATCCGGACCCACAAATTTTCTGATTTGTCTGATCCGCTCTACATCTTCTTCCTTCGTTCCGCCAAGCTTTGCCTTTATGATTTTGAATCCGGCTTGTATAATAGCTTCAGCATCGGCCAGCATATGCGCTATGCGATCAAGGCTGATTGTATAATCTGTCCGAAGCTGTTTGTTATTAGTTCCTCCCAAAAATTTATACAAGGGCAGCTTTGCATATTGTGCAGCCAGGTCATACATGGCAATATTAAAAGCACTCTTAATACATGCGTTCCCGTATATAATTGCATCCATGCGTGAAGCATTGGCTACGGTATCCACAGCATCTGCTCCTATCAATCCCTTAGCCAGGTATTGCGCTACGACATAAGCTGTTTCCATGCTTTCTCCATGGATCGACATAAACGGACTGCATTCACCAAAGCCAACAAGCCCATCTGTTGTTCTTAAAACAATAACAATATTGGAAGCATATGCATAACTGCCTAATGAAATTTTAAACGGCTTTTTAAGTCTGACAGGAGCTTTGTAAACTTCTATCTGCTGAATATGCATGAAACACGATTGGTTAAAACAGAACGATCAAAAAAAAAGCAAGCTTGTGAATTCACTGTCGGCGCACTCACAATTATTGTTGGAAAAAATGTTATGTGGCTTTTGACGGCTCAGATAAACGATTTTTTATGTAATCCATGAGTATATATCGGCCATTGACAATGTATACAAGCTTGCATGACAAAGATACGAAAATATTGATAAGTTATAAAAAAAGGGTCACGCGAATTTGCGTGACCCTTTCTGTACAGTGATTATCCGTATATTATTTTTGAAGAATTGTAAATTCCACACGGCGGTTTAACTGGCGGTTTTCAGCAGTATCGTTCCCTACAATTGGCTTAGACATACCATAACCTTTAGCAGTAATTCTATCGGCAGCAATGCCTTTTGAAACAATGTAGCTCATAACAGCTTTTGCTCTGTTTTCAGAAAGAAGCTGGTTTTTTTCTGCATTTCCCTGGTTATCTGTATGCCCTTCAATTTGAATTTTCATTTTAGGATTTTCGTGCAATAATTTTACAACCTTGTCAAGTTCATAATAAGACTCAGGAAGCAATTCATACTTGCTTGTTTCGAAATAGATGTGGTTCAGTTTAATGCTTTGTCCTACTTCGATTGGTACCAGATAGTAATCACGAGTGATTTCTGTATATTCATTTTTAGCGCCTACAGTAATCGTATCGTATTCAGGAACGAAGCCTTCAGCAAATACGTCTACAGAATAGTTGTGACCAAATGGAAGAATGATTTTATACTGACCCGTTTCGTGATCGGTATGGCCTACACCTTCATCCGAATTATCCGGGTAGATTTTATATTCAATCGTGGCATTTAAAATCTGCTCTTTTGTTTTGGCATTGTAAATCTTACCATCGTATAAAGCAACCGGTTTTGGCTTATGCTCTTCTTTCAATTTGAATGCAATGATATCTGCACTGCCCAATGAGTTCAAATCTGAAACCATGTATGCATATTCACCTTTTGCATCCGTTACATAATACGCATCTTTTGAAGCTGTATTTACGTGCGGACCCATGTTTACCGGTACAGACCAGCTTAACCAGGAGGTATCAGACAAACGTTCAGTTTTGTAAACATCTGTCATACCCAAACCATTCGGACGATCGCTTGAGAAATACAACGTCTTGTTATCAGATGCTAAGAATGGAGCAAATTCATTATACTGTTCTGTATTGATGGTTGCACCCAGTTTCACTGGTTTTGTGAAAGAACCATCTTCTTTCTGCGTACTTACAAACAAATCGTATAGGGTACATTTTTTCTTGTTACACATGGTAAAAATGATCGCGTTACCATCATTTGATAAGTAAGCACCATCATTTACACCAAGGTTTACCTTTTCTATTTCATCAATGAAAAGCATTTGTGGATCTGTCCACCCTTCTTTCGTCATACGGGTCAATGAAAAACCTTTGCCCACATATTTACCTTCGTTGTAAGCACCTCTGATCAACAATGTATTACCATCGGCGTTTACAGACCACACACAGTTTGCATCCAGCTGATTGATTTTATCGTCAGCACGTTTTGCAGGCATCCAGTTTCCAAGGCTATCTCTTTCAGAATGCCATATATCCTGTTGATTTTTATTTTCCGGATGTCCGTCCCGAACATAAAACATCATTTTACCATCGGCAGAAATACGGGGTGTAAGTTCAGTAGATGAGGAGTTAATGTTTGGCCCTAAATTCTGATGCTGGTACAATGAACTGGAGTCTTCTTGTGCATACAAAATGTGGCTTGCCAAAAATAAGGCCGAAAACAAGGTCTTTTTCATTTTTCGTTTGTTTATTATTTTATCGCTGTAATAGCTACAATACTCTCCAAATTACTAGTTTGAACATAATTATACAAACATAGCGTTCAGTTTTGGAATTAAATTAACTGATTTTCAGTCTGTTTTTTATACCTGTGCACCACCAAACGAAGAGACATACAGTTACTTAGAGTGCTGCCAGTTGCGCAGTAATTGTTTTAAAATCCGGCCGCAGACGAATGGCTGTATCCATGCAGGCGTCACGCAAAGCACACAGCTTATCTTTCAGTTCCGACCCGGCCGAAACAAATTGCAGCAGATCATCCAGCAGACAACCAAATGCACGCACTTCTATTCCTTCACAAAACGAAGCTATATCCTGCTGCTTCCGATCATACAAAGTAGCCGCACCAAAGTCGCCAAACAGTGGATATGCAGCATCGTTTATGAGAATATTATGTGCATACAGGTCTCCGTGCATAATGCCCCGCTCATGCAGCTGTTCCGCAGCGGAAGCAATTCCTTTTGTAATACGGATTATCTGCTCAATGGTAAACTTCGTGTCTGAATCAAAAGTATCTCTGGTACAGGTAACAAAAGAAGGCGGTCCGCCTAAATTCACATAACCGGGATCAATCAGTTCCATAACAAGGCCTGGCTTATTAAACGGATGACCATTAATCGCACCCAATACCGTCACCAGATTATCATGGCTGCCGGCCTGCAAACACGCCTGCATTTCATCTTCAGGCAGGCCGTCGCTGGTGACAGCACCTTTAAATACTTTAACAGCAACAGGCTTCCGAGCTGCACCAAGGGTCTGCCATACGGCTTTGAAAATAATGCCCGACGCACCCTCTCCAAGCTGTTCCTGGATAGAAAGCTCCTGCCATGGAATGGACTCAAGCGTATGATTCGCAGCAAACGCCGACTGGCAGGGATTACTTGAATAAGCCAGCCAGGCAAGTCTTGGCAGTTTTTTGAGCCACTCAGGCAACTGGCTGATTTGGTTTGAAGAAATACGCAACAATTCAATATTGATACAGGCTGCCATTTCATCAGGCAGATTTTGTAAGCAATTTCCGGCAAGCATAACCTTCTGCAATTTTGTGCAAGTACCAATACTTGCAGGTAATGCTTCAAGACAATTGTCTGTCAGGATCAGCCAGCGGAGATTCGTTGGTATAGAATCTTCAGGAATTGTTTTGATATTATTGGCCTTAAAACCAATGATGTCAATATGAGCCAGCGTTTTCAATACTGCCGGAAAAACAGTAAACTGATTCATCGACAGAAAAAGGATCTTCAATTTCTTTAGTCTAGAAAAAGTATCGGGCAGCGTACTTAATTTATTTCCGGAAAGGTCCAGCACCTCCAGTGTTTCTGCGTGTTCAAAAATTTCCTCCGGAAATACAGTTAATCCTTCAGATAATTTTATGGCGGTGAGATTTTTTAAACTACCGGATTTTAATTGGGCAAGTGTATGCATTACGAATTTGAATCTTGTTTAGGCAACAATGCTTTGGCTAATATTGCCGCCATCTCATCAGGTGTTTTGGTTGAGCATACGTGTTTATTCATCTTCAGCAGATGACCGGAATAAAATCCAGGCTTTTCTTCAACATCTTCCGACTTCCACACACTTTTGCATTCAACCAGGTGATAACATTGATAGATCACATCATACACAATCAACAGATGTACATTTTGATGCGAATAATTAAAGCAACTCAGAAAGACTGGAAAATCAAACAGGTTCAAACCTCTCAGCGTAGGAATGATATTCGCTTCAAAGAAGGTATAATTGAATACTGCTCCTGAAATTTCGACCTCTTTAAGCCGTTGCTCCATCGTTGTCAGCATGGTAACCATGGTTTGATACGGGTTCTTTTCAGGAACAAATGTATCAATAGATTCCCAGGCATTGTTTTCAAGCCGCAGATAAGAAAGACTTTCCCTGCCGATCTGTAACTTATAATCAAAGGCCGGATAATAAGGAGCAAAATATCCGGGATAAAAAAAGTCAAACTGATTATCTTTACAGTATTGTAGTTTCAATAAAATCAGATATTTGCCCAGGCTGTTTTTTTTATATTCCGGATCATAAAACGAAATGATACCGGCAACACTTTTTAATCCGGTATCAAAATATCCAAGCGCAATTAATTTCCCGTTATCGAAAAGGGTGATTTCGAGTGTAGGAAAAATGTCCATGGTTGAATCACCGTACAACAATGTTTGTAGAGACTGTGCTGCCGAAAACGTAACACCTGTTTTATATTTTTGAAACAGTGCTTCTTTCTCTGGCGTAATACTTGCCTGCTGAATAGACATTGTAAAACCCGCATTTAACTTAGCGAGCTTAGCCAGACCTTTTTCCGGTTCGAGTGTGTGGATGTTTATGCGTAGCCAGATCGCACTGTACAGTTGATCATCAAAGTTCAAAAAATTTGTTGTAAAGATCCGCTGCCCGTTTCTAAACCAGCCCTCCAGAAGATATTCATCCAATTCTTCTTTTGAAAGAGACTCCGGGTAATGAACTTGAGCAAACATGTATAAACGATCCTGTTAAATTATATTCTGTAAAAAATTCCTCCGGAAAAATCCAGTTGAATAGCGTTGGAATAACTACCTAAACCAACGCTGGGGCCTCCGGTACCAACGCCAACACCTATACCCAGTCCATTTAAAGAAGATTGCAGCCTCGCTTGTACTTTAATGCCAAAATTATCTTTAATAAAATATTTCAATCCACCTTGCAAGCCAACAGCCAATTGGGTTTGAGCACTTACATTTGCCACCTGCACCGAACGGCTGATAAAACCAAATGTTGTTGAAAAGTAAGGAACCAGATCCGGGTTTTCTATCCGGAATGATTTTACTATACCAAACATTACATAGGTTTGTGAATACTTCGTGGTTGTATCTGAAAATCCGTTATAGGATTTATAGGTTATCGTTGAAAACAATGTATTTACATTGAGTTCATACATAATCTGTTCATTTCTGATGTATGCACCGGAAATTGTATAAACAGGCGAATTACGCACTTTGGAATTGTAATTGCCAAAGGTGATCATCCCTCCGGCCATACCCGCCGCCTCTGCATAGTAGGCCTTATCACCCGAATATACCTGTGCAGAACATAATCCTGATACTACGAAGATCAGCAGCAATACAGAAAACATTCTACAAGTCATATATTTTATCATCATTCTTGAAAAAGAAACGGCCAGACAGATTATGTTCAAAATTATAAATTAATATCGGAATATAAATGGTTTTATCCCAGCGCATGGTGTATAATAATATGAAATATCATTCAATAGAATCCTCCGGATTCACTCTTTCTTACGCCTGTAATGCGTATCTTTGCCGGATTGGTTTAACCTTTTGCTTATTGTCCGGCACAATCATTTAAACGATAACTGCATACATGAATTCCCACATATACGGTATAGATTTCGGCACATCCAATTCAGTGTTATCCATATTCAATGAAACGACCCATAAAATTGAGACAACGCTGTCCGTTCCTTCCATTCTGTACTTTCCAGACGAATATGATCCTGCCCTTCCGCTGAAATATTTTGTAGGCACGGCTGCCATTGAACAATACATAGCAGATGGAATGAAAGGAAGATTCATGAAGTCGATCAAACGTGTATTGCCACGGACAAATTTTACTGAGACCCGGATACACAATAAAAGCTTTACGGCAGCCGGACTAATCACACTCATATTAAAAGAACTGAAAAACAAAGCTGATGCAATTGTGGGATACGATTGTAAAAAAGCCATTTTAGGAAGACCGGTTTTCTTTGATGATGAAAACACCTTAAACGATTCTATTGCACAGAAGCGTTTGCTGCAGGCGGCAAACCAGGCTGGCTTGACAGAGATCCGTTTTCAGTTTGAACCAATCGGTGCTGCATTTGCCTACGAAAAAATAATTTCACAAAAAGAAAAAGTATTGGTTGCCGATCTTGGTGGCGGCACGACCGATTTCACATTTATTGAACTGGATCCGGCTAAAAGCCTGGAGAAAGACCGTCGTAAAGATATTCTTGCAACCGGTGGTATTTACATTGGCGGTGATAGTTTTGATTCTGCGTTCATGTGGGAAAAAGGAACACCTTATTTTGGCAGAGGTGTTATGTACGAATCCATGCCCGGCAAACTGGTAGACGTACCTCCCAGCTTCTTCAGTAATATCTGCTCCTGGGAAAAAATGAATTTCTTTAATGGATTAAAAGTTCAAAATGATTTGAGACAGTATTACAGTTATTCCAAACAAAATGAAAAACTAAAAAACCTGATCACACTAACAGAAAATAATTTGGGGTATTCCATCTTCCAATCCATTGAAAAAACAAAAGTAGATTTATCTCAGCTGGATACTTCCCTATTCGAGTTTAATAAATTTGACATTGATATTCACAATACCATCACGCTGGAAGACTACAACAAAATCATCAATCGCGATCTTTCCAAAATTGATCAGTACCTCAATACATTTTTAAGCAAAAACAATATTAAACCGGAAGATATTGACAGTTTATTCCTTACTGGCGGAACATCGATGGTACGGGCTGTAAAGCAGCTATTCAATACGAAGCTGCCGCATGTAAAGGTTAAATCAGATGATAATTTTATCAGCGTAGCAAAAGGATTGGCGTATAGTGGCTACTTATTCCAATAAGCCTTTCAACAATTTGTTAATTCCGCTTAAACATGTAACAGATCCCTACTGTTACATGTAAGGCATATGGCTTTTGTTTACTGAAATCACTTTTGGAATAAATGGATGTTAAAAAATAATTGAATGAAGGTGCTGCACACAATTGCAGGTTTTCACCGATTGAATAAGAAAGTTCCATCTGCACCGGTAACACCAGGCCAATGCTGCTGTATGTATGCGAGTATGGATTTTTGCTTAAATTATCCGGAGAATGAAAATACATAAACGGTTCTACATAAGTTGATTTTTTAGCAACTAAAAATGCTACTGCAAAACCGGAATGAATAGATAAACCTAATTTATTACTGATAGGAAAACTATAACCTGCCATAAATGGCAGCATGAGATAATTGTAGTGATTTTTATATTCATGTTCAACCTCTTTAGGACCCTGTGGATTTCCGGGCTGTGGCTGCGGACTAAAAATGGTTTCTATGAAAGTACCTTTCTCTCCGAACATCATATAGCTTATACCACTTCTGAACGAAAGCCGCTGAGAGGACATGTAATACGTTATATTCGCTCCGAATGTATAGCTGGCAATACTACTTTCATCGGCATTTCTTTCTGTCACGAAAATATCCTGGCTTGAGAGTGTCCGGTATGAAATACCACCGCCACCAAACACACCGATAGAAAATTTATTCTTCGTATAAATTCTGTTGGCATAATGGTATTTTTGTTTTGTCTCCCGAACATCTATCGTATCGCGTCTGCCATTGGAAGAAACAACAATCATAGAATCGGGTGTTCTTTTTTTACCAAACACGCGATAAAAATATTTCGAATATTTTTTATCCCGCACATATTCTCCGCTGCTGCTTGTGTGACCAGACAAATAAATTGTATCAACAATTATAGCTTTTTGTATTGTATCAACAGGTTTAACAGCTGCAGAATCCGGAACCGGCGCAGCTGCAATGACTTCATTTTTTTTCAGCACAATCTGCGTACCAACAATCAGATATTTTATATCTGCCTGTTTGCAGATCGAATCCAATACAACAGATAATAGTTGGGGAGCGGGAGCAATATGCATCTGCTTGTGCAGGGGCAGCTCATCATTTATATAAGAAAAATTAATCTGGTAAGCAGAAGATAATCTCACTAAACATTCTTTTAAAGAATGATTCGTAAGATCAATGGTTACAAGCGTATCTGTTACCTTATGGCCTGTAGACTGCTGGGCCATAGAGTTGAACGCAAACAGAAAAACAAAACAAGAAATAACGATTCCTGACAAGAATTTATTTACATCCGTTTCCAGATAAAATAAATTCTTTACTTGTTTGATTAAAAGACAAATTAAACGAAACCGATAAAACTTGTAATATTTCATCAATATTATTTCTTTCAAATGTTCCCGTAAAATGGCAATTCAATATTTCAGAATTATGCGCGATCAAGGTAACATTGTAATATTTTTCAAGCGTCTCAAATACACTATCCAGTTTGGTATTATTGAATACAATCCTTTGAGTAACCCAATCGTTGTAATTAATATCCTGAATCGTATTCTGTTTAAAGTCCGACCCTTTTTTAATTACTGCTGAGTTTCCTGCAAAAATAGCTATTCTATTGTTATTTTCTAATAAAGATTTGCACTCTGCCTTCCCTGAAGAAACAGTAATTTCATCACTACCGCGCTCTTTATCGGAGTTGATAATAAAAGATGACCCCTCGGCTTCTATTTGAGATAAGTTACCAAGAACAGTAAGTTTTTTTCCGGCAGATGCTGGTATGTCAAAGTATACCTCGCCTACAACATACACCGTTTTATCGGCCATAAAATCTGCGGTATAAGAAATACTGCTATTCCTGTTTAAAAGTGCTGTGCTTCCATCGGGCAAACGCACGCTCTTACGATCCTCTGCAGATGTAATCTGATTCACAATTTCTTTTTCAGATTGCGGAGCATTATGTGCATATTCTATTGGCTGCTTTTCATTTTTTTCAACATCCTTTACTGAATATTCTGTAACATGATTATCGGTTACAACATTCAACTGTTCTTCTTTAATATTCGAAACTGTAACCGTCTTTTCAGTATTGGTCTGCATAAGTAGCATAACTGTAACAGCAACAACAATAACAGTGCCCGTGATAGCAATTCCATATATCCATTTTTTTACTTTGTAAACCGTATTCGCCTGAACCTTTTGAGAAATCGCTTCCCAGGAAGCCGGCTGAACTTCAGTTTCAATATCATATAACCTTTCTTTGAAAAGGTTATCAATATCATGTCTTTTGTCTTTCATTATACCTTACTATTATAGTTAAATAGTATTTGTTGAATTATTTTTCTCGACCTGTAGAGCTGAGATTTAGAAGCGCTTTCAGTAATATTCAATATTTCAGCAATCTCTTTATGGGAATAGCCTTCTATTGCATACATATTAAATATAACTCTTAATATATCCGGCAGATTTTCCAGGATCTGCAGTAAATCACTTTCATGCATGGATTCGAACGAATCTTTAGCAAACACTTCCTGTTCTCGGAGATCGTCGTAAGAACTTTTTTCGTCTAAACGTAAATTCTTTTTATAGGTATCAATCGCAGTATTTACAATAATCCTGCGTACCCAACCATCAAAAGAACCTTCCCCATTATATTTTTTTAAATTCAGAAAGACCTTTACAAATCCATCCTGAAAAACATCTTCTGCTGCTTCTTTTGATTTTACATAACGTAAACATACGCTTTTCATCCTACCTGCATAGTAACTATATAGCTTCTCCTGCGCCTTTCTGTCTCCCTCGATGCAAAGCTTTATAATACTACTGTCTATCATTTAATAGAATAGAATGAATTATGTAATGGTACAAAGTAAAAACCTTAATCATATAGACGTATTAAAATTTAAAAACGTCGCAAACAGCTTCTGACCTTTTTCAATAATAAGCATTAATTCATCATTTGAAGAAATACACTAATAAATAAAT
>JAGKWN010000090.1 GCA_021151805.1 Cytophagaceae bacterium | reverse complement strand
TCATGCAAATTTGCATGAGCTTTTTCTTTATATGTATGAAGTAGTTATATACTTTACTTACGTAATAACTGCTGATCGCCTTTAAACTTAGGCCTGTGATTCTTTGTAAAGGTATATGTCACACAAGCAGAAAATATAAAATAAC
This sequence comes from Cytophagaceae bacterium, assembly GCA_021151805.1. Taxonomy (GTDB): domain Bacteria; phylum Bacteroidota; class Bacteroidia; order Cytophagales; family Cytophagaceae; genus Cytophaga. The sequence continues at coordinate 17,942 of JAGKWN010000090.1, read as the reverse complement.
CATCATTGTTTTTGGGATTTCCTCTATAGTCCTGTGGTGTTTGTGCATCAGTACCATTATATGGAAAATTGGTAGATTTATTGGACATCGCTGCTGAAAGAGAGTTATCAAAAGAGGAAGCCTTTGGATAATTTAACGCACTTACATCATCTATATGATCTGTAGTTGTATAACGGTAACCCCCTTCAACCATGAAGTTCCATTTATAAGAATATCGGAATTTAATTCCGAAGCCTACAGTATATACAAATGCAACATTTCCGTATTTAGTATGTTCCGTTTCCAAAGGACGTAGTTTATGCCATTTTCCATTTTCCATTTTTCCCCAAGGATCAAATGTCATAAGGCCAACTCCACCATATATATATGGATTAAACTTTGGTCTCCTCCGCATCATTTTAGCATATGGATAAAAATCAAATTGGCCTAATGCTAAAAACTCCCAGTTCGAAGATCTGAAATCCAGATTTCTATATTTATAGTAATCATCAGAGTATAGCCTAAAAAAACGCACATCACCTCTTAAGCTAAATCTTTTACCAAGAAAATTGGTTCTTAATAAAGCACCGCCACCAATTTGTGGTCTGAATTTAAAACAATCAACACCCTCACACAGATCACCATAATAAGTAGCATATCCCAATGATCCGAACAATGTAATTAGTTCGTTTTTAGATATATTTTTAAGAGAAATATTGGGCTGTGATTTTCCTTTATGATATTGACCTTTATAAATGCGTCTATTTTGTGCGTTAGCATCAAAGGTTAATGCATTTAATACTATAAAAGTCAGCAATAAGAATAATCTAATTATATTCATAAAATTCAGTTGCAAGATCCGAAACTAGCGATTAGTTTGTTTTATACCAATTTTTATCCTTTTAAATTCCTTTATTTTATCATTAGATAAAACTCCTGTAAAAACAACTTTACGTTTTACGAAGTAAGTGTTTAGAAGTTTTAGATTTAGCTTTATGGAATTTAGTAAATGTGTATGTTACTCCTGCAGAAAACATAAAATATCCGTCTCGGCTATTAGGGTTACCGCGTTGCCCAGTATAACTTCCCGACTTATTAGACATTATCATTGCTATAGTATTTGTAAATGAACTTTTAGGAGGATAGGCGGACTGACTTACATCATCGATATAATCTGTCGTTGTAAATCTATATCCACCTTCAATCATAAAATTCCATTTGTAAGAATATCTAAATTTTAAACCGAATCCTGCAGTATACGTAAAGGCAACATTCCCATATTTAACATGTTCTGTTTCAAGAGGCCTTAATTTATGCCATTTACCATTAGGCAATTCTCCCCATGGATCGAAAGTCACTAAGCCAATACCAGCATAAATATAGGGATTTATCAATGTCCTTCTTCTCATCATTTTCTCATAAGGGAAAAATTCATACTGTCCAAGAGCAAGAAATTCCCAGTTAGAGGATCTGAAATTAAGATTTCTACCTTCATGTACATCATTGGCAGCGAGTCTGAAAAAGCGTACATCGGCACGTAAATAAAGACGTCTTCCCAAATAATTAGTTCTTAAAATTGCCCCGCCCCCACCTTGAGGCCGATAACTATGACTACCTAATCCGTTTCCCGAAAGATCTCCATTGTAAACAGCCAAGCCCGTAGTTCCGAAAAGTGTAATCAATTCATTTTTTGCAATGCCTCGTAAAGATATATTGGGTTGAGATTTCCCACGATGATATTGCCCTTTGTATAAACGTTTATTTTGTGCATTGGAGCATATCGTTATATTAATAAAAATAACAAAAGTGAAGATGAATAACTTTGCTGACCTCATTTGAATTGATAATAATCTTTCGAAAGAATTTTCTAAAATCTTAGTTTAATCTTTGTTAAGAGCAAATTAGCTGTTTTTTATGAAAACATTCAATGTTTGAGTAAAAATATTGTACAAAACCTATAAATTAGCCCTGGTTTTGTACAATATCATTGATTTATATTAATATTCTTTATCTGCATCAATATTATAAGCTTTCATACCGTGCTCTGCAATATCAAGTCCTTCTATTTCCTCTTTTGCCGGCACTCTCAAGCCCATTGTTTTAGAAATAATTGTGAAAATGATATATGAAACTGGGAAAACAAAAGCTGCTGTTGCTCCGATTCCGATCAGCTGATTTATCAACTGATTCATTCCTGCCCCTTCTGCAGTTCCTCCGAAACCTTTATCGCCAAAAATTCCAACGAATAATGTCCCTAAAATACCACAAACCAGGTGTACAGAAGTTGCACCTACAGGATCATCCACTTTAATTTTATCGAAGAACACAACGGCCAACACAACTGCTGTACCTGAAATCAATCCGATTATAATAGCATCATTCGGACTCATTAAATCGGCTCCTGCAGTAATACCTACAAGCCCTCCCAGTATACCATTCAAAACCATTGATAAATCCAGTGTTTTCAAATATACTGCTGAAGTAATTAAGGCGCCAATCGCGCCGGCAGCGGCAGCCAAAGAAGTTGTAACTAACACCAAGGATGTTGATGCCGGACTGGCAGATAACACAGAACCTCCATTAAAGCCAAACCAACCTAACCACAATAAAAATACACCTATCGTTGCTAATGGTATACTGTGCCCTGGCATTGGGTTGATCCTGCCATCAACATATTTCCCAATTCTTGGACCAATAACAATAACACCAGCTAAAGCTGCCCAGCCACCAATACTATGTACTATGGTTGAACCGGCAAAATCATAAAAGCCTAACGTTTTTAACCAACCACCGCCCCAGTTCCACATGCCAACCATTGGGTAAATAGCTCCTACCATAATACATGTAAATGCTATGTAACTGGTTAATTTAATACGCTCTGCTACAGCACCAGAAACAATGGTAGCAGCAGTTGCCGCAAACATGGCCTGAAACAGAAAATCGGTCCAATAGGTAAACCCTGAATTGTAATTCAAATTTAATACGCCATCTTCTAAAGGAGGGTCGAGACTAAATCCTGAAAAGCCTAAAAAACCTCCAGCATATTCATCTCCTGGGTACATGAGATTAAATCCCCACAGACAAAAGATAAGAATCCCAAGTGCAGGAGTTATTGTATTTTTAAATAAAATATTGGTGGTATTTTTCGACCGTGCCAATCCGGATTCAACCGTTGCAAAACCCAGGTTCATAATAAATACCAAGGCGGTACATATCATCATCCAGATATTGTTCATTGTTAATTCATGCTGAGCCACAGTCTCGCTTATTGCTGCCAGAGAAGATTTTGAAGCAAGTGTGTCAGTTGCTATTGCAGAAACCGCTTTAATGGAATCACCCATAGAAGCGGCCGCTGCGAGTGTGTCTAATACTGCTGTTGCCATAGTATTTTAATTTCGTTTATGATAGATAAATTGATAAAAGGGCATAAATTTTATTGTAACGCGGGCACCCCACGCTCACCTGTACGGATACGTACACATTCTTCGATGTTAGAAACAAAAATCTTTCCGTCTCCCAACTCTCCTGTCTTGCATGTATCAACAATACATTTAATAACTTCTTCTACTTTTTCGCTGACAATGATCTCTAACTTTGTCCGCGCAATATATCCTAAATCATACTGTACCCCTCTATAAACAGCTTTTTCAGTTGCCTGGTGTCCCACACCTTTTACATCTGAATATGTAAAGAATTGAATACCTATTTTGTTAAGAGATTCTTTTAACTCTAAGAATTTCGAGGTCCGGATTACAGCTTCAATTTTTTTCATGATCTATAGGGCAGTTTAGTTATATTTCAAGAATGCAAACTATACTTAATTAAGCATTTCTGCACGAACATATGCATTCTTCATAAATTGTACTAATCTTATAAAATAATTTTATTCATTTTACACCATTTTCTATCAAATAGTCTATAATAAATAAAAATAATACAAATAAATATTTTTATGTTATCTTCATTAATAATACACTTAAATCATTCAATATTTAATATTTTGTAAGTAAAAACGCCTATTTTTTTATGTACTTTTTAGTATAAATAGAATGAAAAATAAAATATAACATCAATTTATATACATAAACCAGTAAAAAATAAATTAAAAACTTTGAATTTACAGTAAAAAAGTCAAGTTCGTTATACACCTGAAGAGTATCTGCTAATATATAATTTTTCTACGTATATACTAGAGAATTCGAATGATGTAACAACTGTTTCATATTTCTACATTAAATTGCCTCTGCATCAAAATCTGATCTTTTATGCCATTTGCCAGCAACCCATTCACAGGAGAATCTATATATAATAAAGAGTTCGATAGCCATACCACCATCCATACGTGCCTGCAAACAGCAGAAAGTGGTTTTAAAGTCTGGAGTAATTATTCCGTTGAAAGCAGAAAACATCATTTCAATAAACTGGTTGTTTTAATGCAGGAGCAAAAGCACACGCTGGCATCTCAAATAACCATAGAAATGGGTAAACCAATTACTGAAAGCATTAGTGAAATTGAAAAATGTATTGCAACAACACAGTGGTACATTGAACATATTGACAACCTGATCCAGACGCATCGCACAGAGTTTCAGGATACAGGAATAAACAGTTTTGTTGCATTCGAACCTATCGGTACAATCTTAGGCATCATGCCCTGGAATTTTCCTTTCTGGCAGGTCTTCAGATATACTGTCCCCACTTTGTTCATGGGTAACACAACACTTTTAAAACATGCACCAAATGTACAGATATGTGCTGCAAGCATAGAAAAACTATTTCAGGATGCAGATTTTCCGGCAGGCGTGTTTCAAAACATTTTCGCTTCAACTGAAGACATTGAATTTATCATCGCATCAAATACAATTAAAGCTGTAACATTGACAGGAAGCGAAAGAGCCGGGCAAGCTGTTGCAGCAATTGCAGGAAAACACATCAAAAAATGCGTATTGGAACTCGGCGGCAGCGATCCGTTTATTGCTCTGGCAGATGCCCCTATTACTCAAACAGTAAAAGAAGCCATTAAAGGCCGCCTGCAAAACAATGGTCAAAGCTGTATTGCAGCAAAACGTTTTATTATTCACGAGCAATCGTACGATGCTTTTTTAAGGGAACTGAGTGCTGCTGTTGCTGCTTTATCTGTAGGTGATCCCATGCTACCTGGAACGCAGCTGGGGCCAATAGCACGTGAAGATCTGAAAGAAAATGTATCACAACAGGTTTCTCAATTATTAGCTTCAGGAGCCTCAGTGTATTATACGCATCCGTTTGATGATGCGAATTCAAATTTCTTCGCTCCAAGAATACTGGAGAATATTCCAGTAAGCAGTCCTATAAGATTCCAGGAATTATTTGGACCAGTGTTCTGCTGTTATAAATTTTCCAGCGAAGATGAGGCCATTGCCATTGCTAATGAGACAAGCTTCGGACTGGGTGCAAGTATATGGACAAGCAATATAGAACAAGGTTTATCGCTAGCCAAAAGAATTGAATCAGGCGCTGTCTTCATCAATGATATTACACGCTCAGATGCACGTGTACCATTCGGCGGAATAAAAAAATCCGGATATGGGCGTGAACTTTCTTCATTAGGTTTGCTCGAGTTTGTTAATATCAAAACATACTGGGTAAACGAAACCCGATTTAAATAATCTTATTTCGTGTAGGTATACATTAGTAATACATCGGGCGTGAAGCACAAAACGAAAATTACTAATGAAAGCCATCCCAATAACTTCCGTCTAAAATCAAGCGGCGTCTCATCCAACGCCGGCGGATGCTGCACGCCAACAAAGCGACTGATCAGAATAGCATATAACAACCAACCATTCTTTCCGGTAATTTCAGGAAAGATGAACTCTAGTAAGCACTGCCCTGTAAATACAGCCAATGCCACCAGTACAACATTTATGCTCCGTTCAAACATTCTCGAAAAAAGCATAAATAAAAACCCAACGTATATAAAGCTAAATAATAATTGATCGACAGGATTCGCAGTAAAGAAATTAATTTCCAAAGGATTTACTTTAAACAGTCCCAGTCCTGCAACAAATACAAAACCCATAAATGCAACAGTGGCAATTCTCCTATGCCATTCATACCCAAACAAGCCATAGATAACATGCCCGCCATCGAGTTGACCAATCGGCATCAAATTAAGTGCTGTAAAAAAGAAAGCTAAATAAGCTGCAAATATAAACGGATAATGAAATAATTCGAATTCGTTTGGGATCTTATCACCCTGATAAGAGAATATTTTTTTAAATATCAGCATCAACAAATTATCACCTACTGCAAACTCAGTAAATTCTGTCTTATACTGTTTAACAGGTTCCTTCAATGTAGAATCCTGTTTTTTATTTTGTTGATAGTGCAATGAATCCAGGTGATATCTTGCATCAACATATTTATCGCTTTGCGCTTTCAAATATTCATACCCATACACATGTTCAGCATAATCATCGCCAAACACTGCATAATCAGGATGAATTTCATAGATGTATTCTTTTTCTGGGAGTGTAGCAAAGCCATAAATCAATAAAGCCAGAGCAGCAACAAAACCAGCTAAAGGACCAGCAATACCAATATCAAAAATCTGCTTGCGGGAATGAATGATACTTTTCATCCGGATGAAAGCTCCGAATGTACCGAAGCCAGGCAGGCCAGGAAAATAAAATGGAATGTAGTATGGCAATGTAACATCAACCTTATACTTTTTCGCATAATAATAATGTCCGAATTCATGTAAGGTCAATATGCCTAAAAAGGTTATCGAGTAATATAATCCGGACAAAATAAAATCCCACTCGGTCTTCGCTGGCGCTCCCGTCCACTGTGCTCCTGCCAGCGTTGTTGTTGCCAACGTTAATAAAAAGAGCAGAATATGAATGCCCGGCTGTTTATATTTTTTAAGCATGTTTTACCAATTCAATAAGCGTACGTTGTTCATCTACAAGTAAGGCATGAATACCGGCTTCTCTTGCGCCAGCAACATTATCGGCATTATCATCCAGAAAAACAGTTTCCTGTTCTGTTAATTGCTTTTGCATTAAAACAGTCTTATAAATATCTACACCAGGCTTTATCAAACCCAGGTCATATGAATACCATACCTTTTCAAACAGTTTTTCCAAGCGTGACACCTGTGTATTCTTGTGCAGGATTGCCTGTACTTCGGCAATATGAATGGGATTGGTATTACTTAACAGGAATAATCGATACGAAGAAGCAAGCTCCTGAATCCTTTGAATCCGATCCATTGGAATCGGAAGTAATAAAGCATTCCATGCATCCGTAATTTGCTGGTCTGAAATCGAAGGAGGAAGATTCAGTAAATCACGAACACCGCATAAAAATTGATAATTGCCAATGATCCCTTTTTCAAAGTCTACAAACAATGTACTCGATTTATATCGTTGTTCAATCTCCTGAATACTTAAGCCCGATAAAGAAGCAAATGCCTGAAATGTTAAGCTGAAATCAATAGGAATAATAACCGCTCCCAAATCCAGGATAATATTTTTAATGTTTGAAAAGTCTTTCATGAATATCTATAAATGCTGCAGCAAAGGTAGTACGGAATACAGCAATAAAAAACCCCGCTAGGTGCGGGGTTTAAGTGGGCCCTGTTGGGATCGAACCAACGACCCCCTGATTATGAGTCAGATGCTCTAACCGTCTGAGCTAAGGGCCCTGAAAGGAAATATTTTCCATTTCGGAGTGCAATGTTACAGAAATGCCTTGAATTTAGCAAATCCACTGAAGATTAATAAAGTACCTCATCTTCTGTATACGAACAACTCCTGTATAACAATTTGACCTTAAAGAACATCCGGCAATTTATTTAAGCCATGGCAGCCAGTTTTCGGGATGCTGCAACATGCGTCTGTTTTTATACAAGCTCAGCATTTTACCCAAGCGCGCTTGCCGGTCCAGCAGAATATCTACTTTAAACGCTGCTGAAGCAAAAGGGTATTTAATGTATCCATTCAATAAAAACAACAGCTCCCGAAGCAATTGATTTGTCACGTTAAATGTTGAAGTTTTATTAAACAAAATTTCATTCCTCTTTTCAATATAAGGAGTCAGCAAAACAGAGCTGTAAGCAACGGCTTTTTTAAGCTTTTTCAGATATGAAAACGTGAGACGATTGGCGGCAAGCACATGTGTAAAATGCAGGCTCTCGTTGTAATGTATCGTATACCCAATCAATGAAAATGCATACCCCAGTTCATTGTCTTCACCCGAAAGCAACGACTTCCCTATCCTGCCTGAAAGGGTGTATTGAAATCCTTTTTGCTGTAATTCTTTATATGCATGTGCGCGCATGAAGCAGCCTGCTCCATATACAAATCCGCGCTCTATAGTAATATCTTTACTGCTGGCAGCCTGTGCACCTACCGCATATTGGTATGCATAACGATCAAACCAATCAGGCACTTGTATATCAATCCGTGCCTCCCCCTTCCCTCCAAGCAAAGCTATTGATGCATCTTGAACCATCGTATCAAAGCCTAATTGAATGTAGTCTGTATTCAACAGATTATCATCATCACAAAATAATATGAGATCATAAGCAGCTGCCTGAATACCTGCCCGACGGGCAAAACTTAAGCCGGGCGTTATTTCTGACACTACCTGCATAGCCACAGGCTTGCCAAGTGCTTCCCAGCATTTTTCCGCAACTGCAGCCGTGTTATCTGAAGAAGCATTATCTACCAGGATTAACTCCCACTTTAAAGAACTTGGAACGACCTGCCGGGAAAGATACGTAAGCGTTTCCGGCAATATATGTGCACTATTATAACAGCAAATAATAACACTTACCCCATTCATTTTATTTTCACAGGTATTTTCTTTCAACTTACTTAAATTAAATCAAATGAACCACTTTCAAAACAGAACAGCAGCCAATTTATAACGTATAGCCGGAAATACATCTGCCATAATAGTGTTATATTTGAAATTATGCGTACAAAACATGCCATTAATAATATCCTGCTCCAAACCATTACACTGGTATCGGGCATCATATTATATTTTTTTCTGACACCCTACATTGTCAGAACACTCGGCAATGAAGTATACGGAATCAATCAGCTTTTATTACAGACAGTAGGTTACTTTGGTATTGCTGAATTAGGCGTAGGACTTTCATTATCTGTTTTGTTATATAAGGAATTAGTAGACAACCATATTGGCAATATCAATGCTTTGCTTTCTGCAGCCCAACGCATCTACATGGTCATTGGCGGAAGCATTGCCCTTGTTGGTTTTATTTTTTCTTTTTTCATAATCGGCATCTTTTCAATTCCCGATCAATACGCAACAGCAACGCATATAGCTTTTCTGCTTTATATTGCATCAGCGGCATCCACTTATTTCTTCAGTGTTCCCGGCATATTATTGAATACTTCACAACGTGGCTATAAGACTTATTTATACCAGCTATTAAAACCTTTTTTAACCTATGGCGCTTATGTAGTACTGGTCTACTTTGGTTTTTCAATCATTGGCATTGCAGCAGCCTCCTTTGCAGTAGCAGTTTGGTATCTGTTAGGTACAAACAGAAAAGCCCGCCAGGAATTCCCCTGGATGAATATCTGGCAACAGGAAAAAAATTATGCTATCCTGAAAACGAGTAAGTATGTTTTTATTGAAAAGCTGTTGATGCTTGTTCTGTTTCAAACAGATATTATTTTAATTTCTTATTTCTTAGGCGTAGACCATGTTGCAGGTTATGCGCTATACACGGTATTCTTTTTTTACATCAAGGAGCTGATCATTATAAGCAGCAATAACATTATCAACGGCTCGGGAGAATTGTACCAAAAAGGCGAAATTGATAAGGTATACCAGCTCTGGCGGGATTCAATGAGCATTGCATTCTTCGTTGCTATACATGTGTGCACAGGTCTTTATTTTCTATTCCCTTATTTCTTTAAACTCTGGATCAGTGAATCATTACTATTATCAAATACAGTGTTATTGTTTTTTGCAATAAATCTTTTCTACATCATTACGCTTCACCCGACAGTAACCATACTTGGCTCCCGGAACTATTATCAAAAACGCATAAAAGGATCTGTTGCAGAAATCATCGTAAACATTATTCTTTCTTGTATACTTATTCCGCGCATGGGTGTATTGGGAGCACTTATAGGTACAGCAACCGGACATTACCTGGTTAATGCGTGGTTTATTCCCATGCTCTTTTTTCAATCAATCCAGCAATCGTTTACGCATTACTTTATTATCTGCATCAAATATTTGTGGATACTCATGGTTGTTGGTGCCGCAAATTATTTTTATTTCACATTTGCAGTGGTACCGTTGCTAAAAAATATTCAAACCTGGTTTGCATTGATCACAGCAGGCTTGCTGTTTTTACTATTCACCTTTCCCTTATGCGCTTTCCTGTATAAACTATTCGACACGAACTTTGACCAGGTAATGCTTCGCGTGCGGGGAATCTTTTATTTAATAAAATCTAAAAAATAAGGTAGCTGTTATTTCTTACGAATATAACAAACACCATTTTTTGTTCTCTCAATTTTTACGGTAAGTTGTTCTTTCGACAAATAATCGTGTACCGCTTTTGTACAACCATCCCAGGTATAATAATCATCAATAATAATCAATCCACCGGGTACAACTTTCGGATACAGATTTTCCAGACAGCACATAGTTGAATCGTACCAATCCCCATCCAGCCGAAGAATTGCGATCTCGGTACTTTTTGTAAAGACAGGAAGCGTGTCGCTAAACCATCCTTTCTCAAGAAAAAATTGCTTACACCCGGCTTGTTCCATAGCCGCAGTAGCAAAAGACATTTCGGCTTTGCAGTTTTCATAGTACGTTGCGCCGGTATGATCATCCTGCCATTTTTTTGCTTCAGCACCATCTTTATCTGTTACAGGAGGCAGTCCTTCAAAACTATCAAACAAAAAATATCTTCTGCTATCTCCAAACATCTGAGCAATACCTGCAATCATGCCCCCCCGCCAAACACCACATTCTACAACATCTCCCTGAATTGTTGAAACACTTTCACATAGTTCAAGATTATCTGTATAATCCAGCATACGGATCATGGTGAATGCAGAAAATTTATTAAAAATTCCCACTCGTTTGCTAAGTGCCAGATTATATCTAACAGCAGAACTTATATTATTCAGATAAATACTGATCATACTCATGCCTACTACTTTCCGGTAAAAAATGATTTTAATAAATATTTTATATAGGTTGTCACAGGAAGCTTCCCTCCTCTAACAATCTCCAGTTCATCCTCAAATTGCTTCAGTCGAAAATCAAACATTTCTTTATGAATCACATCTTCAAGTGTATTATATGGCAGCGGATTTTTAAATACATAATCCTTATGCGTAACAACAACCATATTTTGTTTATACCAAAAGAATATGCGCGGGTTGTTCCAGAAAAATGGTTTCAATACGTCATGAACAACATAATCATGTTTGAGAAACTTTTCTTTCCAGTAGGAAAGCCATTGTTCATTGAGATGGTTTTGCCCTCCCTGATCCGGAACAGCCGCTGAGAAGATCAATACCTCTCCTGCTGATACCAGATTGCGAACGAAAATATCTGCATACTCAGGTTCAATATGTTCAGCCACTTCCAGGCTTAATACCAGATCATATTTCTGCGGTAGGTTCCAGGGTTTGGAAAGATCCTGTTCTATAAACTCAGTTGAATGAATGTTACGGAATAACATTTCTTTATTTACCCAGGGACCATCCATGCCCATAAGATCTGTCACACCTGCGGCTTTAAATGCTGCCAAAAAAGTGCCTATGCCACAGCCCACATCCAGCACCTGTCTGGGTTTAAAAAGATTCATTAAAACAGGGACTATTTCACTCGGCGCGTCTGAATTGTGTACCTGCACCTCATGTATATATTTCACAGTACCGTCCATTGTTTTATCCATCGTATAGAATTAAAAATTATCATTCATTAAGCCAATATAACAATCAGCAAATCTATTCAACAACTGGCAGACGGATTATTTACCTGTTACCGATATTCTCTTTACAAAGCTATCAAGAACAGAATCTATACTCAGATTTGCTTCTGCATATCTCCTGGCTTTGGAAGATATATGGGTTGTATCTTCCTGCAGCACTTTTTTAACGAGATCTACAAATGCATGTACGTTTTCCGGCTCACAAACATAAGCCAGCGTATTTTCATCAACCATCTTATATAACGTAGTATCCGGCTCTGCGGTTACTATAGCTACCCCACCTGCTGAAAGAATACTCATAAACTTTGACGGCAATACCAGATCAGCGGCAGATTTTTTCTGAATAACCAAATGCACATCCGCAATGGCAAGAAAGCTTGCTAATTTGTTATAAGGCTGCAACTCTAAAAATAAAATATTGTTAAGTAGCCTTTCATTCGCATGCCTTTCCAAACGTTCTTTAGCTGCACCTTCTCCTGCAATAACAAAAAGTATATTATCAACATGTTTCAGGACAACAGCCGCATCAATAATCAGATCTACTCCTTGCTTCTCACCTACATTGCCTGAATACAATATTATTTTTTTATCGCAAGGAATTCCCAATGCGTTTCGCATGGACTCCTCCTTTGACCTGGGCGTAATAAAATCAGTTTCAGCCCAGTTAGGAAGCATAATATATTTAGATTCAGGAACACCTTTTTCAAGAATACGTTTTTTCATTCCTGTACTGATGGACGAAACATAATCTGCCTTTTTTAGCCAGAATAATTCCATCTTACTGAATATAGCCAATAGTTTTTTGCTCTTAATCAGATTTAATTCTCTGGCTGCATCTACCTGCAAATCCTGTATATGAAACACCCATTTTGTTTTTGGATGAAAAAGTTTATATACATATGGCCAAAAACCAATAATTAATGGTGGATATGGAGTAAATAAGATATCGTATGATTTAAATAAAGCTAAAAACCAATACACACTGCTTGAAAGAAAAAAGCTAAACTCATGCACCATACGAGTCGAGCCATTTACATTCCGTGGAACATATAACGGACATCTTTTTATATTTGCGCCGTCGATTTTTTCTGTAAACCAGATTTTCCCTTTGTAAGCAGGATTTTTTTTCCATTGAGGATAATAAGGCATTGCAGTTATTACATCCACTTCATGTGACTGTTTCACCAGCCACGCCCCCATTTCCCCTGTATATTTACCAATACCTGTTAGATCCGGTGAATAATTTATGCCGTGAATTAAAATTCTCATAGAAGGTCTAAAGATAAGCAGAAAAGTGTGTTGTTACCATGTTGTATCTGCTTCATGCTCAGATTAAAATTAACATTTGTTAATTATAAAAGAAGAAAGATTGCGTATTTGCCTCATATAGTTTATAGTACAAATCAGAAATATTTTTATTGCTGAGTAAATATTTTTCAATTCCAATCAGGTATATATACGATTTGCTCCCAAACACTCCGGCCTAAATAATTTACGAAATAAAAAGCGTCTTTTACTATAATCTGCTTTTTATTATTCTAGATAAGCTACCACTCAACCAACTTAAATTGATTTGGGCTTATCTGTCTCCTACGCGTTTAGCTGGATTACCTTTATACACACCGGCTGCAGCGTGAATACTTTTATAAACACTGCTTCTCGCTGCTATTACTATTCCTTTATCAATGGTTACCCCTGGCCCAACAAACACATCTGTAGCCAGCCAGCATTCATCTTTAATGGTAATTGGCATTGAAAAAATATCAAACGTATCCTTTTTATAATCGTGACTCCCTGTACAAATATAAGACCGTTGAGAAATGACAGTATTTGCTCCAATATGTATTTCTCCGAGTGTATATAATACAACATCATCACCTATCCATGCATGATCACCAATGGATAATTTCCATGGATATGTTATTTGTGCTGATGGACGAATAATTACTCCTTTGCCGATTTTTGCTCCAAAACATTTTAAAAGAAAACGTCTCCAGCCATACAAAACCTGAGGAGAAGGATGGAACAATAAAGCCTGTACGACCCACCAGAGTTGCACATACCAGCCTGGCTTGCCTCTGAAATTATCAGGCATTTGAAAACGCGAAAGATCTTGATACACTATTATTCTTGTTAAATTCACAAACAAGATAGAAATTTTTAGGGTAAATCACTCCTCTACACTTCTTTTATAGTAACCTCCTGAATATGGTATGCAGTAAACTTATAATGAAGGTTTATTTTAAAAAATATCATGAAAGATTATTCATATATCTATGTACGCGCTATCCTTTTTACATGAAGCATATAAACCCAGAAGCACGCCAAAAAACCGCCCATCATGCCCATGAATAAATCCAGCATAACGTTGTTTATAGATCCTTGAAATTTTCTGGAAAGAATTATACCTAATCCCCACTCAAAACCTTCCCAGCTTACAGCAGCAATAGCCACTGTCCCAAGAACAAAAATCATTTGTATTAAAACCGGAGTGCGCATCAGACTATCCATTGCGAAACCATACAATAACAAACCACTAAAACATCCGCCCAGTAAATGCAAAAAAATACCCAGGTGGGGCGCGTAATCGAACAGCCAGAATTTTACAAATACAAATTCTATACAAACCAACGTAACTAGTACCAACGCTGATACAACAATTAATTTTGATGAAGTCATAAGTTTATATCCAATAAATCGTGAATGGTTAGGTTAAAATTCGTTTCGATTTAATTAATACACGAAGTTTTACCCGCTAACTATTTTAGCCCTTATCAGGTCTAGCACCTTTAGGGATTGATGTTTTTATGAAGGGCTTTTCTGCAAGAAAATGTATCCCCCATGCGAGCAATAAGCAAATACTTATACCTGAAACTACATATCCAAAATGATCGGGCAAATTTCCATTGTATTTATTTTGAAGCCATCCGGAGAGTAATACTATAATCGGGAAGTGTATTACGTATAATGTATATGAAAAATCACTTAAATGCTTTATGGGTTTAAATATTTGCAATCGTGTATAAAAATGCAGTCCCCCATACATAATCACTACAAATACCAGTGCCGCAAAATGGTCATTCATTTGCTCTCTTCCTGCAATAAAAACGCCTACATAAAGGATGAGTATTATGTAGGCAGCCAATGTTGCCAATATTTTTTTGTCTTTAATTCGCCCCATGTAAATATCTGCGGCAAGTACACCAAAATACCAGGCAAAAAAATATTTTAATACATTGCTCCATTTATAAAAATGAATTGGTTCACATAACGAAAGTATAAATATGCCTCCTGTTAAATAAACAGTTGATACAGGATGTCTCTTATTTAAAAAAAATATTGGAATATATAATAGATAAAACCACCATTCATACATCAAAGACCATAATGGACCATTACTTCCCCAGACTGGTGTTATCAGGGTCTGCAGCATACATAAATTCCCAAGCAATGTTGCAAATGAAAGATCACAATGAATGCTGCTGTTTATAATTGAGAATTCTGTATTTCCAGAATAAATGGTATAACCCATATGCTTACCGATAGTATCAAGACACCAGGTTATAAGTAAAGCAATTATAAACGGAGGGTAGATTCTCTTGAAACGTTTAAACAGATATTGCTTAACAGAAAATGTATTTGTTTGCAAAAACTTCTGATATGAACTATAATGAATAACAAATCCAGATAAAACAAAAAACAACATAACAGCCAAATGGCCATAAGCAAATGCTGAAAACCCATACGCTAAAACGGTATCAAAAAATGAATATGTTTCCGGATGAAGTTTAAATCCTTCTATAAAACCTTCCCAAAGCAGCCATCGTGCATGGCCTATCAATACATATAAAGCTGCAAGTCCTCTGAGCACATCTAACATAAACGTGCTTCGGATAGAGAAGCCATACAATTTATCTTTAAATATTTTTTTCGATTGATTCACTTTATTAAGGCTTAAATATCTAATCTATAATAAATAAAGTGGGCAATAGTAATATATCAGTCTTATTATTTTAACAAGTTTTTTTAATAAATACATTTAAATATTTATGAATAAAATTTTCTGCAATCCATGTTAAAATAATTACTGTGAATAAAAGGATAAGTAGATTAAATTTCGATTCTGATAACCACCCTTTTGTTTCAAATAAATTCAAAACCGGGTAATGCAAAACATAAAATGCATATGAATAGGGAGCCAATTTAACTAAAATATGCTTTTCTGATATTTTAAATGAAGCAACATTAAAATAAACTAAAAAACAAAAAAACAATAAAGCCATAGTAAAATGGCGGATAAACAAAATGGGGAAAATCCCAAACTCTTTTTTAGAGTGGTGGAATAACAATGCATAAATAATCAGAGTAAATATCATTATAAGCAAATAAAATATATTCCATAAATATGATTTACCTGTATCTCCGAGATAACGTTTAGCAGCTTCGACGCCACTCCACCAAATCAAAAAATACATCAACCATAAGGATATTTGATTGGGAAAATAAAGATAAATAAACAATGAAACCAAGCTCACAAAAAATACTATATGCAATTGGTAACGTGAACGAATATAAATAACAAGTAAAAACAGAAGATAAAACCACCATTCATAACTAAGAGACCAAAGCGGTGTATCACCCATATATGGGGCAAAAAGAACGCCCGGTTTACCAGTACTAAAATCCTGAAGCATTAGTATATTTTCAAATAAATTTAAAAATTGTGGAGATACCCAACGATTCTGACTAATGCAATAACACAAATAAGAAATTATTAAAGCAAAAAGGAATACTGGATAAATACGTGAGAATCTAGCAATCAAATATTTTTTGACTTGTATTTCTTTTTGCTTTATCATCTGTGAGTAAAAAATGACAAAACCAGATAAAACAAAAAAAATCATTACAGATTCCTGCCCAAAAGAAAAGAATAATTTTAATAATTTATTATCAACACTAATTCGTTGAAGAATATGATAAATAAAAACATACAAAGCGGCTAAGCTCCTAATTGCTTCTAAAAAATAGATTCTTTGGGGAAGATTTAATACATTCATTTATCCATTTTTTATACCATAATTGGTATGCGAATCTATTGAATAAAACATTATGAAGAGCATTTTATAATATAACAATATTACCCTTAAGAATTATATTCAATACCTTCTTTATTTATCTTTTGAGCTTCAATTAATCTTAAGGAAAACATAATTTCAACCAGAGTTCGCTGAAGCGTATAGTGCCATCCATGCCATCCATTAAAAATCAATCCTTTAACAAATAGACAATAAAAAAAAACCATAAACGGAGCTACTAGTTTAAATTTACGGATTTTATCAATGCTTCGTAATTCTGTTTTGTCTTTATTTATTAGTTTAAGACATTCTTGAAGTGCATATTTATCTTGGTTATTAAACCATCTACTAAGATTTTTTCGATCATCATGTAATATCTTTGATTTGAAATCACTTATATTTCCGTCTAAATGAAGTCTATGCGCATGACCATCATTAAAATATTTACCTTTTTTTGTACGAAATAATATTGGCCGAGGCGTTGTATTATCTGATCGTAGCGGGTAGCCATAAACACAGAATCTGAATGTTACATTCCAGGCATCAAACAGATTCTTATCAATATTGCTTTTTATTTCTTCAATTAATTCATCTGTTAGCACATAATCAGAATCAATCGAAAGTGTCCACACTGAAGTGATGAGTGCCAATCCGTGATTACATTGTTCTGCAAAAGAATCAAATTTACGGTAAACAATTTCTGTGTTTGAAAATTCTTTTACTATTTCCAAAGTCTTATCGGTACTACCACTATCTAAAATAATTACTTTAGGAGCCCATGTGAGTTTTTCCAATACGCGTTTAATATTGGGTTCTTCATTATAAGTAATTATCAATACAGTCAAGTCCATCTTAAAAACATTTATCAATCAACTTTTATTTAATATACTTACTAATAATGC
>JAGKWN010000203.1 GCA_021151805.1 Cytophagaceae bacterium | reverse complement strand
CATCAGTATATTTTCTATCGGCAATTTTGAAAATGATTACATAATGCCCACACACGATTATTGCCTATGGTATTTTACTCTGAAGAATCATAGGAACTGCAGACTTCTCTCCTATTTCCATTATATCTAATAAATCTTCTACAGGCAACTCAGGCACTGCATATATGATTACTCTGTCCGGTTTGCTGCGTTGTAAAGCTTCAGCAAGCTCGGCTTTGGTTACAGCCTTGCCATTGTATGTAATAATATTATTATTCATGAACAGATTTATTGTATCTGTTTGTATAAGCATTTCTTCTGCTGATGGTGGATACATTGAAAAATAATATGTTCCACATGCTTTATACTTGTCAATCTGTTTTGCCAGAATTCTGAAGGATTTTAAAAGTGTATGCAAGCTTACATCATTTCCATAATCCAATTGAAATATGATCGTATCCGCAACAGTTTTATTTGAAAGGAACGTTTTAAAAGCCTTATTAAATTTGGGCACAGAGTAATAGGTATTCTGAAAAAAAATAATGTCACACCCCTGGTTGAATCCGATTGCTGTCTGCGGCCAAGTAGCTTTTATTGAATCTCTGGCAATCAAATATTTGCTGTATTCTTTGTATTTTCTATGATCTGAAAGGGTTTGTGCATTTGATGCAGCAATAGATACTAATAAGGCAATCAGCGATATGGAGAATATTCGTTCCATTTTTCAATGTAGCGTATACTTATGGGGATTTTATCTGTTTATTTTTATTAATGCAATCTCTATTTTTTTACCCGTTGAATCCAGTTTCTCAATCCATCGAATGTTGGTAGCATGATCGTATTCAATCCGGTAACTGATCTTATAAAAATCATCATTGATTTCACGAACTAATTCAGGATGATGATTATCATATTTAAACGAATAAGCTATCGGATAAATTCCTGAAACCATACTTCCTTGATAGAAATAAGTATCCATTCTACCCTGCTGGTTAAAATGATATTTATGCAATAAATTCTGTTTTTCATAGAGCTCTAACCCGGTGGTATCAGGTCGGATCCAGTAAACATTTTCGGGAATACTCGGCGGATATCCGTATTTATGGATGCATGTCTTTAAATGTACAACAGTGGATGCCGGGAATTCAAACGTTTTTACATTATAGTCATTTTTATTGTTTTGAAGCAAAGAATTCTGCGCCTGTTTCTGTTGACTCGTACAGTTACATGCAGACAAAAGTACCACTCCAAAAAATATCAGAATGAACGATTTATTTTTATTTATTATTGTATTCATATAATTAAATAATACCGGAGATAGCCTACTTTTTACCGATTGCTTCCGCCAGTCCAATCAGGATGCCTTCTGCACCACGAATGTAGCAGAGGCGATATGAATTTTCATATTGTACAACTTCACCAACAAGTGTAGCACCTTTGCTAATCAGTCTCTCGGCCAGTTCATCAATATCTTCCACCGCAAACATGGCGCGCAGGTAACCAAGCGCATTCACAGGAGCAGTACGATGATCTGAAACTACAGGTGGTGTAAGGAAACGGGATAGTTCTATGCGGCTATGGCCGTCTGGTGTAACCATCATGGCAATCTCAACGCGCTGGCCGGCAACACCGGTAACACGACCCGACCATTCGCCCTCGATCACTGCACGGCCTTCAAGCTTCAAACCAACTTCCGTAAAAAAATCAATGGCAGCATCGAGTGACTCCACAACGATACCGATATTGTCCATTCTTAATAATTTACTTTTTGCCATAGAGATACTTTTTATAATTCATTCGTATTATCCAGCAAGCGAATATCTTCTCTCACACAAATCAATGCTTCACCAAGCCAGTTCGTACCTTTCCACTTCGTTCTGTCAAACCTGTTTTCATCCGTCTCTGAAAGTCCTATCCCCCATATTATATCCGAAGGGCTTGCCTCAACTAGTGATTTATCACCTGTGTCCAGTAAAAACTTTTTAAGATTTTCATTCTGAGAGAACTTAGCAGAATTTCCTCTGTACACAATTTCAAAAGCATTCCTGTCCCATGTTGCAGGATCAAAATTCATGACTTGTCTGCCCAGCTCCTTTTGCTGACGGGGATCATCTGTTCTTAAAATCTTTTCTGCTATTGTTTTATTATCAAATAGCATTGCCTTACTGTACATCATGTATTGTTCTGCGCTATTAAAACCGATCTGATCTATTTCAAATGTGCAGGAATACCATTGTGAAAAAGGATGCCTTGTTTTATAAAAAAAATCGAACTCCTCTTCCGGAGCATTCGCAACCGGACAAAAGGATATCTTATTGTTTTCTACTGTTGGATTATAGCCTTGAATAGCCTCTGCTGTTTTCTGCGGATTAAAAATATTCCAGTGCCGTTCAAATTCTTCAGTAGCTGATACGCCGGTTAAATAAGCATGCATTCTTTTGAACAAAGGAATTTCAGCATTTGAAACATTTTTTAAATATTCAAATGTAAAATCTGCATAACCGGGAATCTCGTAATGCGCGCAATCACCTTGAGCGATTACAATTCCTTTATATAAAATTAAATTACTCATATATCTCTTAATATTAGATTGTGAACTTCTTACTCGACGGCATATTGTTCACCATTTTTAAAAACAAAGATTGTATTATGTTCAAAATCCCAAGCAGTAGCATATTCAAGAAAAAACACACTATTTATTCTCCCATGCATTGTCATTATCTATAAATACAAATACAGGTTTTGACTTTTGAAATGCATCTTCTTTATTGAATATTCCAAATAATTCATGGTTTGCGTCAACTTCAGATTGTCCTTCTTTTACATGTTCACTATTCCCATAAGAAGCACTTTCAAATGTAGCTTTACAAACTTTCCAT
>JAGKWN010000089.1 GCA_021151805.1 Cytophagaceae bacterium | reverse complement strand
TGGCTCTACAAATCTATTGGCTCCATATGATTTTACATGGACGGGTGTTACTGCTGGCACTTACACCATCACCGCTAAAGCAACAGATAACAAAGGTGCAGTAACAACGTCTGCTCCAATAACAATTAAGGTTGACACTGCGTCAACGGTAAATGGAGTAATTATGGGTGCCAATCCATTTACAGATCAAACTACTGTAAAAATTCCTTATTCATCTAATGTAGCCTTAACAGTATCCATTAAAGATGTTAGTGGCATTACAGTATGGGAATCAAGTGGCCTACAAACCAATCAGACTATTTATTTAGGTTCAGGCTTACCAACGGGAATTTATATTGTTACAGCATATTATGCAGGCACAACTAAAATAATCCGATTGATTAAAAACTAAATGTTCAGTTTTAATCTAACAAAAAAGGAGAGCAATTGCTCTCCTTTTTTGTTAGGTACTATCTAGTCCTGAAATAAGTTCACATAAAAGGTTACGGCCATTTTCGCAAGCAAATCAAGCACATAAATAAATAGTCCTTGCTAATATCAATTAACAAGGATTATATTTAAACTATAAACTTATTTTAGGACAAGTCAATATGACAACCTATTGATTCTTCGATATACGTTATGAAAAGGAAATCAATATTTATCATCCTGTTAGTCGCTCTCTCAGTAATCTGTTGCAATAAAAAAAATGAAGCGTCAGATCAGGAAACAATTTTTATTTCAAATAACTTTACTACAGACACAATCTTGATCAAATCAACAGGAGATATGATTAAAGATCTCTCTGCCCTGTTAGATACGTTGCACCTGAATGCATACAATCCACCATATGTTGAATATTATTTTGGGCCACCCAATCAAGTACGGATTGACACCAGTGAATATGGGGAAATTGACAGTGTTGGTATTGGCGGCTTTTATATGGACACACATGACTACACGTATTACACCTATAATCCTAATGGTACATTAAAAGAATTGCGGTTTGAAGCGAGTGCCACAGCCGATGGTTATTATCAAACACACTACTACTATTCTGCAAACAAGATCGATTCCATAACAACCATCAATCATTTTATACACTTCATTTTACAAAAGAATAAAGTTGATAAAATTGAGCCCGAGGAAATAAATAATAAGATCTATACATTGATACTCGGCTATACAGATGAAGGTAAATTAAAAACACTTGAAGCAACAGACTGGATGGAGAACAAAAAAATTTCTTACCGAATTACCTATATAAAAAAAGCGGGATTCTTTTTCTGAAGACTCCCGCTTTAAAAACTACTGATCTGCAAGTAATTTACTTCAATAGTTGTGTGTAATGCGTTTTAATGAATGTCTGAATAGAATCATAAAAAGCATCCAGTTCCATTTCATCCAGATCAATAATGATCTCTTCTGTATTCTTTAATACCAGTTTAATTTTTTCAAGGATATTCCTTTCATCCTTCATAATGGAAATATACACGATATCCTTAATCAGGATATTTCCTTCTTTCTCATTGTTTTTATACTCAATACTGTTGTCTGTCAGTTTTAAAAAATCTTCATAGTTATTTACGCCCGAAAGAATTTTTTCTAAGATTGGAGGCACCATACATACTGCTACCCACAGGATGAAACGAAACCATTTAACTTCAAAATTGAAATAAATATAAAATAAGATAAGAGGTATACAGCAATACATCATCAGCTGCATTCTTAGTTTACTTTTACGATTTCTGAATTCAATACCGCCATCTACCGCTTTCAATTTTACAGGGAACAGAATTTCTTCCCAAAGAATTAAAACCATAATAATTACGGCAACACTGGCAAGAAACATCCCCAAATAAATATCCTGGTTTTGGTTTAGGTCATGAATAGGCACAACAAAAATCTGATGCGACAAAAAACAGGCAATAATAAAAATTAACAGTATAAGTCCTATGCTAAATTCTTTTGGATAGGTTGGGCGTATAATATTTTTCATTATAGTTTTCTTTACAAATTGATAGTTATGTTTATTTATACTCAAAATACGCCTCAAAGTTGTATTGATTCTGTATATGGCACATTCATTTTATTAACACATCCTGATCGTAAGTCTTTATGCGCATTGGCGCAAAACAATACTTGAATATAGAGAAAAAGATACGAAAAAAGTCAGGCAACAAACCTTTGCTCTACTTCACTTTATATCCCATATCAGTTAATAAAGATACAATTCTGGTTTTAAAATCTCCCTGAATAAGTATTTCACCATCTTTCACAGAACCTCCAACCCCAAGTTTATTCTTCATTTTTTTGCCTAATTCTTCTAAATCGGCTGTTGTGCCTACAAATCCTGTTACAACAGATACGGTTTTACCGGCGCGGCCCTTATTATCAAGAATCACCTTTAACTTCTGTTTATCAGCGGGTAAGGTTTCTATTTCCGCCTCTCCATCATACGAATAATTGAATTCTTCGTTTGTTGAATAGACAACCCCGGTTCTGCCTTTATGCTCTTTTTTTGCCATTAAATCGCTTTTCTAATTTGTTGTAATTTTTTTTTTTAATACTTTAGTAGCATACTTTATACTAAACAGGATTGTCAAATGAAATATACGATAGTTTTTTTAACTGCGCTGGTTATTAGCTTAATTGCTTCTTGTGCACCGCAACATACATGTCCAACCTATTCAAACTCTGCTATTAAGTACCACCACCACCCAACACACCATTGAGTTGTGATTCCTGCTTAAGTTAGCATTAAAAATAAAAACAAAAAAACACCACGCATATACTGCGTGGTGTTTTTTTGTTTTTAGTAACAGCCGGGTATCAACCAGTGTTTCTTAATGCCCCGGCAATTGCATTTACCGTAAGTAATAACTCCGTTAATATTTTATTTGCTTTTTCAGACTGTGGCTGGGTATTTACCTTTCTCCATTTACGAAGCAGTTCAATCTGGTCGTAATGCAAATCATTCAATGCTTCAGCACGCAATACGTTTGAATAATGATGGAATGATCTTCTTACTTCAAATGGATTGTCAAATAACAAGGCAAGCATCTTCTTTGTCTTATTAAATTCTTTCACAATCATATCCAGAATTTCAGCACGGATCTCTTCGTCTTCAACAAGCGTTGCATAACTTCTGAAAATCTTTTCGTCTGTTGCGGCCAAGCTTGTGTCTACATTGGTAAAGATGTAGCGAATGATTGTATCACTTGCCGCCATCTTTTTCAGGTATTCAAATTCTTCCGGTTGTTCTTTGTAGAATGTTTCCAGTGCATTGCCCACACCATACCAGCTGGTGATATTAAAGCGCGATTGCGCCCAGCTGAATACCCATGGAATAGCACGTAAATCTGCCAGTGTACGTTTGCCTGAACGACGTGCCGGACGTGAACCTATTTTACTTTGTTCAATTACATCAATTGGTGTAGCCTGACCAAAGAAGGTAATAAAGTTCTTATGGTTGATTAAAGCTGTATAGTAGTCCTTACTTTTCTCTGCTAAATAATCCAGGTGTTTGTCGAAACGGTTCTTCTTATGTTTCGTGTGCTTATGCAGAATTGTATAACCTGCAGTACCTGCCTCTAACAATTCAAGGTTGAATGCGGCATTGATCTTGTTGGCATACTTCTGGGAAATTGTTTCTCCCTGTTCTGTCAAACGCATATCACCTTGAATGGAATTGTGCGGCAAGGTTTTAATAAACCACTGTGTAGGGCCAGCACCGCGGCTGATTGAACCACCTTTACCATGGAAGAAACGGATGCGTGCACCGTATTTCTTACCTACATCAACCAGTTTTAATTGTGTATTGGACAGATTCGACTGGCTGGCAAGAATACCTCCGTCTTTATTACTATCGCTATACCCAATCATTACCTGCTGTACTTTCTCTTTTTCACCTTTATCCAAACGGTGATACTCAAGACTGTTTTTAGTGATCGGGTGTTCTAAGAATTTACTTAAAATATGCGGACTGCCTTGTAAATCTTCAATCGTCTCAAACAATGGAACAACCGGTAGTTTACACACAATACCTTTTTCTGTTTTGATCAGCAATCCTGCTTCTCTTGCCAGTAGATAAACTACTAACAAATCTGAAGTAGAACGTGTCATACTTACAATCAAAGAACCCAATGCTCTTGTACCATATTTTTCAACGTGCTCTGAAACTACGCGCAGGCATGATGTTACAGCTTCCGCTTCAGGTCCAAGTTTTGTATTCGGATAAGAGAACGGACGAAGAGAAAGCAATTCTTTATTAATGAATTTGCAACGTTCTTCTTCGTTCAACGTCAGGAAGCGATCACCATCCATAGATGCCGCATTCATTAACTGAGCTATGGCATTATCATGGAATTTACTGTTCTGACGAATGTCCAAATGTGCCAGGTGAAAACCGAACGTTTGTACCAAACGCGCCATTTCACGCACATCGTTATAAGCAATAGATTTTGCCCCCCACGCAATCAAAGCATCGCGCAGAATTACCAGATCATCAATTAGTTTTAGGGAATCATTGTAGCTGTATGGTTTTTCATGCAAACTCAAACCATATCCTTTTTCTTCCTGCAAAGGAAGTTTCATCATCAGTAATTCAATATAGAAACGGAAAATCTCTCTGTTATTGGATTCGTTTTCCAACAAGTGATGCTTGTTTGTTTCATCCAGCAACTCATTGATTCTTTTCTGCAATGGTTTGGTTGTTTCTTTGAACAAGCAAGTAAAGCTTAAATTTTTCTCCAGCTTCTGTAGTTGTCTGTGCATTAAAATAAATGCATTCAGACGAAACAGCTCCAATGTCTCTTTTGTCACTTCGCTTGTTACCAGCGGGTGTCCGTCGCGGTCACCGCCTACCCAGTTACCAAAAGAGATTTTAGGTAATTTTGTATAAGTAATGATCAATTCCGGATCAAAGCCCATTTGCTCCCAGGCCATTCCCAGTCTGCGATCAAGGATTGATACTACTTCCGGAAATACGGTTGTTAAATAATGAAGTACATTTGAACGTTCTGAACTTAAGTCCGGCTTTTCAAGATAAATTTCACCAGTTCTCCAAAGACGATCAAGAGTTAATTTGATCTCTCTGCGGATTTCATTCTTTTCAAGTTCAGTATAAGTAGAATCTTCCCAACGCAGGAATAACAGATACAATTGTCTGTGATGTTCCAATACGATGGTACGCTTAGCTTCAGTCGGGTGGGCTGTCAATACAGGCTCGATGCGAACATTGCATAACTCTTCAGCAATTTGCTCCTGCGTTATTTTCTTTTGCTTGAGCATCTGCAAATTTTTTCCCCATAAACCATTTACACTGGCAAGAGATTTTTCACTCTCATGCTTGCGACGCAATTTTACAGCTCCGTTCTCTTCAGCCATGTTCAATAGCTGAAAAGCAATTGAATATACCTGGATATGCTTTTCTGTAATCGAATCAGGACTTACCTTTCCTTTCTTATTGATCCAGGGAATGTAACGTGCCAATTCTTCCTCACCGTTCTCTACCAGTACCTCTTTGAAGCAATCTAAAAGAAATTCCAGGTTGTGGTACGTTTTACCTAATTTGTCTTGCGTCACTGTTAATGCACTCATTGGGTAGTAATATAAATTGCCAAGCATTAATGAAAAAAATGGATTCGTTTATGAATTTCTCTACAAGATAAAATATTTAAATTGAAAATCTTAAAATCGTTCAAAAAAAAATCGTTTAGTGGTGAATTTTTAACTTTAATCTTAGAATTAACATATATCTCTTACTCTTTTCCCGATTCCGCTAGTGCTCTTTCAATAATAAAATGTAATTTGGGGATTAGAATCTTCCCCTTTTATAAGAAAATTTAAACGAATACTCCCTGCATGAAATCATTCTTATTCGTAATCGGCTTTGTTGTACTTTCTTTTACTTCTTATGCAAAAAAGCCTGGGCCGCCGCCCTTGGATAGTACAGGTAAAGATTATGGTTACTATTTTGATATCAAATTCAAAAATCCTAAATCCTGGGACAGCACGTTATTCCTGGCCAAGCGTTTTTTCGACAGCTGTTACTATGAGAAGTATAAAATTGTTGGAGTTGACACAGCCACGCATTCCTTTAAGATACGGGTAACTTCAAAATTAAAATCCAGAGGCATGTTAAAAAATACACACAAAGCCGTGTATTCAAACTGTTACATGACCTTCGATTACATTTTCTATTATTCTGAAACCGGTTTACGTTGCAAAGTAAAACGCCTGGTGCATTACTATACGCTCAACAAAGAATCGGGATATATGGGTAACACCAATGGGAAAAAGACCATGCGTACAGAGACTGAAACCATTGAAGTACCCATGATCCAGACAGATTTAAAACTTGAAACAAAAAAAGTATTGCAGGAAGTAAATGAAGATATTAGCAACAGCATTGCAAGTATACAGGCGTATAAGTGGAATTACTATGTTAAGCCTAAACCAAATAATGTGAAAAAAAGTATTGAGGATGATGATTACTAAAAACAGCTATATTTCCATTATTCTTTCATTTTTTTGTATTGTTTTTTCATCAGCCAAATGGAACGAATCGGCATCCATTCCTCAAACGTTGGTTGGGAAATGGAATGTTGTACAATTTCATTCCGTACACAAAGACGCGTATCCTAAAAAACAGAGTGCGACGATTCAAATCGATGCAGATGGCATGACTACAGGCTTTGTTGGCTGCAACAGAATCCGGACCAGCTGTGTGGTTGATGATGATAGTATCCGATTCGGAACTATTCTTTCTACAAGAAAGTTCTGCCAGAAAGAATATATGGATGTGGAAGATTACATGAAAGAAGTACTTACCAACTCCAATATGTTCGTACTAAAAAACAACATGCTCACCTTGTTGTCAGGAAAAAAGAAACTTGTAACCTTCAGTAAAGAATAAGACGACCAATGTTTGTAAATCCACGCGATCCGGATAATAAAGCTATTCATTCCAAAATCCTTGAGTGGGTGCTGGCTTTTGAAGACATTCCCCGTGATGTGCGTATCTATACCCGGGAAATTACCTGCAATGACCCCGGTTGCAACCATACCGAAACCCATATTGATATCATTGGCCCTAACAACTTCAAAAAAGAATTGCTGGTTCGTAAGCCGCTCGTCTATATCCGTAAGTGGGATATTGTTTTTTAATTATTTAAATACTAATTTTTGAATTAGATTTCGTTTCTTATCAATTTTCAGGTAATATATAAATCGTTCTACACTTTCTGTAAGACTTTCTGGTGTTTATTATTTAGTTGCTAATCAAACAATTACTTGTTTAGCCATGAAAAAATCAAAAAAAACTTCTTAAGTTCAGAATTGCCACATTTTTCAAATATATTTTTAAGAAAAAGTATTAGTATACGAATGTTCAAATAAATAGTTCAATCATTTAATAAAATTTTAAAACCCCTATAAATGAACACTTTACATTCCTGCAATAATCCAACCCTTACATATCAAATCAATATTTAACCTTAATATACCCCTACAATGAAATTTACCACAAATTCTCGTAGCAATATTATGCGCGTAACAAACCCGTTTTCCCCGGTGAAGGCACTTCGGGAAAAATCCCTCCTGCTGCTATGCTTTGCAGCTATACTATTCCAAACAAGTTGTGGTGAACACCACCACAAAGTTGAACAAACCAAATTACTTGTTACAAGTCCATTAAAAAGGGACACGCTGACAACTAAAGAATATGTATGTCAGATCCGTGCCATTCGTCACATTGAATTAAGAGCTTTGGAAAAAGGATACCTTCAGGACTATTATGTAGATGAAGGAAAGTCTGTAAAATCTGGAACATTAATGTTCCAGATTTTGCCGATTATGTATAAAGCAGATGTTCAGAAAGCGCAAGCAGAGATGAATTTTGCTGAAGTTGAATATATGACCACAAAGGCACTTGCAGATAGCAACGTAGTTTCAAAAAGTGAGCTTTTGATGGCAAAGGCAAAACTTGACAGAGCAAAAGCTGAATTAGCATTGGCACAGGTTCACCTTGGCTTCACAGAAATCAGAGCACCTTTTGACGGTATCATGGATAGATTAAATGTACGAAGAGGTAGTTTATTGAATGAAGGCGATCTACTTTCATCTATTTCAGACATCAGCCAGATGTGGGTATATTTCAACGTTCCGGAAGCGGAATATCTGGATTATAAAACCAATCTGAAAAAAGATGATAAAATGAAAGTAAAGCTGAGAATGGCTAATAACAATATCTTCGGTTCTCAGGGTATTGTTGAAACAATCGAAGCCGATTTCAATAACGAAACAGGTAACATTGCATTCAGAGCAACATTCCCGAATCCGGATAAACTTTTAAGACACGGTGAAACGGGTAACGTAGTGGTAGAAGTACCGCTTAAAGGTGCTTTGCTTATCCCTCAAAAAGCAACATTCGAAGTTCTTAACGCACGTTATGTGTATGTAGTAGATAAAGACAATGTGATCAAATCAAGAGAAATCAAAGTCAGCTACGAATTGCCTAACATATATGTAGTTACAGACGGTATTAAGGAAACAGATAAAATTCTTCTTGAAGGCTTACGTCTTGTGAACGAGAATGACAAGATCACATACGACTTCAAAGATCCTAAAGAAGTTATCACGCACTTGAACTTACTTGCCGAATAAATAACTCATAACTCAGGTATAAAAACGACATAACATGTTTCAACAGTTTATACGTAGACCAGCATTGGCGATTGTAATTTCGCTGGTGATTATGTTCATGGGTTTGCTGGCAATCAAAACCTTACCCAAATCTCAGTTCCCGGATATTGCGCCACCAATGATTGTGGTATATGCTTCCTACCCGGGAGCCAGTTCTACCGTACTTACCAACTCTGTACTTATTCCGCTTGAACAGGCCATCAATGGTGTGCCGGGCATGAAATACATGTTTACAACAGGTGCCAGTTCAGGTGAGGCCAACTTACAGATCGTATTCGATCTCGGGACAGATCCCAACCAGGCGCTTGTAAATATCCAGAACCGTATTGAACAGATGAAGATGCGTCTTCCGCCGCTTGTACAGCTGGAAGGTATCATTGTACAGCGTTTGATGCCAAACATGTTGATGTATGTCGATGTGTACGGTAAAGACACTTCCAAGGTAGATATGAAGTATATCTTCAACTATACGTACATCAACATGCTTCCTGAATTACAGCGTGTGAAAGGTGTGGGTCTTGCCCGTATCCTTGGTAGCCGCCAGTACTCCATGCGTGTATGGTTAAATCCGGATCGTATGCGAGCCTACAATATTTCTTCGGAAGAAATCATGACTTCGCTGAGTGAGCAAAGTATCATTGGTTCTCCGGGAAGGATTGGTAGAGCAGATAGTAAAGCCTCAGAAGCCATTGAATATGTATTGACCTATCCAGGCCGGTATGAATATGAATCACAATACCAGGATGTAATCATCCGTGCCAATTCACAAGGTGAGGTATTACGTTTGAAAGATGTAGCAACCGTAGAATTAGGTAGTGAGTATTATGATATCTATTCGAACAAAGATGAATTCCCGTCTGCGGCGATCACAATCAACCAGGCTGCTGGTAGTAATGCAACAGAAGTAATTGAAGAGCTTAAATTAAAACTGGAAGAACTTAAAAAGACTTTCCCTCCGGGCATTGATTACGAGATCAACTATGACGTATCTTCTTTCCTTGATGCGTCAACAGAAGAAGTAATCCATACACTGAGAGATGCTTTTATTCTGGTTTCGATTGTAGTGTTTATTTTCCTTGGAGACTGGCGTTCAACGCTTATTCCGATTCTTGCCGTTCCGGTATCTTTGATTGGTGCGTTCTTCATGATGCAGGCCTTCGGTCTGAACATCAACTTAATTACACTCTTTGCACTCGTACTTGCCATTGGTATTGTGGTCGATGATGCCATTGTTGTGGTGGAGGCCGTCCATGCGAAGATGGAAGAAAAACACTGTTCTCCTTATATGGCTGTTAAAGAAGTATTGGGAGAGATCAGCGGTGCGATCATTGCCATTACCTTATTGATGACCTCTGTATTCGTACCGGTAGCATTCATGACTGGTCCGGTAGGTATTTTCTTCAGACAGTTTGCCATTACCATGGCTTCATCTATTGTTATCTCTGGGGTTGTAGCCTTAACGCTTACTCCTGTATTGTGTGCCATGATCTTGAAAAATACTCATGGTCAGCCAAGAAAGAAAACGATAATGAACCGCTTTATCGATTCCTTTAACAGAACATTCGAAAAAGTTACAGGTAAATATGTTGGTATCCTGCGTGTAATTGCCAACAGAAAAATGGTAACAATAGGTTTATTGATTGCTTTCTCCGTTTTCACATTAGGTATTACAAAAATTCTTCCTTCAGGTTTTGTACCGTCAGAAGATCAGGGTATGATCTATGCGGTATTACAGACACCTCCAGGTTCTACGCTTGAAAGAACATACGAAGTAAGTAGACAGTTACAGGAAGCCTGTAAAAAAATTGAAGGGATACGATCTGTATCAGCCCTTGCCGGATATGAGATCTTAACGCAGGGACGTGGCTCGAACTCAGGTACCTTGCTGATCAACTTGAAGCCATGGAATGACAGAGATCACACAGTGGTTGAGATCATCGAAGAACTGGAAGAACTGACAAAAGAAATACCTGGTGCCAAAATAGAATTCTTCGGTCCGCCTGCGGTACCTGGTTATGGAGCTGCCGGTGGTATTGGTCTGCAGTTGCTGGATAAAAACACTACCATCGATTACGAGCGACTGGATGGTGTTACCAAGAAGTTCATGAAAGACCTTGAGAAGAGAAAAGAATTGACCGCATTATTTACATTCTACAGAACCGATTATCCGCAGTATGAGCTGGAGATAGACAACCAGCTGGCGATGCAAAAAGGTGTTTCCATCAAACGTGCCATGGACAACATCTCAATCATGATCGGTAGTACGTACGATATTGGTTTCATTAAATTCGGTCGTTTCTTTAAAGTATTCGTTCAGGCTGATCCATCATTCAGAAAATTACCTACAGACATTCTGAAGCTTTATGTAAAAAATGATAAAGGAGAACAAGTTCCTTATTCATCTTTCATGAAGATCAAGAAGACACAAGGTATTTATGAGATCAACCGATACAACATGTATACCACAGCTTCTATCCGTTGTTCTCCTTCACCAGGATTCAGTAGTGGTGAAGCGATTGAAGCAATCAAAGAAGTAGCTGCTACTACCCTTCCTAAAGGCTATGACATTGACTGGTCAGGTCTTCAGAAAGATGAGGTTGCCCGTGGAAATGAAGCTGTATACATCTTCCTGATCGTATTGGTATTCGTTTACCTGGTACTTGCAGCACAATATGAAAGCTTCATTCTTCCGTTGGTTGTAATCCTGTCTTTACCGGCAGGGGTATTCGGAGCCTTCCTGTTAATCAAAACAACTGGTATGGCAAACGATATCTATGGCCAGGTAGCCTTGGTTATGCTCGTTGGTTTGCTTGGTAAGAACGCCGTGTTGATCGTGGAATATGCCGTGATGAAACACAATGAAGGAATGACCGTGCTGGAAGCAGCCATTGAAGGTGCCAAAGCCCGTTTCAGACCAATCTTGATGACTTCGTTCGCCTTCATTGCAGGTTTGATTCCGTTGATCTTTGCCCATGGTCCTGGTGCTATCGGTAACAAGACAATCGGAGCAGCTTCTCTGGGAGGTATGTTATTCGGAACTATATTCGGGGTAATCATCGTCCCTGGATTGTACTACATCTTCGGCAGTATTGCTGAAGGCCGCAAAATGATTAAAGATGAAGATTTTGATCCATTAAGTGAAGATAAGAACCACCATGCTTAAAAAAACCACATATCAAAGCCTTATAGCAGCCTCACTGGCGCTAATGGTTTGGGCATGTGCCCCTTCTGTTACACAAAAGACTGCCAATAAAAATGTCCCTGCGAACTTTGGTTCGCAGGATACTGCAAGCGCGAAAATTAAAAATACCCAGGACACAGTAAATACCGCTGAGGTAGACTGGAAAAAGTATTTTACGGATGCCAATCTGGTTGCCCTGATTGATACTGCCCTGCAGAACAACCAGGAGCTGAACATCATGCTGTATGAAATCAATATTGCACAGGCTGAAGTAAGAGCCCGCAAAGGTCGGATCTTCCCTACAGTTGATGTAGGTGTTGGAGCAAGTGCAGAGAAGGTCGGCAGAAATACACGTTTCGGAGCCATCGATAATACCCCGGGTGTTGAGATTGAACCCGGAAAATCCATCCCTGAAGTATTGCCGGATTTCATGGTCGGAGCAAGTCTATCGTGGGAAGTAGATATCTGGAAAAAGTTACGCAATGCTAAACGTGCTGCGGTACACAGATACCTTGCTTCTGTGGAAGGAAGAAATTTCATGATCACAAATTTAGTATCTGAAATTGCAAGCACCTATTATGAATTAATGGCGCTGGATAACCAACTTGATATCCTGAAGAAGAACATTGCCATCCAGAACGACGCCCTTAAAACAGTGCGTATGGAAAAGCAATCTGCGAAAGTTACTGAATTGGCTGTACGTCGGTTTGAAGCACAAGTGTACTATACACAAAGCCTTCAATTCGGCATTCAGCAGAAGATCACAGAAACAGAAAATAAACTGAACTTTCTGGTAGGTAGATATCCCAAACCGATCACAAGAAACTCAGCGTCATTCATCAACATCATTCCGGATACCATACATGCAGGTGTTCCTTCGCAATTATTACAAAACCGTTATGATGTTAAAAAAGCTGAAGAACAACTGGAAGCTGCAAAGCTTGATGTGAAAGTTGCCAAAGCAAACTTCTACCCTGTATTGCGCATCACTGGAGGTATTGGTTATGAAGCCTTCAATCCGAAGTTAGTCATCAGCAGTCCGGAATCAATGCTCTTTTCTTTAGGCGGAACATTAGTAGCGCCATTGATCAACAGAGCAGAAATTAAAGCAATGTATTTGGGTGCGAACGCAAAACAGGTACAGGCCGCATATAATTATGAACGTACATTGTTAAATGCTTACATCGAAGTAGCAAACCAATTGGCTAAAATCAACAACCTTGGCAAAAGCTATGAACTTCAGGCATTACAAGTACAGGCACTGAATGAATCTGTTACCATTTCAACAGGCTTGTTTGCTTCTGCAAGAGCTGATTATATGGAAGTATTATTAACGCAACGTGATGCGTTGGAATCAAAAATGGAACTTATTGAAACTAAAAAAAATCAGATCAATGCAATGGTATACTTCTACCGTTCATTAGGTGGTGGCTGGAAAAAATAAGCGCTACATACACATTTAAGATAAAGCTGGAAGTTTTTGTTTTCGTTTGGTTGTTTTAGGGGTACTAAACGGATTCAAGGCTTCCAGTGATTTT
Organism: Cytophagaceae bacterium; assembly: GCA_021151805.1. Taxonomy (GTDB): domain Bacteria; phylum Bacteroidota; class Bacteroidia; order Cytophagales; family Cytophagaceae; genus Cytophaga. Next base: position 12,041 of record JAGKWN010000089.1, on the reverse strand, counting down.
TTATAAGCAGCTTAATGCTGTTCATATTCAAGACTTCTTTCATAAACATGTTACATAATAAAATAATAGCTCTGACTATCAAGGATATTATTTTGTACAAGCAGTAATAATGAACTTTTTAAGAGGTGCAATTGTACCATATTAACATACGTTCAAAGTACTTCTGACATGTTGTTATACAAACATGTTTTTTATACCTTGTCTTTCCATATTATCTTTTAGCATTTCATGAAAAGAATATTGATCCTTTTCCTTGTTGCATTATTTCATTGCAGCTATTTGCAGGCACAATCACCAACCGTATCTTCTGCAGACATCCTTCAAAAACTTCATAAATTAAATACCGTTGGATCGGTGCTTTACATCGCAGCGCACCCCGATGATGAAAATACACGCCTCCTTCCCTATCTCTCCTACGAACGCAAGCTGCGTACCGGCTACCTGTCGTTAACACGTGGCGACGGCGGACAAAACCTGATCGGTAAGGAACAAGGCGAACCACTGGGTTTGATCCGTACAGAAGAGCTGCTGGCAGCAAGACGTATCGATGGTGCAGAACAATTCTTTACCCGCGCCAATGATTTTGGTTATTCAAAAAATCCCGATGAGACCTTTGGCTTCTGGAACAAGGACAGCATACTTGCAGACGTTGTATGGGTGATCCGTAATTTTAAACCGGATGTGATCATTACACGCTTCCCTACAACCGGCGAAGGTGGGCATGGCCACCACACCGCTTCTGCCATCCTTGCCATTGAAGCATTCACTGCTGCAGCAGATCCAAACCGTTTTCCCGAACAATTAAAATATACCCAAGTGTGGCAGGCCAAACGTATCTTCTGGAATACCTTCAGCTTTGGTACAATCAATACCACATCTGAAAGCCAGATCAAAATTGATATCGGTGGCTATAACCCGCTGCTGGGAAAATCATACGGAGAACTGGCTTCTGAAAACAGATCCATGCACAAAAGCCAGGGCTTCGGTACAGCGAAGACACGCGGACAAACAATCGAATATTTTAAACAGCTTGGTGGTGATTCTGTTTCAAAAGATATTTTTGAAAACATCAATATCAGCTGGAGCCGCTTCCCTGCAGCTGCCAAGCTTTCAAAATCACTCGATAAGATCATTGCCAAATACAATGCCCAACAACCTCAGCTAATCGTGCCGGATCTGGTAGCCTTCTACAAACAGCTGCAGGCATTGACTGAAACAGACGCAACCTTACGTGCCTGGAAAAAATATGCACTGAAAGAAACAGAAGAATTGCTGCTGGCATCTTCCGGTTTGTGGATGGAAGCCTATGCTGCCGATTACATAGCCATTCCCGGAAATGATCTTGCAACTACTGTACAAATCATCAGCCGCAATAAAAGTCTGGTAACCGTAAATGGCATCCGTTACATCAACCAGGATAGTGCACTCACTCTAACCTTAAAACCGAACGAACTGTATACGTTCAAACATATTGGCAAATTGCCAAAGGAGTTTGCATATTCAAATCCATATTGGCTTAATCAAAAACACAGCCTTGGATTGTATACTGTTACCAATCCAATGTTAATAGGCAAGCCAGAGAATGATCCTGCAGCAAACGTTGTATTTACCGTAACCATAGAAGGTTTACAATTATCCGTTACTCGTCCGGTTGTATATAAATATACGGACCCGGTTAAAGGTGAAATATACCGTCCGTTGGAAATACTGCCGGCTGCTACTGTAAATATTGCCGAGCGTGTATATGTATTGAATGATACACTTCCAAAAAATATTTCTTTTGTTATAAAAGCAAATATAGCCAACGTCAGCGGAACGCTTGACTGTCAGCTACCGGCAGGCTGGAAAGCAACCTCTGCAAACAATTCCTTCAAACTAAATGCAAAAGGTGATGAAGCACTTATTACAGTTTCTATTCAACCTTCAGCAACAAGCCTGAGTGGAAAAATTTCGGCCTTCATAAAAGTGAACGATGAAACGCTTACCAAAGGAATTACCCGAATCGAATATGACCACATTCCTTATCAATTTATTTTAACAGATGCAGAAGCTACTATTGTACATCTGGATTTGCGTACTGCAGGAAAGAATATCGGCTACATCCCTGGAGCTGGCGACGATGTAGTAGCATGCCTGAAACAAGTAGGCTACAACGTCACGATCTTAACAGATGACTTACTGGACAAAGGTGATTTAAAACAATACAATGCCATTGTAACGGGTATCCGTGCATACAATACAAACGACCGTTTACAGGTGTATTACAAAACATTGATGCAGTATGTAGAGCAAGGCGGCAATCTCATTGTACAATACAACACCAACAACCGCATAGGTCCGTTGCTGGCAAAGATCGGCCCATACCCGTTCACGATTTCCAGAGACCGTGTAACAGATGAGCAAGCTGAAGTACGTATTCTGCAGCCAACGCATGCTGTTTTTCAATATCCAAATAAAATCACTTCAGCAGACTTCAGTGGTTGGGTTCAGGAACGTGGAATTTATTTTGCAACCGAAACAGATGCGCATTATCAATCCATGCTCTCTTTAAATGACCCGAATGAAAAACCGAATGGAGGCAGCTTAATTGTTGCCCCATATGGCAAAGGAAACTTTGTTTATACAGGCCTGGTATTCTTCCGTGAGCTACCTGCCGGTGTACCCGGTGCATACCGCTTGTTTATAAACTTATTGAGCATTCCGGAAAATAAATAATATGTCTGAGCAGGAAGATAAACCACCTTTTCTGAATACATGGAATAATGTGTATACCTTTATAATCGGGAGTCTGGTTATCACACTCATCCTGTTTTATATTTTTACAAATTATTTCAAATGAGTATTATCGATTGGTATGTACTGGCAATAACGATCCTGAGCATTGTTGCTTACGGGTTATGGAAAAGCAGAGGCGCCCGCAACATTGAAGGCTATCTGCTGGCAGACCATGAATTGCCGTGGTATCAGGTAGGTTTGTCTGTGATGGCTACACAGGCGAGTGCCATCACATTCATTGCATTACCGGGCAAGGCATACAGCGACGGCATGGGTTTCGTGCAGTTGTATTTTGGACTACCTATTGCAACCGTTATTTTATGCAAAACATTTATTCCGATCTTCCGATCACTCAATGTATATACTGCTTACGAATATTTAGAAAACCGTTTCGACAGTAAAACAAGATCATTAACCGCCTTTCTCTTTTTATTGCAGCGGGGCTTGTCTACAGGTATTACGATCTATGCTCCAGCTATTATTCTCTCAGCCATCCTTGGCATCAACATTACCTATACAACATTATTTACAGGTAGCATTGTGATCAGCTATATTGTTTACGGAGGTACAAAAGCCGTTGCCTATACACAAATGTTCCAGATGGCTATTATTTTTTCAGGTCTGCTTGTGGCAGCATTCATGGTTGTACATCTGCTGCCTGAGCAAATTGGCTTCGTAGATTCCTTACAGATTGCGGGCAAGATGAACAAACTGGATGCGATCACCACAAATTTTGATCTGAATGACGAGTATAACATCTGGTCAGGCATCATCGGCGGCTTCTTTCTTCAGCTGTCTTATCTCGGTACCGATCAATCGCAGGTAGGCCGCTACTTAACCGGCAAATCCATTAAAGAAAGCAGGCTTGGTTTGGTCATGAACAGCTTGATCAAAATACCGATGCAATTTGCGATTCTATTGATCGGCATACTGGTTTTTGTGTTTTATCAATTCAATACTCCTCCGCTATTCTTCAATCAAACAGAAGTAAACCGGATCGAAAAAAGCCGTTACGGAAAAGAATATCAGCAGCTGGAAAGTGAACATCAACAAACACATGTATACAAAAAACAGCATGCAACTGCATTGATCACAGCTATTGATGCTGACGATGAACAAGCGATTGCAGAGGCTCGACAACAATTGCAGGCCGATGAATCTAAGGCTAAAGCTATAAAATCCAAAGCCAAAGATTTAATGTTAAAAAATAATGAGCAGGCTGACGACAACGATACCAATTATGTTTTTTTAAGTTTTGTTACAAAGTACCTTCCGGTTGGTTTGGTAGGATTGCTCATTGCCATCATACTGCTCGCATCCATGGGTTCAACAGCCAGCGGTATCAACTCACTGGCATCAACCAGTGTGATCGATTTTTATAAACGTTTTATTAATACTACCGGCGACGACCAAACCTACCTAAATGCATCCCGGTGGGCTACTGCAGCATGGGGTGTATTCTGTGTAATCGTTGCACTGTATGCCGGTAAAGTTGGTAATCTTATTGAAGCCGTGAATGAGCTCGGCTCTTTATTCTATGGCAACATCTTAGGAATATTTTTAGTAGCTTTTTATTTAAAGCAGATCAAAGGAAGCGCAGTTTTTTATGCTGCTATTATTACAGAAATCATCATCATCGCAATCTGGATGAAAGATATTATGGCTTACCTGTGGCTGAATGCGATCGGATGCGCCTTACTCGTAATCATTGCCTTTTTATTCTATGAAAAAAACTTTTAGAATTATTTTGTATGTTCTTGCTGCAATCGTTGTTTTGATTGCAGGTTTATTAACGTTTGTGAAAACAGCCTTACCCAATGTAGGACCTGCCCCGGAACTTACCATCAAAGCAACTCCTGAAATGGTTGAACGTGGAAAGTACCTTGCCAATTCGGTAAACGTGTGTATGGATTGCCACTCCACTCGCGATTGGTCACACTTTGCAGGCCCTGCAGATCCGGCAACATGGGGTAAAGGCGGAGAAGCATTCACACAGATCTATGGTTTCCCTGGCGCATATTATTCGCGCAACATTACACCTGCCGGTATTGGTAACTGGACAGACGGTGAAATTTACAGAGCCATTACTTCCGGTGTGAGCAAAGATGGTTCAGCCTTATTTCCTGTAATGCCCCATCCGAATTATGGTAAAATGGCAACCGAAGATGTGTATGCCATCATTGCTTATTTAAGAACATTGAAACCGATTGAAAACAACGTACAAGCATCTGTTTCAGATTTCCCGATGAATTTCATCATCAACACCATTCCTAAGCCTGCTGCACCGCAAGCTATCCCTGATAAAAAGGACAAAGTTGAATATGGTAAATATTTATTGAATGCTGCAGCCTGCAGCGAGTGCCATACCAAACAGGAAAAAGGACAAAAGATTGCAGGAATGGATTTTGCAGGCGGCTTTGAGTTTCCGATCAATACTGGGATTGTTCGTTCTTCTAACATCACATCCGATAAAGAAACAGGTATTGGAGACTGGAGCGAAGAAGCTTTTGTGAATCGCTTTAAAATGTATGCAGACAGCAGCTATACACCGCATAAAGTGGAAGCAAACGGATTCAATACCACGATGCCTTGGCTGATGTATGCACAAATGACACGTGAAGATTTAGCAGCTATTTATGCATACCTGCAAACAACTACACCGGTAAAAAATACAGTAGAGAAATTCACTCCAAAAAAATAACTTACATCTTATTCAATAAAAAAGGTCATCGTGCAAAAGCGCGATGACCTTTTTATTTCTATCTGCGAAATTACTTATTTCTTTTTCGCGTCAGCAATCAATTGATTACCCATTTTAATATAGTCATCATTTTTTGCTTCTGTTGCTAAAGCAACAGTTTTTTCAGCTGTTGCAATCGCAGCTTTGTTGTCTTTCAATTTCAACTCAATACGAGCCTTCAACATTGTTACCCAGAATGCTTTTGGATTCTGTTCAACTGCTTTGTTTACCCAGATCAAAGCCTGATTCAAATCTTTATCATTTTCATAATAATAATTCGCAGCCTGGAAATACGGACGTGTATCTGCAGCCAGAGAAGTTTCAATGTTCTTCATTACTTTAGCATCGATCTCTGTTGTGATCTTCACCTGCACACGTGTTTTGTCCCAAAGTAATTCCAATGCTGTAGATGTCGCTGTTACATTAGCGAAGTTCATTGTGAAAGTTTCAACCTTATCTGCAGTTGCAGCTGGCTTAACCGTCACATGCGCTATTTCATTTTCAGCTTTGTAAGCAGATACGTTTCCACCTAACGTTAAATCACTGTATAAGATGAACTCCCAGCTGTCTTTGTTTGGAATGGTATAAATAGCATATGTACCGGCTTTCACATCTTTACCTTCAACTTTTACATCGTCAGAAAAAGTAATTTTTGTTGCAGCATTTGCACCGGTTCTCCATACTTTGCCATAAGGAACCAGGTCACCGAAAATTACACGATCTTTAGCAGACGGACGTGAATATTCAAGCGTAATTTCGCCCAGACCAAATGCCTGTTTTACTGTCTGTGCTGGGCTTGGTGCCGGTGTTTTTAATGTTGATTGTGCCTGTGAAACAAGCGTTGTCAGTGTTAATGCGATTGCACTAGCAATCAAAGAAATCTTATTCATGGTTGTGTTTTTTGGTTTGCGTAATAATATTCAAATTATACTTTTCAGGTGTGAAACAAAAACATTTTCTGCATTGTTTTTCAAAAAGAGGATGAACAAAAGTTAAATAAAAAACGTTCTGAAACATCTGTATATTTTTTATATGCGTGTATTCTAGGGCAATAGAGAAGGATTTATAATTATTTTATTAGTTCTTCAATTCAAATGCTTCAGCAATCAGTTCGAATGAACGTTTACGATCTTCAGCATTTCCAGCCATGGTAGAAATAATGATTTCATCTACATTAAATGTTTCTGCAAGCGTTTGTAATTGTTCTTTTACAATTTCCTTTGTTCCGGAAATAATACGGCCACTGTTGTGTTTGATCCGTTGTAATTCTTCTAAAGTAAACACATATTTTTGAATCTGTTCGTAATCGGCAAAGTCATGAAAATTACCGGCTTCAAACTGTAGAAAAATATAATCCATAAATTTCCGCATTGCTTTTGCTTTCTCTTCAGTCTCTGCACAAAGCACGAAAATAGCCATCATCGCATGTGGCTGAGGAAATGATTCTGACGGTTTAAAGTTTTCTTTATATGTATCGATCACTGCCGGGGTAACAAAACCATTGATGAATTTTGCAACCACCAGCCCCAGGCCAAACCTGGAAGCAATTAAACTGCTCCCCCCGCTGGAACTTAAAATCCATTGCTCCGGAATGGTATCGCATTGAGGTACGGCAAGAATCCTTCTGTTGTCTCTGGTGTATGCTGTATCAGAAAAAAAATTCTGTAAATGATCAAGCTGTCTTAAATAACTTTCTTCTGCAAAATCATTGGAAGGATTAAGTAACGATGAAGTAACACGGTCTGTACCGGGTGCCCTTCCTATACCTAAATCGATTCGGCCGGGAAACAAAGTCTCCAGCATCCGGAAATTTTCAGCAACTTTTAAAGCACTGTGATTGGGAAGCATAATACCTCCGGAACCAATCCTGATAGACTCAGTTGCATCTGCCAGTTTTACCATGAGCAACTCCGGAGCAGAGCCCGCAATAAAGGTAGAATTGTGATGTTCAGATACCCAAAACCGCGTGTAGCCCAATCGCTCCGCGAGCTTCACTGTTTCAACAGTTTCTGTAATAGCTTCTTTGGGTGTTTTATTTTTTTGGACAACCGATTGATCTAAAATACTGATCTTAATTCTTTTCATGAATTTTTAACACATATAAAACCATTAAGGCTATATCGTTTAAGAAAGTTCCATTAAGCCGGCTCCAATTCAATAAAACGTATTGGGCAATATCATACTTGTTGACTTCCTTTAAATTACTCTCCATTCGTCCTATTGTTGAAAAAATTCATGTTGATATCAAACTGTTGCAACACCCAATATTATCTTATACCAAGAATCTTTTAGGTAAAAGACAGAAACCGTTAAAATAAGCGCATTTCCTAACCTGCCTTAAAACGTTCATGTTTACTGCATCACCAGTGTTTAAAGGTTATACAAAGCGAATGCAGGATGTTTTCATCGAACTTTATAGTGTATTCTTACATAATCAAACCTAACTCATGAATTAACGATAATTTAATACTGAAATTCATTTAGTAAGCTTCTCCCCATGATCGAGCATTCAGAATACAATGAGGCTGACCGCCTAAATGCATTACAGGAATATTTAATAGAAAACAATGAAGGCCAGGAAAAATTCAAGGACCTGACTCAGATTGCAGCCTCGGTATGCCAGACAAAGCATGCATTTGTTACCTTGCTGGATAAAGATCGTCTGATATTCCTGTCTTCTTTTGGGAACAGCTTAACTGGGATTGATCGCAGATATTCATTCGGAAATAAAACCATACAATCAACCGATATCCATGAAGTGACAGATGCCTTGCAGGACGAGGTATTCAAGCATAACCCTTATGTAATTGGAGAACCTTTCATCCGGTATTACTGTGGAGCACCATTGATTGACGAGAACGGATACAGATTAGGTACGCTCTGTGTTGTAGATATGGCCCCCCGCACACTTAATGACAATCAAAAATCATCTCTTGTATTACTTGCCAAGCAAGTGATGAATGACTTCCGCATCAACCGCAGAGAAAAGGAACTGGCGCGCAAACAAACCGCGCTGGAAGAAATTATCCGTGAACGCACGGCCAGTTTAATTGATACCAATCACTGGCTAAGTAAGATCATTGATCTTGTTCCCCACCCGATCTTCATAAAAGAAAATTCAGGTAAATATGTGCTTGCAAACATTGCTCAGGCTAAACTCTTTGGCAGAAAAGCAGAAGAATTGATTGGGAAAGCAGACATTGATTTTGTTCATAATGAAGAAGAATATACCATCATTAAAAAAAGTGATGATGAAGCCGTATCTACCAGACAAACTGTGATACTGCCTGAACAGCTGATCACACTGGGTGATGTTAAATATTTGCTATATACTTCAAAAGTACCATTGATCAGTCCGGTAGACGGAGAGCTTCGCATTTTAGGTGTTTCGATTGATTTAACGGAAGTTCGCGCTTTACAGCTGGAGCACAACCAAAGCATGGAAGCTTATCAGAAGCTGGTTGAAATTTCTCCCGATGCTATTTATATACAAAGCAACGAAGGTCGTATTTTGTTTGCCAACCCGGCAGGCATTAAACTGCTGGGAGCAGAAAGCCTGAAAGAATTATTAGGCAAGTCTGTCATGTCATTCATTCATCCCGATTCCATTCAGGAAGTTCATGCACGTATCGGAAATTCAGAAGAATTAAACGGAAAAATTTCAGAACAGAAAGCGATTACTTTAACCGGCGAAGTGCTGGATATTGAAGTCGTGTCTGTTTCATTTGTATATAATGGAAATCCAGCGGAGCAGGTGATTGTACGGAATGTCTCCGAAAAAATTCAGGCACGCCAGGCGCTCTATCAAAGCAGGGAGCAATTCAGAACATTAACAGACAACTCGGCCGATATCATTGCCCGTATTACAAAGGATTCCAGATTTGTATACATCAATAAAGCGATCTCAACCATTACCGGGAAACCATTGGATTATTATTCGGGCAAGACCCCTGAAGAAGCAGGCTTAACAATTGATTTGTGTAAAGGCATTCGGTTCATCATTCATAAAACAATCAGCAGCCGTCAAACGACTTCTTATTATTTTGAAAATGCACATATCAAAGAAGCGTTCCGGTATGCACACGTGATTGGTGTACCCGAGTTTGACAATAATGGCGAAATCATTTCTGTGTTATGTACGGTGCAGGACGTGACACAGTTGAAACAAAACGAACAACAGCTGATCCAAACCGGAAAAGACCTGGATCGTTTTGTATACAGTGCTTCGCATGAACTGCGTGCTCCGTTAAAATCAATTCTTGGCTTAACCCGATTAATTGCGCAGGATATCCAGGAAGATAATTTTGAAGACCTGATGGAATACATCTCACGAATCGAGCGCTCTGTAAGACGTTTAGACGACACTGTAAAAGATGTTATCGAATATTCCCGCAACAATAGATTAAGCATTGAACGCAAGCCGGTATCATTCCATGAAATTGTTTATCAGGTAACAGAAAATTTAAGCTCACTTGCCAATTTCTCCAGAATAGACATTATAACGAAAATCAGTGAAAGTACTTCATTCTATTCCGACAGCCGTCGCATACAGATTGTATTGAATAATATTATATCGAATTCAATCAAATATTCTGATGCATCAAAAAGTAATAGTTTTATTCATATAGAAATACAAAGCACAGCTGCCGAATGCCTACTGCTCATCCGAGACAATGGCATTGGCATTGAAAAACAATATATCGCCAATATCTACGACATGTTCTTCCGCGCCACAACAGTGAATGAAGGCGACGGACTAGGTTTATACATCGTAAAAGAAACATTGCAGAAACTTCAGGGCAGTATTCAAGTAGATTCAGAAATTGGCGTAGGTACAAACTTTACAATCCGCCTGGCCAATCTGCAGATGTAACGGCCTTATTATTACCATTTTTTTGAATTATTTCTTGCTACCCCATTTTATATTTAATTGCATTTTTGATTATATTTATCGCATGCTTCTGTTCCTCTTTTGAAACATAATTATATTTTCTTCTCTTATATCCACTAAAACCACATGGGCACATTGACAATTTTTGTTGTTGAAGATGATTTATTGTATTCAAATATCATTGAATACCACCTTTCATTAAATCCAGATTATCATGTTAGAAAATTTCATACTGGAGAAGAGTTACTCAATAATCTATACCTTAACCCAGCTGTCATCACTATAGATTATTCTTTACCGGATATGAAAGGAGACCAATTATTAAAAAAAATAAAAAACTTCAATCCAGACATTCCGGTGATTGTAATATCGGGACAGGAAGATATATCTACAGCTGTATCGCTTTTAAAAGAAGGAGCATACGATTACATTGTAAAGAATGATGACACAAAAGATCATTTATGGAATACGCTGCGGAATTTGAAAGAAAATCTTCAGCTGCGTAAAGAAGTTGATACCTTAAGAAAAGAAGTACATCATAAGTATACGTTTGAAAACAGTATTAAAGGAAATAGTCCGGCGCTTCAAAAAATATTCAGCCTGATAGAAAAAGCAGCACAAACAAATATCAATGTTTCCATATCTGGTGAAACAGGTACGGGAAAAGAAGTAGTTGCAAAAGCAATTCACTATAATTCTGAAAGAAAAAACAAACCCTTTGTGGCAGTAAACATGACGGCCATTCCGCGGGAACTTATGGAAAGTGAATTGTTCGGATTTGAAAAAGGAGCATTTACCGGAGCTTTAAACAGACGCATAGGAAAATTTGAAGAAGCAGAACAAGGAACAATTTTTTTGGATGAAATCGGAGAAATGGACATCAATATGCAGTCCAAGCTATTACGCGTTTTACAGGAAAAAGAAGTAACCCGTATTGGCGGAAACAATACAGTAAAAATTGATGTTCGGATAGTTGTAGCAACCCATAAGAATCTATCTGAAGAAGTTAAAAAAGGAAATTTCAGAGAAGATTTATATTATCGACTTCTGGGCCTGCCTATATCGTTACCTCCGCTCAGAGATCGGGGCAATGACATACTTCTGCTCGCAACGTATTTTCTCGAAAGTTTTTGTAAAGAAAATAAATTGCCTAAACTCACAATCTCTACAGAAGCAAAAGAAAAACTGTTGAAATATCCTTACCCGGGAAACATAAGGGAATTAAAAGCCATCATAGATCTTGCAGCAGTCATGGCTGCAGGAGAATCCATTAAAGGAGATGATATAATTTTTTCTTCTCTGAATAATTTCAGCGACTTCATGATAGAAGAAACTACATTGAGCGAATATACAAAACGTATTATTAAACATTTTTTGAATAAGTATGACAATAATGTACTCAAAGTGGCTGCTAAGCTGGATATTGGGAAATCAACTATTTATAAAATGATCAAGGACAACGAAATCGAAATTTAAAAAAGCTCAAATTGTATTTGAGTTTTCATCGTAATATTTTTATTAATTTCATTTTGCGGCTACTTGTTTTGGCCGTTAAATCATTTCCATATTCTGGAAAACAATTCCCTGTGATAGAAAACACCCTCCAAAAAAATTAATTAAATTTCTGATTTACAG
>JAGKWN010000088.1 GCA_021151805.1 Cytophagaceae bacterium | reverse complement strand
GATTTACAGTGATGTATGTTTTTAGCTCAGTGAATAATATTAAGCCGGAAAGTTCTTAGAGGAAATTTTACTAATAAACAATTGTTAAAAAAAAGAAAAATAATGCCAATAGCACACAGAAATGGCCTTTTTACAAAGGGAATGTACAATATATTCTTTCTTTATTGTAATAATTTATCTTATCTTTGAAATTACTATATATATAAATTAAAATTATAACATGGCAATAGGAGTTTCTTCAGGGAAAGTTAATGCATCAGTGGGTTCGAATCAGAATTATGGGATGGCATTATATTCATTAATGGTATTATTTTTTATGATGGGTTTTATTACCTGTCTGAATGATATTCTGGTTCCGTATTTAAAGCAAGTCTTTCATTTAACATATACGCAGGCATCTTTAATTCAATTCTGTTTTTTCAGTGCCTATGCGATCATGTCTATTCCTTCAAGTAAGTTGATTGAAAAGATTGGTTACAAAAAAGCAATGATCACAGGTTTTGTGGTTGCTGCAGCTGGTTGTTTATTATTCTTCCCGGCAGTAACGCTACATTCATATGTTGTGTTTTTAGTTGCCTTGTTCATTTTGGCAACTGGTATCGTATTGTTGCAGGTAGCAGGTAACCCGTATGTAGCAGTGCTAGGAGATCCTGAAACATCTTCAGCAAGGCTTACATTTGCTCAGGCTCTGAATTCAGTAGGTACATTTTTAGCGCCATATTTCGGCAAGTATTTCATTTTATCAGCATTGAGCCATACAAGTGCAGAAGCTGTAAAGATTCCATATGTTGGATTGGCAACAACATTACTAGTAATTGCATTTATTTTATCCCGCATCAACTTACCAAGCATCAGCTCTGCGAGCGATGATGAGCATACTGAAATTGAATTGGCAGATGATACTACAAAAACAAGTGCATGGAGTTTTCCGCACCTTGTATTTGGTGTAGTGGCTATCTTCATGTATGTAGGTGGTGAAGTTGCAATCGGAAGTTATCTGATTAATTATTTCAAACAGCCTGAAATTGCCGGCTTAACAGAGGTTGCGGGTGCTGTCTTCGTTTCTTACTATTGGGGTGGTGCAATGGTTGGCCGTTTCTTAGGTACAGCTTTATTAAGCAGATTTAAACCAAATCTTGTGCTTTCAGTATTTGCGATTTTAGCAATCAGCATGATTCTGATCTCTGTAAATTCTACAGGTTCGATTGCGATGTGGAGTATCATTTCAGTAGGTTTCTTCAACTCGATCATGTTCCCTACAATCTTTACATTAGCTGTTAAAGGCTTAGGAAAATATACGACTCAGGCTTCAGGTTTCCTGTCAACAGCAATCGTTGGTGGTGCAATTGTTCCGGTAGCGTTTGGTGCTGTAGTAGATTACTACATGAACAGCGGCCAGTCTGAAGCAACTGGTTTACGTTTCGCACTTATCATTCCTATGATCTGCTATGCATACATTGCATGGTTTGGTTTCAAAGGCTATAGTGATAAGAAAACTTTGGATGCTACTTCTTTAGATAGCAACGTATAAGCATTCATCATTTGAAAAAAATCCCTTCCTGATTGGTTCAGGAAGGGATTTTTTTTGCTCTTTAAAATTGTAATACAATGGATTTTAGCTCCTTTTGAGAGAATCCGGAATAATACTTTTGCAAATCGGATTGCATAGCCGTAACTTGCAGTATGCAATATCAGAATGATTTAATATTACGCGCTGCACGAGGAGAACAGACGGAAAGAACTCCCGTATGGCTGATGAGACAAGCCGGCAGAATTTTACCCGAATACCGTGCTGTCAGAGAAAAATTAAGTGGATTTATTGAATTATGTACCACACCGGCCCTGGCCGCAGAGGTTACTATTCAGCCGGTTGACATATTAGGTGTTGATGCTGCGATCATCTTCTCAGATATACTTGTTATTCCAGAAGCAATGGGTTTGCCTTATGAAATGCAGGAAAGCAAAGGTCCATTTTTCCCTAAAGTAATTACTTCTGCTGCGGATATAGAAAAACTACTGGCGACAGATGCAGCAGATCATCTGCAATATGTTTACAATGCAATTGATATCACTGTAAAAGAATTGAATGGCCGTGTACCGCTGATCGGATTCGCTGGCGCGCCTTTCACCATTCTTGCTTACATGATCGAAGGACAAGGGTCGAAGACATTCTCAAAGGCCCGTCGTTTCTTATACACCGAACCTGTATTGGCCCACAGATTACTGGAAAAGATCACGCTTGCTACTATTGAATATCTAAAACGCCAGGTGAAAGCCGGTGCTGCTATGTATCAGGTATTCGACTCATGGGCGGGTGTATTACCTCCGGATCAATACCGTGAGTTCTCCCTGAGATATATTAAACAAATCTGTGAAGCAGTTCCACAAGTACCTAGAACTGTGTTCTCCAAAGGTGCATTCTTTGTTCGTGAAGATTTCAATAATTTCCCTTGTGAAACGGTTGGTCTGGATTGGAACATGGATATTGCAGAATCTAAAAAGATTATTGGTCCGGGTAAAACATTGCAAGGCAACATGGATCCATGTGCCTTGTATCTGAACGAAGATCAGATTCGCATAAAGACGAAGGAAATGCTGGAGGCATTTGGTTCGCACAGACACATTGCAAATTTAGGACATGGATTATATCCTGATACGGATAAAGCAAAGGTGAAATGTTTTGTGGATGCAGTAAAAGAATTAAGCGTTAAAAAACAGTTTGTATAAAAACTTTTTAATTACACACATTGTTAATGGCGCAGAGTAATACTTTGCGCCATTTCTATTTATACGATATCAATGAATATTATTTTTCAATCAAAATACAGCGCTTACATAGCTGCAACGCTTGTAGTGTGTATATGGGCAGGATGGATTACTTTATCCCGCATGGGCGTGCAAACAGCTCTAACACCGTATGATATTACCTTGTTGCGTTTTGGTACAGCAGCTCTTTTAATGTTGCCGTTCAGCTTACAGTATAATTGGCGCGAAGTAAAATGGCACCAGGTATTGATTGTTGCTTTGGGCTGCGGCTTCCCTTATACGATGTTATCGTTCATTGGACTTAAAACAATTAAAGCGGCAAACGCTGGTGTGTTTGTAAACGGCATGCTGCCTGTGATTGGTTTGTTCTACACCTTATTCTGGTTTAAAGAAAAAGTATCGTTCATTAAATATATAGCGATCATTGTTTTACTTATTGCGAATCTTGTCATGATGGATTTTACGAATGCCATTTCTTCAACATATATAATAGGAATTTTATCTTTACTATCGGCGGCTGTAGTATTTTCAACCTATATGGCAGCTACTAAAAAATGGGGTTATGCCATGAAAGATGTTATAGCTTTTGTACCATTGATCAATGCCGTTTTGTTCTTGCCTATATGGTTACTATCACCTACACAGATCGCATATACGCCGGTGCAGGATGTTGTTATGCAGATTTTATACCAGGGTGTTTTAGTGAGTGTGATTGCGCTTGTATTAATCACCTTTACGGTATCGAAATTAGGATCAGGTACGATGTCTGTATTTTTATCTTATGTACCAGCGGTAACTGCTGTTCTGGCTTTTATTTTTCTTGGAGAAACGCTATCCTTACAGGAGCAACTTGGTATTCTGCTTTGTTCTATTGGTTTGATTGTATATACCAAAGGCTAAGCAGAAGCGTTTTAATTACCAGGTGTTTTTATCATAATTTTCTTATTGTTATTATGCTGCGAATCTTTATTTGTGTCTTGGCCTTATGCATGTGTATGTCCTGCAGGAAAACTGCAGCTACATACACTGCCACTCACATAACACCTAAAAATCTTCCAAAGGAAGCCCCAGAATTTGTTTTAGTCAGAAACGAAGAACGAAACAAATCACGTAAGTCTGATAGTAGTGATGCTGTCTTGCCAGCACGTAAAATTACCTTGCCGGGTTTTTATATGAGTAAGCATGAAATAACCAATAAAGAATTCTGTTATTTTTTGAATGAAAATTCTATACGCAAAAATGCTGCTTTATTAAAAAGTATTATTGATCTGAAGAATATAAATGGAAGGATTCGGTTTAAAGATAGCCTGTATTCGCCCATTAGTGGATATGCGGATTATCCGGTTGTACTTATAAGCTGGTGGGGGGCGAAGATGTATTGCGAATGGCTTACAGCAAGCGTGAATATGAAACGTGCAGAAAAAGGTGAAGTGCCGCTGCCTCGTTATCGGTTGCCTGGCGAGTATGAATGGATCTGGGCAACAGCAAAGGAGCCGCAGCTTTCTTATTTTATAGAAACCATGTGTGATAGTGCCGGATTGCAAAATGATTTTTCTCTTGTGCGCGCGCATGATGTGAAAAAAGATACAGCCAATATGTACGACGCCACCGGTATGAATGAAAACGTTTATGAGTGGGTCGAAGATAATTTTGAACCGATAGAAACCATCATGGATTTAAGCATGGTTGTTTATTATCATGATCGTATTAGTCCCGATGCAGTAGTACGTAAGCATGGTTTGATTTATAATAAGCAGGAACTAAATACCTGCGGCAGGGTAGCGAGGGCCCGTGCAGGTTTTTACCCTGATACAGGTTTCAGAGTTGTGCAAACGTATTTAGACCCGCTTTCAGGCGCAGACTTCTGATTTAAAAAAAATGTAATAACTTTGTCTGTAAATTGAATACTATAGTTTCGCATGAGTACTAAAAGACCAATCCGCAAAGAAGAAAAAATATTACTTGAATTCCTTCTTTCAAAAATAGATCAGGCAGGTCATACATATATGATACCGGAAGAAGTGGAAGAGTATGGTGCGCCGGGTATGGGCAGTATTAATCTAAATAATCCCAACACGGATCAATACGACAGTGATCTGATTCAGGCAGAATATACAGATGCAGATAAAATACCGGTGGTTATTTCTCTGACCAAAGACCAGAACAATCAACTGCTGGATCTTGATTTCTGGAAATCGGATTTTTCAAAACTGGTTGTATATCCCGACCCCAAGGATTTAATGTTCGAATAAAATGAACTGATAGAAATAAAAAAAGTGAACCTTCCGAATAGGAAGATTCACTTTTGTATTTTATGGGTATGTTATTATTTTATTTTTACAATGCGGTCTGTAAAGATCAATCCGTCCTGGCTTACCTTCAGTACATAAACCCCTTCGCTCAGATTATTTAAGGAAACACTTGAATTGTTTGTAATTGTTTTCGACAATACTTTATTGCCAAGCATGTTATATAGTTCAACAGAAATATTATCTGATGTAGCAATAGATGCAGGAATTTCAATGGTCAACAAATCATTGGTTGGATTTGGTTTAATTGAAACACTCAAGGTGTTTGTTGCTTGTGAAATTCCTGTAGGTGTACTACTTGTATTGATGGTGTACTTCGATAGCAAACGGATGTAGGCGGTCTGGTAGCCCAAACTTGTTTCAGTCAGTGACCATGAATTCAGCGGCCAGCTTGTATTAAAGTCTTTGTAAGACTTTTGCTTCGGCTGTCCTTTAGGAGGCGTTAACGACATGGAGTTACAAATAGCTGTGTTTTCAGTTGAGCCGCAGCTTGAGTTGCAACAGGCAGCCCAGTCATAACTATCATTGGCACCGCCCATCAGGAAGCCTGGCGGTGGGCCATATGTTGACGTTCCTACACGATCCCATTTTGTACTGCCATCAGCAAACCATGTATGATACATTTCATTGGCGCTATTCTCGGCGCCATAGCTGCTCATGTTGGTTAAGTATACAAATCCCAATGGATTCACACCGTGAATGTAGTGCAGGTATTCTTCAGATGCTTTCAGATAAAGTTCGTTGTTAGTTGTATTATCAAGTTCGGTTTCTTGTACTTCCCAGAATAAATTTCCGTAATTGGATTTATACTGATTGGAGCCCCAGTTATAATCTTTGATAAATGCCCGGTAAGGGTCAAGCTGATTGGTAAGTGCATTCGCAAAATCTCCGTTATTCTTTATAGCAGTTAATGTTCGCGTTTTTATGTTGTTGGCTACAGAAGTGCTAATACCAGGAAGTTGCAGGTATAACAATAAAATATTTTGAGACTCCAGGAAATACTGGCTGATATAATTACTCCACGCGATCAAGGGTAAACCAGTATAATTAGATTCAAAGAATGTCAGATAACTTGTTTGGCCGGTTAAATCATATAAGTATAAAGCAGCACTTAGTTTTGAAGTAAGTCTGCCCATATCATCTGTTTCCTGATTACCGGCAGCAAGTCCCTCGGAACCATTGCTTGAAGAGTTGTTTGCGAATGTTACACCAGGGTTTGCTGCTGCCCAGCCCCACGCAGTAATAGCCTGTGTTTGAAGTGTAGTGGAATATGCTGCAAACTTCGTGGCATCTACTTGCTTAAACGTTTTTGCAGCCAGCGCAAAAGCGGCCGCACATTTCAATGTAGCATTTGTTGTTGCAGGTCCATAGTAGCTATAACCAGTTGCAGCTGATGGCGGACTTGCACCGTCAGAACCTAAAACGGAAAGACATGAACCATCATTTTGCTGCATGCGCAGCAAGTGGTCTACGCCCCATTTAACTTCATCGATAATATCCGGAATGCCGTTAGCTGATTCAGGTATATTATAATCATCGGTAAAAGCAGATGGGTTTTCGTTATAGGCAGTCAATAATGTAATTACATAACTCGCCGTCCAGGCTGTATATTTATTTAAATCGCCCGCATCATACCAGCCGCCATGCAAATCTTTCTCGGTAGTAAGCGTTGTGTTGTTATACAAACGTGCATTCTTGTCCTGTTGCGGACCCACATGACTGGCAGCATCTGTCCAGCCGGTGCCGGCATAAGGAGCGGCCTTTGGAAAGCTTGAACGTTGATAATAAAGCATGCGCATGGCTGCTTTCAAAACGTTTTTATAAACCGTATCTGCAATAATAAATTCTGCTGAGCGAACATTTTGTGTAAGGTCTTTCACATAATATCTCCCCGGTGTTTCAACGGAAGTGAAATCAAACCACCATACCTTATCGCCTGAACTGGCGTCAGTATTGCCGGAGTTCCAGGCAACCGGACTGGCCGTATATACCGAAGCGCTTGATACCGCGTTGATAAGTGCGTAATTGCTGCCTGGGGTAAATGTAGCTGAGGCGTCATAGCCTGTTTGGGGATCACGGATAACCGCTACTTTAGTTGCTACAGGCAAATAACCAAATTGGTCAACAACAATATAAGGACTGAAAGACTGTGCCTGCATACAAAAGCTATTTAAGGTCAGTATTAGTCCTGATGCAGCAAGCTGAATCAACTTTTTAATCATGAATTTTTTTTTAAGGTAGGTGACATCAATATTTATTAATAAACATATGAATACGCAGAAGTAACCCATTGGTAGGATTTTCTTTATTAAAAATTGTATTATGGTAAAAGAGAGCAGGTGTTTATTCTAAATGTTGAATTTTAATTCGGTAAGTACGATAATGAAAAGCGTCTTAATAAAAGTTATAGGCGCCGTTCAGTTCAACAGAATCTGTCCAGGCCGGTAATTTTGTAAAAAAGGGCGTGTTATAAACAAATGAAAGAAAGATCGATTCTTTACCTACGCGCAGGTTTGTAGACAATACAAAACTTAAGCTTTTTGAATAGTTGTAACAGCTGCCCAGGCTGATTAATTGTTTGTATTCAAACATTCCGAAAAGACATAGATCATCCTGCATGGTTGGGAGGGCGCGCCATAAAAAGCCGGATTTAAGCACGACGAATGGGGAAAGTTTGAAATCATAGTTGATATAGGAATTAAAATATCTCTTATAAATAATAGGAGCAACAACCGGATTTACTTCGGAATTGAACATTTGGCAAGCTGCAAATCCGATGTTCAGTTTTTTTCGGGTAAACGTGATACCCAAAGAACCATCCGGAGAAATGGAATTACCATTGGCGGTAGCAGATGGAGCGGTAAATCCTGTTTGTGCAAAACCCAACGCAATACCGGTGGATACGTATGTGTTTTCAGCAAGCTTGATCTTATAGGCATAGTTGGCATAAGCACGTGGCTTATGAATGTATGGTCCGTCTTTTTCGTTGTAGAAATACAGACGCAGCATATGGTTGTTAGGTTTGCTTACATTGAACACTCTTGTGAAGGCAAAGTTTAATGTCGATATCTTATTTAAAGCACCGGTGCGTGTTTTATACGAAAGGCTCAGGTTCATTTTAACTTCTTCCGGAACATACGCCGGGGAAATTAAAGACATATTGTTGAAATACGCGCCAAAAATATCCGGATAGACCGCCGCATTCTGGCTGAAGCCAGGTAGTGCCAGACAGGCACTTAACAAACTTAAACATGTTATGCGGATCAAATTCATGAATACGGATACAGTAATGTCAAAAATATATTAATTTATTTAAATTTCGTTACTTATTTATTTTACGGATGTATTTTGGATAGAGTGGTCGTTAAGGAAGAGCATATAGTCTCCCTGATTAAATCAGGAAAGGATCGTGAGGTTGTACCTGTTTTATACAAAAAGGTATATCCTCTTGTAGAGTATTATATTGTCCGTAATTCAGGAACGAAAGATGATGCCTCTGATGTGTTTCAGGATACCTTGTTATTATTCTATAAACAGATCATGCAGAACTCTTTTGATGAAAAATATAAAGTGTTCGGTTATTTGTATAAAATTTCTTTATACAAGTGGATGAACAAGGCGAAGAAAAACAGCAAAATTAAATTTGTTGATGAGATCGAAAACCTGGATTACATCATGGTGCATGAAACAGCAAATGAGACCATCTCAAATCCGGATGAAAATATTATCCGAAAATTATTTTCTCCGATAGGAGAGAAATGTATTGAGTTAATGACTTATACCACGTATTCCAGCTTGTTGCTTGAAGATATCATGTTGCGAATGAAATTGAATTCGGTTGCAGCTGTTAAAATGCAATTGAAGCGTTGTAAAGAAAAATTATTAAAAGAGATTGAAGAAAATCCTTCTCTTATAAATCAATTAAGAAACAAATGAGCTTTAGTGCATTTACATATGATCAGATTGAAGCTTATTTGAACGGCGAACTGTCTTCAGCAGAACAGGAGGCTTTTGAAAAGGAACTTTCGATAAATAACAGTCTTGTTGATCAGCTGGAAAAACATAAGCTGGCAAACGCGTTGATCATGGAAAGCCGTTTGTTGTCTGTGAAAAATATCTTGGCTGAAGAGAAGATTAAAACTGCTCAAAAGGCGTCCTATAAAAAATATGCATATGCAGCAATTGCTCTGGCAGCCGCGATTGGCACTGCAGTATCGGTACTGGTATATTCAACGAATAAAAAAGATGACCAGGCACCGAAACAATTCGAAGAAGAAAGGACTTATGGAAGCGGTATTTTTTCAGAAAAAGAAAAAATCAATTCCATTCTGCCTGCAACGGCTGAAAAAAGTTACCAGACACAAACACCTGAACCAACGTATCTACGCAAACAGGATGTTCAATTGATGGAAGAGCAGCACCAATTAAATAAAGAATACAGTACGGCAAAAGTTGCACCAGATACGGTTAAAGTGCTTGAACCAGCACATCCTGAAAAAACCGTTGAAGCTTATGAAACCAAAGATGTTTGTGCCGGAATAGCCATCAAAGCAGATGTAAGAACAACCGCTACCTGTTTACATGAAGCTGCCGGAAACGTATTGGTTCATAACATACAGGGTGGTACAAAACCATATAATGTTTCTATTATTGATGCGCATAAAGAATCTGTTCGTAATGGAGAATTAGCGAAAGGTATTTATCAGGTTTATATAACCGATAAAAACGGGTGCGGAAAAACATATTCTGCTATTGAAATAACGGAGAAGGATTGTCCGAAGGATTATTCATTCAACCCTTTTATTGGAGAAACCTGGATCATTGAATCACACAATAGTTCCGGCAAAATAGAAATCTATAATAAAAGTGGTGCATTGTGTTATCAGGCAAACTTGGATGCTCATGCATCCAATGAATGGACGGGAGTAGGATTAAATAATCAAATTCTGCCGGGTTATTATATCTTTGTAATTAAGTATTCAGATGGAACAAGTAAAAAAGGTTCTGTTACGATTGTACAATAAATGAAAAAGCTGCTCTTATATATTGTCATTTTTCTCCTTTCCTTTGCAGGTCATGCACAGGCGCAAACTGTGCCTATTCCGGATGCTGCATTTTTGAGTTTTTTAAAGGCCAACTTTCCGCAGACAATTGACGCGAATGATCAGTTGATTATCAATAAGGCAGCATTAATAACCAGTAATCTTTCATGCCAGAATTGTAATATAACAAATCTGGAAGGTGTTCAATATTTCTCTAAGGTACCGAAGATTAATTTTGCAAATAATCAAATAGTTTCCATACCATCTTTATTACCGATGACTGCTTTGGAAACAGTACATTTGTATACCAATCAATTAGCTACAGCGCCTGATTTCAGCGGCCTGAAAAATTTGAAGACCGTATTGCTATATGAAAATCAATTAACAGCAATGCCTTTGTTCGGCAATAATCCGATCATTGAAGAAATCATTATTTCAAAAAATAAGATTAAGGATACAACAAGTTTGGCTGTTGTACCCTCCTTATTAAAATTGGATGTTGGCGAAAATCAATTAACCCAATTGCCTGATCTTTCTTTGAATATAAATTTAGAGGAACTAATATGCTGGTCCAATCAGCTTACTGTTTTACCTTCTTTGGTAAATCTTACGAAGTTATTTCGTTTAAATGCCAGCAAAAATAAATTAACGATAACACCTGATTTTACTAAAAATACACAGCTCTCTATCTTAGCTCTTAATGGCAA
The DNA here is from genome assembly GCA_021151805.1 of Cytophagaceae bacterium. Classification (GTDB taxonomy): domain Bacteria; phylum Bacteroidota; class Bacteroidia; order Cytophagales; family Cytophagaceae; genus Cytophaga. Next base: position 7,322 of record JAGKWN010000088.1, on the reverse strand, counting down.
CTTGCTTACGACAGGACCGGCTATAGCAGGTTTTTCGAATCTTACAGATGTGCAATTATATAATAACTATTTTACATTTGAAGATCTGCTTCCGTATACAAGCATGGCCAACTTTTCGACGGCATTTGATTGTACACCTATGTTGCGGTTGCCAATTGCAGATACAATCGAAGCATATTTTGCTGCGGATATATATGCAGGTACTTATATTGACAGAACTATACCTGACGTAAATTATACATTTATTGAAAACGGCAACACGTTGCCAAATGCCGGAAAGGATAGTACACTTATAACAGAAACTATTCAGCCATATCGCTATGTGTATGCAAAGCTTACGCATCCGTCTATACCGGCACTTACCTTGACTACAGATTCAATCGTTGTACACTTTAATGCTTGTCCTTCATCGGCGGCTGTCACCTATACCGTTGAAAAGCCTGATTGCAGCAGCTCCGGCAGTGTGCAAATACAAGTACAAGGGTATGTTCCTTCCGGTACAACGTATCAGTTAAAAAGCCTTTCGCAAGGTATTACTGAAATATATCCATTCAGCAACATCAAAGGTTTGAATGATACAGCATATGCCCTTCAAATTAATTTTGCACCTGGCTGTACATTGGATTATGCAAAAACACTTGAAATGCCGCATGTTGATTGTAAAGAAGTATTTATAACACCAAATAATGATGGCGACATGGATACCTATCTGTTGTCAGGCACGGGCTCTGCGGTGATCTATGATAAAAATGGGAAGGAAGTGAAGCGCGTTACACTGCCTTATGAATGGAATGGCTATGCCTCAAACGGGTTGGTGCCACAAGGGTATTATATTGTTGTGATCAATGGCGGTAAAGATAAAGTCTACATCAGTGTTTTGTATTAGTTAGCTGAGTTATCGTTATAAATAAAAAAGTCTCCTTGATACATCGAGGAGACTTTTTTAATTGTATTCGGAAATGCTTTATTTAATAATATTCAATCGTTCTGCTTCCTGTTGCAGAATTGTTTTATCAATAGGTACTACACCAACCTGCTCGCAAACTAAGCCACCTGAAAGGTTTGAAAGCGCTGCCAGAACTGCCGGATGTGTGTGTGCGGCAGCACATAATGCTGCTACGCTGATAACAGTATCTCCAGCGCCTGAAACATCAGCAATCTCTCTGTGGTGAGCAGGAATATGCAGATGCTCCTGTTTATCGGTCCAGTAAACACCTTTTTCAGATAAAGTAATTAATACGCTGTCGCAGGATAAAATATTCATCAATGCGTCAACGGTTGTTTCCAGTTCTTTACTGTTGTTTAAGTTGGCATCGGTTTTAATGCCTTCTTTTAATTCTTTGCGGTTGGGTTTAAATAAACTGCAGTTTTTGTAATGCAGAAAATTTCTTTTTTTAGGATCCACAACCGTAGGTATGCCTTTGGCATTTGCCTGCTGCGTTACATAGGTAATAAGTTCTTCACTTAATACACCTTTGTCGTAATCTTCAAAAATGATTACATGTGCTTTTTCTAACAGCGAATCAATACGTGCTTTCAGTAATTCCAGTTCAGACTTGTTGGTTACACGATCGTCTTCCTGGTCTACACGCAGCATGTGGTGCGCATTTGAGATAATACGGTGTTTAATGGTTGTTACCCGGTCTTTGCTGGAAACAATACCTTCTGTAGGGAGATTGTTTTCTTTCAGGATTTTTAAAAAATTAGAGCCATCAATATCATCACCCACCAAACCGCAAAGCAGCGGATTTGCGCCAAGCGATTTTACGTTGAGGGCAACATTGGCAGCACCACCTGGTCTTATCTCCCGCTTTTCAACCTGCAGGATAGGAACAGGGGCTTCCGGAGAAATGCGTTCTACTTTTCCCCATAAATAAGAATCAATCATCACATCGCCGATGATCAATACATTAAAAGTACGGAAGACCTTAAAAAGGTCTTCCGCTGATTGGTATTGAATTACTTTAGTTTTGCCAGGCATTCTTTAATACGTTTGATTGCCTCTGTGATGTTTTCGTCTGATGCAGCAAAAGAGATACGGATGTTGTTTGGAGAACCAAATGAATCACCGCCTACTGTTGATACAAATGCATCATTCAGAATAAACATAGACAAATCGCTTGACGTTTTAATTACCTGACCATTTGCTGATTTTCCTAAGTATGCACTTACATCAGGGAAGATGTAGAAAGCTCCTGCTGGTTTGTTGATTTTCAAACCTGGAATTTCTTTTAATAAGTTTATGATCAGATCGCGTCTTCTTAAATAAGCTTCTTTCATTTTCAACGGTGCAGACAAGTCGCCTTGCAAAGCAGCTAAACCAGCACGTTGTGTAATAGAGCAAGTTCCTGAAGTAACTTGGCCCTGAAGTTTTTCAGTTGCTGCTGCAATGTATTTTGCTGCTGCAATGTAGCCCAATCTCCAGCCAGTCATAGCAAAACCTTTAGAGAAACCGTTTACAGTTACAACCTGGTCTTTGATTTCGTCAATAGAACCTAAGCTGAAGTTTTTACCTTCGAAGTTGATATATTCATAGATCTCATCTGCAATAGCAACGATCTGTGGATTCTTTTTCAAAAGCTCAGCGATAGCACGTAATTCCGTTTCAGAATATACAGAACCTGATGGGTTACATGGAGAAGAATACATGATCGCACGAGTCTTCGGAGTAATCGCTTTTTCTATTTCTGCAGCTGTAACTTTGAAATCGTTTTCAATCGTTCCTGTTAAAATCACTGATTTACCTTCAGCTAATTTTACCATTTCAGAATAACTTACCCAGTATGGAGCAAGGATGATTACTTCCTGACCTTTATCAACAATAGCCTGAATAACGTTTGCTAAAGATTGTTTTGCACCAGTAGATACAACAATATTTTCAGCCGTTACCTTGATGTTATTTTCTTTAACTAATTTTTCAGCAATAGCAGCGCGTAAATCAGCAAAACCTGCAACCGGGCTATAGGAGTGGTATCCCTCATCAATAGCTTTCTTCGCTGCATCCATAACATGCTGAGGTGTTTTGAAGTCTGGTTCACCAACACTTAAGCTTATTACTTTATTGCCTTGAGAAGCTAATTCTCTTGCCTTTTTTGTCATCGCTAACGTTTCAGATTCTGATAAAGAATTTACAACCGTTGAAAGCGTTTGAGGATTCGTAATTGTTGTCATGAGTTTTGTTAAATAAAATTTTTAAGCGGGTGTAAAATTAAGGATTTTTGTTGGTTTAACCGCTATTTGGCATAGAAAGTTTTCTAAGAACGAATGGTGTGACTTGGTTTTAATGTATTGATTAATAGATTTTTGTATAGATGTTTATACGTGTTTTAAGCTTACATTCTGCTAATTTGCCTAAATAGAAGTAGGGTATGTTTGGGGAATAAAAAATAGAAAGGTAATAAATGTAATGAAACTGAATTAAAACAGTGGCAGATTGTGGGATAACAGCGTGCTCTAAGTGCTGTTATGAGCAAACATAAATTTGTATTTCGGTTTTGTTATAAAGCAATCAAAATTCCATTATCTTGTGTTATAATTTTTGATCAGAACCGTAATAAGCTTTGTGCCATTGGGCATGAACGTTAAGCTGCTAGCAATGTTTAAAATAGGAATTGATTTAGGCGGAACAAAAATCGAAACAATCATTCTGGATCCGGATGGCGTTGAAATATACCGGAATCGTGCATTGACCTTGCAGGAGCGTGGCTATGGAGCTATTGTGAATACGGTTGCTGAATGTTATTCAAATGCTTTAACTGTGATCGGTAATAAACCCCATACATTTGGTATTGGTACACCAGGCAGTATTTCAGGTAAAACAGGCTTGATGAAAAATTCAAATACGGTGTGTCTGAACGGAAAATCTTTGCACAAAGACCTGCAAAAACTAATTAACCGGCCAGTAGCGATTGAAAATGATGCCAATTGCTTTGCCATGGCCGAAGCAAAGATTGGCGCAGGAAAAGACCATGCCGTAGTTTTTGGTGTGATCATGGGTACCGGCTGCGGCGGAGGAGTTGTGATCAAACAGCATGTTTTGAACGGATTGCAGTCACTGGGCGGAGAATGGGGACACATGACCATCGACCCCAATGGACCTAAATGTTATTGTGGCAAAAGGGGTTGTGTCGAAACCTATATTTCAGGTTCAGGAATTTCAAACCGCTATTTTGATCTCACAGGCAAACGACTGCCTGCCATACATATTTTAGAATCAGAACTTCCGGAAGCGCTCGAGATCAAGGAGCTGTTTTTCGAAGAATTCGGGCGTGCCTTGTCGAATGTGATATCCATCATTGATCCGGATATCATTGTTCTTGGCGGCGGTTTGTCGAATTATATGCCACTTTATACTCAGGGCATTGAACGGGTTGCAAAATACGTTTTCAGTGATGAACTGATTACACCGATTGTGAAACATAAAACCGGTGATAGTGCCGGTGTATTAGGTGCTGCCTGGATTGGCATTTAAGAGTTTTGGGTATTGATGCGCTCATAGGACTTTTTTACAGGTTAACAGAATATTACCCGGGATTTCTTTTCCTGAAATAGCTTTTCACTTTGTACTTTCTTCACTAACTTCAATCTGGGATTATCTGAACTTTTATGAAAACTAACTTATTATTTACGTGTATCCTTTTTACTTTTTTAACAGGTCATACTTTTGCACAATCGATCGAGTTATCAAGTGATTTCAGGTTGGCAAGTCCATTTCACGAACCGGATGGTGCAAACGATGTGGTGCGACTGAAAGGGGGAGATTTTATAACTCTTGCCAAACTAAAAGGTGGAGTAGCGGGAAAAGCCGACTTCGCACTTGAACGCAACCACGGCGGCAACTTTTCTGTGTTGTGGTCTAAAACCATCAGTGTAACACCGGTTGAAGAGTTTAAGGATATGTATTTTAACGGAAAGGATCTGGTTATTCTTTCTGTCATCCACGACGAATCTGCTAAACTTACAAAACTACTCAGCTATGGGTATAATGTGCAGGACGGTACTGAACTATGGAAAAAGGAATTGGAATCTTATCCAATCAAGCCTTACCTGGAAAGCGATCACAGAGGTTCTGTAAAAGAATCATTTATTGATGTGATTTGCGAACATACTACCCCAAGTTTTGTAACACCTTTTGAATACAAACACAACATTCGCTTTTCACCGGATGAGAGTAAGTTTGTTTCTTATGTATTTGATTTTTCACAACGTTCGCTGGTAGCGAATGTTTGTGTTTATGATAATACCGGAAAACAACTGAGTAAGGGCATTGTTACCATTGACATGGGTTATGTGAACCATGGAATTTACCTGAATGATAAAGGCGAAATATTTATTATTAATGCCAATAGTGTTGGTAAGGTGAATGTAATTCGCATGAATCTGGAAACAAGAGCATTTGATGTGGTTGAAATTCCAGGGTCAAACTATAAGAAAGATGAATTGATTGTTCAGTTTGTTAATAGCGATGTGCTATATATAGCTGCCGTTGAATTATCTCAGGAGAAAATTATCGGCACATCTTTCTCTCGTGCAAATTTTGCAACCATGACGCTTGATAAAAATAATTTCGATCGTTTTGATGATGCCGTTTTCAACAAGGTTGTAGAAGGAAGAAAAACGAACAAAGCCATCAAGGGTGAAGAAAACTGGATGGATTATGATTTGTCTCATTTATTCATTTCTGCCCAGGAGGAAGTGATTCTGATATTGGAAAAACGTTCGTTGTATGCAGACGGTTATCCGCACATTGCCCCGGGCACATTTGATAAAAAACACCAGGTTGAAGTGAACGGACATGTACATACAGAAGGTATTATTGTATTGAGCTATAATAAAGATGGCAAGAGAAACTGGGTGGAATACATTGCCAAAAATCAGGTGTATCCATCTACTGATGGCTTGAACACCATCTCCTACGTAGTAGATAATGCGCATCCCTCTGATATCCGTTTCTTATATGCAACATCAGAATCCATGGACGGATCCATTACTACGATTAACGTTGTACATATCAATCGCTCATCGGGCAAAAAAGTGAAAGAGGTTGTTCTTCCAAATGAATCCAAGTTAATGCTTGTGCGTGATTACACCATCTGGGAAGAAAATGATAAGCTGATCCTTGTTGGACGTAAAGGTATTATGGGTAAAGCCAGCGCGATTGTTCGCTACAAACTATAAAATGTTTTTAATAAATACACACACATATATGAACGGAGAAAATATAGTAGATGCGCTTACGCATGACGAAACAGATTTTTTTAAATCGAACAGTTATTTTATTGATGAAAAAGTTAACCTGTTTAAATTCGAAAATGCATATAAAGTATACAACGAAACCGGAGAACATATTGGAGCCGTTACGCAACGTTTGTCTGTCGGACAAAAAATCCTTCGTTTGCTGGTAAATAAAAAAATGCTGCCGTTTCAATTGGATATCTTGAACCACGAAGGCGAAGTCCAAACAACGATTCAACGCGGCTGGACATTCTGGTTGTCTAAAATTGTTGTATTGAATGCTAAAGGTGAATTGATCGGAACAATCAAACAGAAATTTAGTTTTTTTAAACCTGAATTTCAGATCACCAATGCGGAAGAAAAAAATATTGCAACCATTACAGGTGATTGGAAAGCATGGAATTTTCAAATCAAAGATGCTTCAAACAATCCTATAGGAACGATCAATAAAAAATGGGCTGGTCTTGCAAAAGAAATGTTTACAAGCGCGGATAAATACAACGTAACAATCGATCCTGGTTTTTCTGCTTCAGTTGCGCACAAGCAAGCTGTTATTTCGTGCGCAATTACAATTGATATGGTTTTAAAAGAAAGTAAATAATTCACTCAATCAAATTTTAGTACTATGAAAAAAATAATCATCTATGGAGCTTTTTTAGGAGTTATTTTAGCTTCCTGTAATTCATCTAAATCACAAACAACAGTTAGTGATAAAAAAGTTGACGAAAAAGCAATTCCGGTAACAGGCTCTTCTGCTACGGAAGAATCTGACCTGGAAGGTACCTGGGAGCTGGTATCTCTTGTGGGAGCTCAAAAGGTACCCCTTAATGATCTGTATCCAAACAAAAAACCAACAATTGCTTTTGATGCAAGACCTAAACAGATCTCCGGTACTACCGGTTGTAATTCCTATACAGGATCATATGTAATTGATGGCAGAACCATTTCATTTGGAACGGGCATGGCATTAACAAAGATGGCCTGTGAAGGCGAAGGTGAAAGTTTATTTGTTGAACGTTTAAAGAAAACAAATAAGTTCTTCATTAAAGAACAGAATACATTGATGTTGCTGGAAGGCGATGTGGCTT
>JAGKWN010000087.1 GCA_021151805.1 Cytophagaceae bacterium | reverse complement strand
AAGTATGATTATTTATTGTATACTTTAATTATACCAGATCAATTCATTCAAAAAATATATTCATAATAAAACAAAAAAGACTCTCTGTATCCAGAGAGTCTTTTGTACTCAGAGTGGGACTTGAACCCACACGAACTTTAAGGTTCACAGGATTTTAAGTCCTGCGTGTCTACCGATTCCACCATCCGAGCAATCAGGCTTTAAAAAAAGAACCTCTTCTTTTAAAGAGGTTCTTTTTTAAGAGCGAAAGACGAGATTCGAACTCGCGACCCCGACCTTGGCAAGGTCGTGCTCTACCAACTGAGCTACTTTCGCGTTGTGTTAATGTGGATGCAAAGGTAACACTTTGCTTTAATTATGCAAGCGCTGAATTCTACTTTTTTTCACTTTTTTCTCTATTATTTTCAATAAAGTTCGTTTACAAGATGTTACAGTAATACTTTTTTTCAACTTTGTTCTCAAAAATATTTATTACTGCCTATTTATTAATCATCTGTTTTAATTCATTAAGTTTTAATAAAGCTTCAACAGGCGACATAATATTAACGTCTGTCTGCATTAATACTTTCTTAATTGAATCCCATGCAGGATCGGCCGCTTCAAATAAACTCATCTGCATCGTAGACTTTGGCACTTCTCTTAATTTATCTTCGTGCTCTTCGCGTACATGTTCTTTTTCAAGATGCCCCATGATCTCGTTGGCACGAAGCACCAGGCTTGTAGGCATGCCAGCCATTTGAGCAACGTGTATACCAAAGCTATGCTCACTGCCACCAGGCTTAAGCGTACGCATGAAGATAACTTTGTTCCCCGCTTCTTTTACAGATACATTAAAGTTTTTAACACGTTTCAGATCATCTGTTAATTGATTCAATTCGTGATAATGCGTTGCAAATAATGTCTTCGGTCTGAAGTTCTGATGATTGTGCAGGTATTCAACAATAGCCCATGCAATTGAAATGCCATCGTAAGTACTGGTACCACGACCAATCTCATCCATTAATACAAGGCTTCTTCCGCTGAGATTATTTAATATGCTCGCCGTTTCATTCATTTCAACCATAAACGTTGATTCACCTTTTGAAAGGTTGTCAGAAGCACCTACACGGGTAAACACTTTGTCGACGGTACCTATGGTAGCTTTTGTTGCGGGTACAAAAGAACCTGCCTGCGCCATTAATACAATTAATGCTGTTTGTCGGAGCAAGGCTGATTTACCGGCCATGTTGGGACCAGTAATAACCATGATCTGCTGCGTTTCATCATCCAGATAAATATCATTCGGAATATAGCTTTCACCCAGTGGCAGCTGCTTCTCAATAACCGGGTGACGACCTGCTTTGATATCAATCAATGCGCTGTCTTCAACAACCGGTTTACAATAATTATTAGCAACGGCAGTTTGTGCAAAAGAGCAAAGGCAATCGATCTGCGCAACGATGCGTGCATCCTGCAGGATTGGATTGATGTAGCTTTCCGCTTCCATCACCAGATCCTGGAACATCTTTTGCTCTATAACATTGATCTTATCTTCTGCGCCTAAGATTTTCTCTTCGTAAACTTTAAGCTCTTCTGTTATATAACGCTCTGCGCCAGTAAGAGTCTGCTTCCGAATCCAGTCAGCAGGTACTTTGTCTTTGTGTGTATTGGTTACTTCCAGGTAATAGCCGAATACTTTATTGTAGGAAATTTTTAAAGAGCTGATTCCTGTGCGTTCAATTTCTCTTTGCTGGATTTGCAACAAATAATCTTTCCCTGTATACGCGATCGCGCGCAATTCATCCAGCTCTGCATTGCAGCCATCGCGGATGATCCTGCCCTGGTTGGTTAAAACCGGCGCGTCATCTTTTAAGGTATTTAAAATACGACCAATCAGATATTCGCAAGGATTGATTTGTTCTGCAAGTTTCAATAATACATGCTGATCCTGCTCCTTCAGAATCTTTTGTATTGGTGAAAGATGTTCCAGCGACCGCTTCAGCTGCACCATCTCCCTAGGGTTTACGCGGCGTGCAGCTACTTTGGAGATCAAACGTTCCAGATCACCGATTGGCTTCAGCTCATCTACCAGAGCAGTACATAAGTCATTATTCTTTACAAGAAGTTCAACCGTATCCAAACGTTCCTGAATTGGTGTAAGCTCTTTTAAGGGAAGAATCAGCCACTTCTTCAGCAGGCGTGCGCCCATGGGTGTTTTGGTATGATCAAGGATCTCAATCAATGGAACTCCTTCAACCTGCTGCGCGTTTACTAATTCTAGGTTGCGGATGGTGAAACGATCCAGCCAAACGTACCGCTCTTCTTCGATCCTGTTTACGCGAGTAATATGGCCTACTTCCTTATGTTCCGTCTCATTCAGATAATGTAGAATCGCTCCGGCAGAAGTGATGCCTTCTGTCATTTCCTCAATACCAAATCCTTTCAGAGAGGTTGTTTGAAAATGACGGGTTAATAAATCGTAGGTGAAATCGTAAGCGAATATCCAGTCTTCCAGGGCAAAGGTGTTGTAACGATCGCCGAAGTATTCATTGAATACTTCTTTTTTATTTTTACAAAATAACACTTCTGAAGGTGAAAAGCTTTGTAACAGTTTATCTATATAATGTCTATCGCCCTGTGCCGTTAAAAATTCTCCTGTTGAAATATCCAGGAATGAAATACCCAAAACATCTTTTTGAAAATGAACGGATGCCAGGTAATTGTTCTTACTTACATCAAGCACATGGTCGTTGAAAGATACACCCGGAGTTACCAATTCCGTAACTCCGCGTTTTACAATTCCTTTAACGGATTTGGGATCTTCCAACTGATCACAGATGGCCACACGTAAGCCAGCGCGCACCAAACGAGGGAGATAGGTATCTAAAGAGTGATGAGGAAAACCAGCCAGCGCCGTTTCAGATGCAGTACCATTCCCTCGCTTCGTTAATGTTATGCCTAATACTTTCGCTGCTTTGATTGCATCTTCGGAAAACGTTTCGTAAAAATCACCGACACGGAACAATAAAAGTGCACCCGGGTACTTTCCTTTGATTGCATTGTATTGCTTCATTAATGGTGTTTCTGCGGCTTCTTTTGTCTTGCTCAAAACAATATTCGATTTATGAATGAAAATTATTTAACTGAACCGATGGGGAATTTTCCTGAAGTATTTTACGACAATACTGAAATTCAATTCAAATGCGTAGATTTGAATCTTGCCTTGTGGGATTAAATGCCCTGGTATTTAAAGTTAAATTTACTCATTGAGTGCTGGATTTGCCAATTGAGTTATTCACACCAAATTCAATGCTGATCTGACCTTGAGCCTGATTTTATCATGAAAAAGCTATCCATGGACGAATTAAACCGCATGTCGGTTGAGGCGTTCAAAAAAACCAAAAAGACTTCTATTATTGTTGTATTGGACAATGTACGCAGCCTGCACAATGTCGGGTCTTTTTTCAGAACAGCCGATGCTTTTCAGATCGAAAAAATATTTTTATGCGGCATTACAGGCACTCCGCCGAACAAAGAGATTCATAAGACTGCCCTGGGTGCGACGGAATCTATTGAATGGGAATACGCGAAATCAGCAACAGAGATATTGCCTGCTTTAAAAAACGAAGGTTATAAGATTCTTTCCATCGAACAAACAGACAAGAGTATTTTGCTCCAGGATTTTCCCATCGACAAAGACGCCAAGTTCGTTTTAATATTTGGAAATGAAGTGTATGGTGTCACGGAAGAGGCTATTCAAATGAGCGAGCACTCTATTGAAATTCCCCAGTTCGGCACCAAGCATTCGTTCAATGTTTCAGTAACAGGAGGCATTGTATTGTGGGAATTCTTCAGAAAAATTCATTTATAAATTATTTGAATACGATTTCTTTAGCTGTTATTCCTGCTAAGAATGGCTTCAATATAATCTCAGCATTTTTACGTGTCTGCTTTTCAATGCCCATTTGTTTGGCAGACTGCAGAATCTGCTTCTCTGCCAGCTGGTATGCTTTATCAATAACGTTTTTATCTTCTTCAAAAAACCCGGTTTCGACATCATAAATTTTAGAAGCCTGGTGATCTATTTTAAAAGAGCAGATCTCTGCCGGTGGCAACGTAATGGTAACTTGTTTTTCTGTAATCTGTATAGCTGTTGAATCTACTTTAGTTAAATCAACGCAGCCGATTGCTTCACCTGAAATAATCAATACAACTTTTGAATCTTTATCGTACCAGGGCTTTATTTCTTTGTGCTCCACAATGTCTTTGATATAGAATTTACACAACTCAAGTTTGCCGAGTAGCTCTATTTTTTCAAGAATGACGTTGTTTGTAACTTCAATATTATCTTCTTCATCACTACTGAAGATAGAGCGCGAGCTGATATAAATATATAGTCCCAGTATAGCTACCAATACCCAGGGCAGCGCTTTCAATATTATTCTTGCCGGCATAATTTTGTTGTTTATAACCTGTAGTTAATATACGTTTTATTTTAAAAAATTAATACAAAGTCCTCCTAACAAAACGACCTGTCCGGGGAAGAACAGGTCGTTTTATATAAAATTTAACGAAATGATTATCTTTTAATCAACGATTGTTATTTTACTCTTCAGGAACTCCCAATATTTAGGTTCTTCTTCTTCAAATATTTCTTCGCCTTCGATCAAATATGCTTCATGCAAAGCATCTTCTGCTTCCTGCATCTGATTTAACTCGAAATAACATTGCCCGGCACGCAATAACAGATACGGGTTATCTTCGCTGTCGATACAGGTCATTGCATGTTCAAACTGAGCTACAGCCTTTTCATATTCCTCATCAAAGAAGTATACATCTCCGATAGAAGATATCAACCATGCCGAAGGTTCATATTCTTCAATCGGTTCTGGCAGCAAGGTTAAAGCTTCCTGATATTTCGCGATAGCTTCTTCACTTTTTTCTTCTTCGAACAGTAAATCTGCTTCTTCACAAATAGCATCTATACGGTCAAGTATAACGTCTGATAATTCTTTCATGATGATTATGCATTAAGACTTCATTTGCATGAAGTTGATCAATCTAAATATTTAATTTTATTTACTTCGGTTGCCGTTAGATATCTCCAGGAACCGCGTGGAATGTTTTTCTTTGTTAAGCCTGCATACATCACGCGATCCAGTTTGAGTACTTCGTAGCCCAAAGATTCGAATATACGGCGTACAATCCTGTTCCGTCCTTCGTGTATTTCAACACCGATTATTTTTTTATTCGGAGAAATGATAGCCGCTTCATCGACCTTCACCGGGCCATCAAACAAGTGTACCTTTCCGCCAACGATTTTGTCGAAATCTTCTGCCGTGATTGGCTTATCAATTTCTACCTCGTAGATTTTTTTCACTTTATTGGATGGGTGCGTTAACTTTTGAGCAAGCTCGCCATCGTTGGTAAACAGAAGCAAGCCTGTTGTATTTCTATCCAGTCTACCTACCGGGTAGATACGCTCTTTCGTTGCATTGGCAACCAGTTGCATTACTGTCTTACGATCGTTTTCATCTTCCATCGTAGTGATGAAATCTTTCGGTTTGTTCAGCAATACATATACTGATTTTTCAGGGTTCAATACTTTGTTGTTGTACTTAACAGAATCTCCCGGCTTTACTTTATAGCCTAGCTCTGTTACAACAACACCGTTTACTTTTACCGTACCTTCCAGAATCAGCTGATCTGCTTCACGACGTGAGCAAACACCTGAATTGGAAATATATTTATTCAAACGAATTTCGAAAGAATCAGGAGCGCTTATTGGCGCTGCGTTTGGTTTAGATTTACTAAGCTTGTCTAATTTATTTTCGTACGCTTTACGTCCTTTCTTAACCTTGTCGTTATCAAACTTAGGCTTTGCTTTCTTTTCATTTTTTTCTTCTGAAAAATCATCATCAAAATCTGAGGTATCAAAATCGTCATCGTCAGCAGAATATTTCCTTGCGCGAGGTTTGCTTTCAGAATCCTTTGCGCCAAATGATTTTCCTGACGCACCTGGTTTGCGTTTGAAATCGCTTGACTCGCCTCTTGAAGAGGCGGAGCGTTTTGCAGGAAACTTAGCAGCACCTGCACGTCCACCTCTTGAATCATCGCTTCTTTTCGAATCAAACATTTTCTTCGGAGAAGATGAACGGTCCTCGCCTGCTCTGCCCTTATATTCTGCAGAACCTTTCGTTATTTTCGCAGACGAACGTTTGGCAGAACTTCTCTCAGCTCCGGCTCTTGAATCAAAGCGTACATCATCCTTTGCCGGACCAACACCTCTTTTTATGTAAGGGCTTTTTGTATCTTCCGAACGTTTATCATACGGAATGAATGTTTCGTCTCTATCTGTGTAGGTTTTTTTAGCAGGTTTACGACCTGATGGGCCTCTGCCTACTGCTCTTTTAGATGTTTCGAATTTTTTTGCTCTGGATTGTGTCGTTCTTTTTGAACCGTACAAATCTTTTTCTTCTTTTGGGCCTCTGCTATCAGATGTGCTTCTTGATGATGTTGGTCTTTTTGAAGAAGCTTTTTTATCAAATCCGGAACGTGCTGAACGCCCTTCTTCATTACGGGATGATGTAGATCTTGCGTCTGCATTTCTTTTCGGGCCACGACCTGCGGATGAATCCGGTCTGCCTTTAGACGAAGCAGGCCTGCTATTAGCGGGCCTCTTGTTATTATTCGTTCTCTGTTTGCTCATTTTCTGTACTTGTATCTTCCGGCGAATCGTCTCCAGGTGCTTCGTCCGGAATTTCTTCATCCGGAATAGATTCTATTGGTTCTTCGCTGGTAATTTCAGCGATCGCCTGACTTGCCAGGGCATTGTATTCAGGGTCGTTCACTTCTCCGATTTCATTCACTTCAGAACTGAAATCTTTAGGGGAAGGTAAATCTTTTATGTTATTAATTCCGAAGTACTCTAAAAACTTCTGGCTGGTACCGTATAAAATAGGTCGGCCAACGCCATCTGATTTACCTTGGATCTCTACCAATTCTTTTTCAAGAAGTTTCTGCATGGCATAATCGCAGTTCACGCCACGAATCTGCTCAATCTGAGCTTTTGTAATTGGTTGTTTATAGGCAACAATCGCCATTGTTTCCAATGCCGAAGTAGATAATCTCTTTTTAGATTTTTGTTTCAGAAATATACCCAGACTTGATTGATAAGCAGGTTTGGTCATGAATTGATAACCGCCGCCGATCTGAAGAATCTGAAAAGGGTAAATTTCATCGTCATATTTTGACAGCAATCCATCAACGGCATTTAAAATGTCGTCCAATGGAATTTCTGCTTCAAACATTTCCGACATACACTGACGGATCTCATCAGGCTTTACCGGATCTGTTGCGCAGAAAATAATGCTTTCAATATGATTTTGCAGGAAATTCATTTTATGGAATTATTTTCTTTGTTCTTTTGCTTCAATAGTGTGCTGTGTATGCGGCACAAGTTTAAGTCTTTCTTTGGGAATTAATTTGCCTGTTACGATGCAGATACCATAAGTACCATTCTGAATGCGTGCATAGGCATTTTCCAACTGCTGAATGAACTTCTGTTGACGGGCAGCAAAAGCACTGAAGCTTTCTTTTTCCAATACATCAGCACCATCTTCAAGCATTTTGATGTTACCGGTAGTATTGTCGGTACCTTCATCATTTTTGCGATTCAATACCTCTTTTGCAAATTGAAATTGCTTGCGTGCAGTTTCAAGTTTTTCAACGATGATCGTTTCAAATTCTTTCAGTTCTTCTCTTGAGTAATGCGTCCTGTCGTCTTTAGGTGCATTCATCGTTCTTTGAAGATATGCAGGCTCTTGTTTCAGCAAGGGCATGTTTTGAGATGTTTTTGGCGCAGCATCCTTTGATGCTTTTTCCTTATCGTCTTTTTTCACTTCTTTCTTTTGGGAGACTGGCTTTGCAACAATTTTTTTAGCTTGGGGTTGAACAGCTTTGGTGGCGAGTTTATTTGCTACTTTTTTTGCAACAACTTTTTTGGCAGGCGCGTTCTTTTTAGCTGGTTCTTTTTTTACTGCCGCCTTTTTTGCCGGGGTCTTTTTTACAGCCGCTTTTTTAGTGGCGGGTTTCTTAGTTACTGCTTTCTTTGCTGCTGCTTTTTTCGTTGCAGCTTTAGCTGGTTTGGCAACTTTTTTTGTAATAGACTTCTTTTTACTCGCACTCATAAAATCCTTAATGTGATTTAATTAACGTGTTACCCAAAAAACCTATACAAAAATAATATAAAAAAGCATAGTTGCACGTGTCCTTTATCCACAAATTGAGATATATTTTCAATACTGTGAAGTACTTATAGCAATTTTCTCCGTGTGTGCAGCACCCGATGGAGACCACCATTCTGCAACCGCAACATAAATACCGTCGGGCAGCTGGGCGCTTGACTGTTGCTGCCCATACCAGTTAAAGGTGTTTGAAGCGCCAAGCAGTTGATTTACACATAGCTTATCAACCAATTCTCCTGCTACTGTATAGATACTCACAGATGCAAATGCTCCTTCAACCATCGGATTCAAATGCAGATGAATGTAATCGTTGTTGCCATTCAGGTTCATAGTTGCGTGACATGGATTACAGTAAAATATTTTAGATGAAAGCGCTTCGCTACCCAATGTCTGACTATTCTGATAGCCTGGCGTGGCGCCAACCGCAGAAGAAGTCCAGTTGGAAGCTGTAAAGCCTGCGTCATTCGGCCGGATTTTTTCCAGGGAAATTCCTTCATCTTCTCTATTCAAAGGGTTTTGAAACTCATCCCCGTATTGGATATGATCCAGCGTGTCTGAATTACTGTTTAGAAAAAATAGTTCTCCGCCATCATCTGAGAAGGACAGAAAGGCACTTCTTTCCAAACAATTTCCCTTTGCTGCAGATGTATACTGCCGTATGATTTGAGCAGTATCTGCGGTTAATGCAAGATAGCCGTGAGGCGCAATTGCAAGATTTTCGGTGATGACAACATGCTGCATTGTTCCATCCGGCATGGTGTTTACATAATGTGTATTTTTCAAATCAATATATGCATCTGTTGTGTTGAAAAGCTCCATGAAATCAACGCCACCCGAAACAGCATCGTACAAAATCTCATTAATGAACACCTCGCCCTTTTCAATTGGTTTCGGACGAGTAATTTCAACGCTTTTGTCAAGATATATGGATTTCTGCAAACAGGTTTCCATAGAATCTATCTGTATTGTAAACATGCTTCCTTCTTCAATAGGGGCGTTTAGAAGAACCGAAATTTCGGTGCTGAGTTTTGAAGACATCGTTTGTACGGATGCTATTAAATCCGCTGGTTGAAAATTATTTTTATGCACGAGGCCCATTACAGGCAGTTCCAATCTGATCTGTCTTTCGTTTACATATTCAGCATTAATAGGTGTTAAAAAGCTTACAGGTTCGCCAATTTGATTTGCTTTTCCGGGAGAGCCGCCAACCTGTTCATCAGAAAAACTAATCTGTTGTGTAAGCATGCACGGAAGCGGCAATTGCATCCGAATCATGCTGTAGCCACCGTCTTTCCTGTAATCATCGGGCATTTGAGTAAGCGCGTAATGTACATAATCGATCAATAGCGTATCATGCACACGCAGAAATAATGAATCTGCGGTATTGCTCAGATTCGGAAGCGAGGTAACTTCAATACAATTACTATTGTTGAACTGTTTACAACCTCCGCTAGTGCATACAACAACAGCAGTTGCCGGTGGCAGCAGATACTGGGACAGCTTTACACTAGCCGACGGATCAGAAAGTGTGAATGCGGATAGATCAACCGTAACTGTTGAGGTGTTGAATAGCTCAATCCATTCTATTTCCGGCAATCCGTAACTGGGACTCGGATCGCTCATCCATTCAGTAAAACGTATTTGTCCGGTATAATACGTGGGTTGCTTGATCACTTCAACTATTGAATCTGTTAACGTATCCCCATCAACCGAGCTGAGTTTGGGAGTGGTAATGGCATAAGTACCTGGCTGTAGATCTTTGGATAATTTTATTTCTATTTGGTTCGCTTGAACCGAAACCGTATATACATCTTCGATCATCATTTCTATTGCTGACTCTGCCGGCATTTGAATACTCTTTGAAAAATTCAGAATTATACTGCGTTCGTCGGCAATCGTATATCCGGTAAGCGCGAATGGTTCATAGATCCGGATATCATCAAAATACATTTTATCTTTTCGAGTGGAAGAATAAATACAGCGAATGCCTGAATATGAAAATGTATAAGAGGCAGTATGTATTCCTTCCGCCTCTTTGGTAAAATTGAGGCCTCCGGCTTCATCTATATATAACTTCCATGAACCCTTGTTGCTCCTGCTTACACGCACACGTATGGCAACCGTACTCGCACCCACTATGCCGGTGCGACTTTCAAGCACAATAGTTTTAGCAGATCCTTCCTGATAAATCAATTCTATTTTATCAGCAGAGCCGGTGGCGCCTCCCACTTTCAGATAATACGAACGATTCGTTGCGACAGCGAAATCCTCCTGTTCTGAACATAGATAGAGGTTTGCATAATTCGTGGTTGATGCGGCAAAATCATACCGGAGAAAAAATTCCCAGATACAGTTTTCCTTCCCTAAAAACGTCCAGGCAACATGTGCATCTTTGGTACCGGATGGAGCATTTAGCTGCAACTGGTGAGCTGTATCTATTTCAAAATACGTTTTTTGCCCGAGCCAGTCGTCGGGTATTGCTCCGTCCGCAAAAGTATAGTTTTGTGCATGTAAATATTGCGGGACAACAAAAAATGCCCCCAGGATGATAAAAATTAATCCCTTCATAGCCAGATATAAGTAAGGTTGATACTACTTTTTGTGTAGTTTAAAAAACATCGGTTGAATCTTTAAAATTAGGAGAAAAAAAGTGGTAAATTGCGACCGTTTTTAAAAAGTGTTAATTATTTAACTAAAGTAAATAAAATGAAAGTAGCTGTAGTTGGCGCTACCGGTTTGGTAGGAACCCAAATGCTTAACGTTCTTAAAGAGCGTAATTTCCCTATAACAGAGCTGATTCCTGTAGCTTCTGAAAGATCAGTTGGTAAAGAGGTTGAATACAATGGTAAAAAGTATAAGGTTGTAACTGCTGAAACAGCTATTTCAATGAAACCTGAAATTGCTGTATTCTCAGCAGGTGGAGGTACTTCATTAGAGCTTGCTCCATTATTTGCTGCTGCCGGTACAACTGTTATTGATAACTCTTCTGCCTGGAGAATGGACCCGACTAAAAAATTAGTTGTTCCTGAAGTAAATGCGCATGTTCTTACAAAAACGGATAAGATCATTGCTAACCCTAACTGCTCTACCATTCAGATGGTAGTAGTATTAGAGCCTTTGCATAAAAAATACAAAATCAAACGTGTAGTTGTTTCAACTTACCAGTCTGTAACCGGAACTGGTAAAAAAGCCGTTGATCAATTGTTTGATGAGCGTAAAGGTGTTATGAACGGAGAGAAAGCATATCCATACCAGATTGACTTGAACCTGTTGCCGCACATCGATGTATTCCAGGATAATGGATATACAAAAGAAGAGATGAAAATGATCAAGGAAACAAACAAGATCATGGGCGATGACAGCATTAAAGTAACGGCTACTACTGTTCGTGTACCGGTTATCGGCGGTCACTCGGAATCTGTAAACATTGAGTTTGAAAACGACTTCGATGTGAAAGAGGTAAAAGAGTTACTATCTAAAGCTCCTGGTATTGTTTTAAAAGATGATCCATCTAAATTGGAATACCCAACGCCAATGGACGCGCACAATAAAGATGAAGTTTTTGTTGGCCGTATCCGTAGAGATGAGTCTCAACCGAAGACATTAAATCTTTGGATCGTTGCGGATAACCTTCGCAAAGGTGCTGCAACGAACGCAGTTCAAATTGCTGAATATTTAGTTGCTAATAAATTGGTTTAATTTTATTCAAGAAGGTGCTCCATTTGAGCACCTTCTCTATTTTCAGCCTTGTGGCTCTTATTCATTTTTAGAATTGTTTTTCTCTTTTCACTATATTGCACAAAATACTCTTAATATATTCTTATGATTAAATCGATGACTGGTTACGGTTCTCAAACTGCAGAGAACGATAAGATTTCAGTAACAGTAGAAATAAAATCCCTGAACTCTAAATTTTTAGATTTAAACCTTCGTCTTTCAAAAGAATATTCCGACAGAGAATTGGATATCCGCAATTTGCTGAACAATACCATCGAAAGAGGGAAAGTAGGCTTGAGCATTGATGTTCAATCCAAAGGTGGTGTTAAACCAAAAGTTTTTATTAACCGCGAACTGGTAGCTTTATATTATAAAGATTTAAAAGAAACTGCTGACACTGTTGGTGTTGTTGACTCTTCAGATTTATTTAAGCTGGCGCTTCAGATGCCGAAAGCCATGGAATCAGAATCAGAAAATGTTGACACGACGGAAGACTGGCTGCTTATTCAGAAAGTATTGAATGATGCAATAGCTAAGTGCAACGAGTTCAGAAAAGATGAAGGTCAGACGCTATCTATAAAATTCAAGGAGTATATTCAAACCATTGGCGAATGTTTAGAGAGAGTAGAAACATTTGATCCGCAGCGTATCGAAGCCATTCGTTTAAGAATCCGTCAGCACTTTGATGAATTCAGCAAATCTGAACAGCTTGACAAAAGCAGGTTCGAGCAGGAACTGATTTTTTATATTGAAAAACTTGATATCAGTGAAGAGAAGGTTCGTTTAAAAAGCCACCTGAATTATTTTTTAGAATCCATGGACTTGCCTGAATCAAGCGGTAAAAAGCTTGGCTTCATTGCTCAGGAAATTGGTCGTGAAATCAATACAATCGGTTCTAAGGCAAATGATGCAAATATCCAGCGCTATGTTGTGCAGATGAAAGAAGAACTGGAAAAAATCAAGGAACAAACCTTGAATATCTTATAAGGATTTTTCCGGGTCTGAAGATTCCCCGTATATCACTCCAATAAAAATGGATATAACACCAATATTCGAATGAAGAATATTGTCTTGTTTTGTAAACTCAAACATGCCTGCTATAGGGAAATGAACCCAGGTGGATACTACGAAAAAAATCATTATCCATCCAGTAATAATCAGGTAGCTACGTACGATCACGAGGTTGTTAGATAATAAAGCCATTAATGCCAGTACACCGTAATTAAGTCTGTATAATTTTACAGGTAAATTATTCGCCGACAAGGGGATTTTTTCCGGGATAAAATAACTCGCAACACCAATTGCAATCATTACTAGTGCGGATAATAATAAGAACCAATAATTTGGGTTTTTATATTGAGTCATTTCACTTTTTAACTTGAGTTGAATCATTCTGTATCGTAACGGTTAAAATTTCAGATTCGCCTCTATTACTTCTCTTCGTAGAAATACAATCTGCAATAAATGAATATTCTAAGAACAATTCAACATAATTTTTTAATATATTAATTATAACGGCAATAGGTTACTGAAAGTTGTTCCCGCTTTTCATTCTTTCCTATTCAATGTAATAAACCCTGCATAATCAAGGTAATATTTGGCTAAGTCTAAGTTTAATAGTCAGATATAATTGAATCGCAGAATGATTTTAATATAAAATGCGGCTTATTTGAGCAATCGGCAAAATAAAAGTTTGTTTTTTTGAATCCCATGCCTATTTTTGTCTACTCAAAATCAATTACCTGGTAATTGATTTATAAAGAAGAGGGGAGAGAACAGGCTCTTTGAACCTCTAGCAACCTCCGGGAGCAATTCCAGAAAGGTGCTAATTCCTGACCTGAATAAACAGGACATATAAATTAATTACATGATGAAACAAACTCATTTGCTTGAAGCAGGTCAAGCTATCGTATTATCACATAGAATTACACGTGTACTGGCAGATTTTCTACCATGTGTTGAGCCTTTAACTATTCAACAATAAATGGAGTATCACATTTACACGCATAAGTCTCCTGTTGTGCTGGAATCAGGGGCCATACTACCAGAGGTACGAATACAATATTCTACTTTAGGTACGCGCAAAGAAGATGACTCAAATGTGATCTGGGTTTGTCATGCATTGACTGCAAATTCTGATGTGGAATCCTGGTGGCCAGGCCTTGTGGGTCCTGACTATTTATATAATCCGGAAGAGCATTTTATTATCTGCGCCAATATTCTTTCGTCTTGTTACGGCACCACCGGACCAACCGAAACGAATCCGGAAACGAATACTCCTTACTTCCTCTCCTTCCCTGTGGTTACAATACGTGACATGGTACTCATTCATGAGATTTTAAGAGAGCATCTGCAGATTAAAAAAGTACATACATTGGTAGGCGGCTCTTTGGGCGGCCAACAGGCCATGGAATGGGCTATTCAGAAACCTTCGCTTTTCAGTCACCTGATCCTTTTGTCAACCAACGCGTTTCATTCACCATGGGGAATTGCCTTTAACGAATCGCAACGCATGGCCATTGATATGGATCCTACCTGGAGAAACCAATCATTGGATGCTGGTCGTGAAGGATTAAAAACAGCCCGTGCGATCGCGATGCTTTCATACAGAAGCTATGAAACTTATCAGCAGACACAGAGCGAAGAAGACTCCAGTAAAACAGACGATTATAAAGCCATTACCTATCAGCATTACCAGGGCGATAAACTTGTAAAAAGATTCAACTGCCACTCATACTGGTATTTATCCAAGGCTATGGACAGCCATCATGTGGGTCGGAACAGAAAAAGCGTAGCTGATGCCTTAGGTCAGATTTCTGCCAAAACCCTCGTGGTAGGTATCTCTTCCGATATTTTATTTCCTGTTATTGAACAGGAATTCCTGGCTAGCCAAATACCCGGCGCCAGCTATATTTGTATAGACTCATTATACGGCCATGACGGCTTCTTAACTGAAATTGAAAAGCTGGATGTGGTAATCCGGGAATTTTACAAATAACCCTGTTCTAAGACACAATTAAACTTTATTTATTAGCATAAAAGCACGATTTTTTACTAAATTTCGTTTATCATTACGTATAAACAGATTTTATATCTCTTTCAATATCTTATTAACATCAACTAAAATTCTGGTATGAAAAAATTCCTGAAGATCTCTGGTATATCCATAGGTGTCTTATTATTGGCAATGCTTATCCTGCCATTCCTTTTCAAAGACAAAATCAAAGGTATTATTGATGATCAAATCAAAAAAAATATAAACGGCCAGGTTTGGTATAATTCCGAATCATTCAGCCTTTCACTTTTCAGTCACTTCCCTAACCTTACTGTTTCTATCAACGACATTGGCTTAATGTCAAATGCTTATGCATTCAAAGGTGATACATTGTTTGCGGCTAAGGAATTCAGCCTTACGATTGATGTAATGAGTGTAATCTCAGGAGACCAGATCAAAGTAAAAGGTGTTTTCCTGGACGAGCCTAAAGTTGTTACGATCTACGACAAAAGCGGTGCATTCAGCTGGGATATAACTTATCCGGATACAACGACGAAAGCTCCTGAAGCACCGGAAGAGCCGAGCACAATGAAAATCAGCATTGAGAAATGGGAAATCAAAGATGGTACCATTATCTACGATGATCAAACGATGCCGATGTATGCTGAATTAAAGCATTTTGATCACAAAGGCAGTGGTGATATCAATGCCGATATCTATGATTTGAAAACCTATACCAAATCAACGAATGTGTTGGTTGAATATGATGGAACAACTTACCTGAATGGCCAGACCGTTGTAGCAGATGCTACTATGAACATTGACCTTGGCAAATCGATTTACAAATTCCTTGAAAACGAATTTGCTGTAAACGATTTCAAATTAGGTTTTGATGGTGCAATCGAAATGCCTGCAGATGATATTAAGATGGACATTACATATAAAGCAAAAGAAACAAATTTCAAAAACCTGCTTTCTCTTGTTCCTGCAGTATATAACAAGGATTTCGAAACTGTTAAAACTGATGGTACGATTGGTTTCGACGGATATGTAAAAGGTATCTACAATGAAACAACCATGCCAGGCTTCGGCTTGAATATGTTGATTAAAGACGGCTTCTTCCAATACCCTGATCTTCCTGAAGCGGTTAAGAATATCAATATGGATCTGCATGTTGATGATAAAGACGGCATCATGGATCACACCATCGTAGATTTGAAAAAATTCCACATGGAAATGGGCCAAAACCCTGTAGACGCCAGAGTATTGATGAACGGTATGAATCCGTATGATATCGATGCCAACGTACTTGCAAAAGTTAAGCTGGATGATGTTTCTAAGTTCTACCCAATCGAAGGAACAACATTGAAAGGCTTATTCGGTATGGATGTTAAAGCAAAAGGTAAGTACAGTGATAGCCTTAAGCTGATGCCGATGGTTACCGCTAAAATGGATTTAACCAACGGTTATGTAAAATCTTCTGAATTCCCTAAGCCCATTGAAAACATCAACGTTTCTGCTGTAGCAGCAAGTGATGGCAACATGGCAACATCAACGTTCCTGTTGGATTACTTCAAGTTAATTTTAGATGGCGAGCCTTTCGAGATGAAAGCTTTTGTTAAAAACTTTGATGATCCGAATTATGAAGCTTCTCTTAAAGGAATCATTGATTTAGCGAAGATGACGAAAATTTATCCGATCGAAAATACAACACTTACAGGCCGTATGGTTGCCGACATGACCACAAAAGGTGTTTTATCTGAAGTGCAGGCTGGCAATTATTTAAATACACAAACAAGCGGTAGCCTTGAAATCTCTGACCTTGTTTACAAAAGTTCAGACCTTCCTCAGGGCTATACAATGAAATCAGGTTTGTTAACGCTTACGCCTGACCGTTTCAATATTGCCTCCATGAAAGGTTTATTGGGTAAAAGTGATTATGATATCACAGGTTATATGTCAAACTACATGGGCTACATGTTTGGCGGTAAGGATTCAACCATTCACGGTGTTATGACCATGGCATCGAAGAAATTTGATGTAAATGAATGGATGACAGATGATCCGGCTCCGACTACAGCTGCACCTGCAGAAGAAGTACCGATGGAAGTTGTTGAGGTTCCTAAGAATATTGACTTTACATTCAATGCTGCAATGGACCAGGTGTTATACAGCAATATGGATATGACAAACATGAAAGGTGCGATCATCGTTAAGGATGGTATTGTTAAAATGAATAACCTGAACTTCAATTCTGTTGGCGGTACATTCCTGATGGGTGGTGAGTATAATACACAGGACATCACCAAACCATCGTTCAAGATGGATATGAACATGAAAGATGTTGAAGCAAAAGAAGCTTATAAGACATTCAATACTGTTAAGAAGATGGCTCCTATTGCAAACTATGTTGAAGGAAAGATCAACATGGCTATCATCATGGATGGTTTGCTGGATAAAGAAATGATGCCGGTATATTCTACACTTAACGGTAAAGGTTCTCTAAGCTCAGGCTCTGTAAAGATCCTCAGCAATCCGGTACTTGGCTCTATTGCAAGTCTTACTAAAATGAAGAACATGGATCCGATGGAAGTTAAGGATCTGAAAATTAATTATACCATTCAGAACGGTGCTTTAATTGTTGCGCCATTTAACATTGCCTCAGGCGAATCAAAACTTGCGGTAACTAAAGGTGAGAATCATTTAGACGGCAGCGTTGATTATGACATGCAATTAAACACACCTTCAGGCGCACTTGGTGCAGAAGCGAACAAAGCACTTAGCGGCCTTGTAGGAAGCAGTGCGGTTTCGATGCCGAAGAACATTATTATTGACTTGAATGTGAAAGGCCCTTATGATAAAACAAAAGTATCTATCGTAAAAACCAACTTCGGTGAGGTTGATAAAACTGCCATGAAAGATGCGGCTATAACTGAGATCAAAAACAGCGATCAGGCAAAGCAAGTACAGGCAGAAGTTGACAAGGCAAAAGCTCAGGCGGAAGAAGAAGCTGCTAAACAAAAAGCCGCAGCTGAAGCAGAGTTGAAAAAACAACAGGATGCAGCAGCAGCAGAACTTAAGAAGCAGCAAGATGCAGCTAATGCTGAAATAGCAAAACAGAAACAGATTCTTGAGCAAAAGAAAAAAGCTTCTGAAGATTCAGCAAAAAAAGCAGCGTCAGATGCGCTGAAAAAAGGTTTAAAATTCTAAAATTTGTAACTGTATTGAATGCAAAAAGGCGGCTTAGCTGCCTTTTTG
>JAGKWN010000086.1 GCA_021151805.1 Cytophagaceae bacterium | reverse complement strand
CCCTTATAGAATTAAAATTCTATAAGGGATTATGTTTTTATGGTCTAATATCTAGCGACTAGAAACTCGCAACTAGTTTCTTAACGACGGGTGTTTATACACAAAATGACAGATAATCGGGAACACCAGCAATGTCAATACTGTCGCGCTGATCAAACCACCGATTACAACAATAGCCAGCGGCTTTTGTGTTTCAGAGCCGATACCATGTGAAATAGCCGCAGGTAATAAACCCAATGCAGCCATCAATGCAGTCATAATTACCGGGCGGATACGAGACTGTAACCCTTCTTTAATTGCATCATCCAGGTCTTCGCCATCAAGCAGTTTTTGCTTGAATACAGAGATTAATATCACACCGTTCTGCACACAAATACCAAACAAGGCGATAAAACCTACCCCTGCAGAAATACTGAAATTGGTCTGCGTAATCCATAAAGCCCAGATACCACCGATCAAAGCAAAAGGAACATTCAGCAATACCAGACCTGCATCTTTTCCTGTACCGAACATGATAAATAAAATCACGAAGATAAGTACAAGGCTCAGCGGCACCACCTGCATCAATCTGTTCGTTGCACGTACCTGGTTCTCAAATTGTCCGCGCCATTCCATCCGCATGCCTTTGTCAAGCACTACAGACTTCGCAACTTTTGCCTGCGCCTCTTCAATGGTACTACCCATATCACGGCCACGAATTGAGAATTTTACTGCTACAAAACGTTCGTTGTTTTCACGATATAAAAACGCCGGCCCGGTAACCTTTGTGATCGTTGCAATTTCTTTCAGCAAAATCTTCTGATTACCTAATGTTGGCACCAATAAATTACCCAATTGTTCTCTCGACATCCTGAATTGAGGCATGTAACGGATACGTACATCAAACTTACGTTCACCTTCATACAACTTTGTAATTGCCTTACCACCAATCGCCATTTGAATCACCGACTGACAATCTGCAGTACTAACACCATAGATAGCCATCTTCTGCTGGTTCAGATCAATATGATATTCAGGCTGACCAACCAACTGAATGATCCCTAAATCTTCAATACCTTCAACGGTCTTTAATTGATTATACACCAGACCCGCCTTTTCTTCCAGCTCTTGTGGATCATGCCCATAGATCTTCACGGCTAAAGAACCTTTCACACCGGATACTGCCTCTTCCACGTTGTCCATGATCGGCTGCGAGAAGTTTAATGCAATCCCCTGGTAGATCAACAATTTTGATTTCATTTCAGCAATCAATTCTTCCTTGGAGATCTTGCGCTTCCATTCTTTCTCCTGCTTCAAATCAACATGGAATTCAATATTGAAAAAGCCTGTCGGATCCGTACCATCATTAGGTCTTCCGCTTTGCGACATTACACCTTTTACTTCATCAAAACTCATCAATGATGCGCGCATCTTTTCTGATATTTTAATGGATTGCTCCAGCGAAGTACTCATCGGCATACTCGCACGGATGTATATAGCGCCTTCATTTAATTCAGGTAAGAACTCCGTGCCTAAAAACGTAAATGAAAAAAGCCCAAACACAACAATACCAAGACTGATGAACATGGTTTTGATTTTATTGTGGAAGGTTACATGAAATGCTCTCATTACAATGCGATCAAAAAAGATCACAATCGGATTGTGTTTCTCCCGCACATTCTTATTTAACAGATACGAAGCCAATACCGGCACCAATGTTAATGTACAGATCAACGCACCCAGTAAGGCGAAGCCTAAGGTATAAGCTAACGGAGAGAACATCTTCCCTTCTACTTTCTGGAATGCAAAAATCGGCAGCAAAGCAGTTACAATAATTAACTTGGAAAAGAAGATTGCTTTACCAAGCTTACCGGCTTCCTTGCGGATCAATCCAAATTTCAGGAGACCATTATAACGGTTCATGCCAAGCTTATGTGCTTTGTGATCAAGCAATACAAAGAGCCCTTCCACCATTACCACGGCACCATCAGTGATGATACCAAAGTCAATCGCTCCCATGGAAAGCAAGTTGGCGCTCATGCCTTTCATACGCATACAGATAAACGCGAATAAAAGTGCGAGCGGAATAACAACAGCCACAATCACCGTTGTACGCCAGTCTGCCATAAACACAAATACAATCAACGTTACCAGAAGGATACCTTCCAGTAAGTTTTTCATAACCGTGTGTGTGGTGAAACCAATCAGTACACTTCGATCATAGAATGGATGAATTTGTACAGAACGTGGTAAAATATGTTCGTTGAGTTCATTGATCTTCAATTTCAGATTTTCAAGAACAACGCTCGGGTTTTCATTTTTAAGCATCACCACAATACCTTCCACCTGGTTTTGCAGCGAGTCTCTTCCCACATAACCCAACTTCGGAAGAGCAGCTTCGTGAACGCTTGCCACATTACTCACCAGGATTGGCGTTCCATTTATATTGTCAATTACAATATTTTCAATTTCATGCAGGTTGTTCAATACACCAATCCCGCGTACAACATAAGCCTGATCATTTTTTTCTATAACATCGCCGCCTACGTTGATATTACTTCTTGATACTGCCTGAAACACATCCAACGCAGTGATATTATAGTTCTGCAGTAAATTCGGGTTTACACTGATTTCAAATGTTTTTACCTCGCCGCCAAAACTAACAACATCAGCAATACCGCGTACACCTTTTAAATTCCGTTCAACAACCCAATCCTGAATGGTTTTCAATTCGCGGGCTGATAAATCTTTACTCTTTAATGTGTACCTGAAAATTTCACCGGTAGGACCATAACTTGGCTGCATTTCAGGTGTGGCACCATCCGGTGTTTCTACAGAAATCAAACTGTTGGCAACCAATTGCCGCGCCCGGAATTCATCAATATCATCATCAAACATGATGGTTACTACTGAAAGACCAAACAGGGAAATCGAACGCAAACTTGTCTTACCAGGAATGGCATTCATAGTTACCTCAAGCGGTATGGTTACGAACTTTTCAACCTCTTCGGTACTTCTTCCCGGCCACTGCGTAATGATCTGTACACGCGTATTCGTAACATCAGGAAAAGCTTCAATAGGCGTATTTAAATAACTTATTATACCAGTAATAACCAGAATAGCCGTTGCAAAAAATATAAAGAAACGGTTCTTTAATGAAAACGATACGACAGATAAGATAAAACGATTCATGCGGTTATCTATTAATTAAATGATTGTATACCAATAGCTGATGCTTAACGATCACACACTCGCCTTCACGCAAACCAGATTGTACACGAATATTCGAATCACTTTTATCTATACGCTCAATTTCCCTGACTTCAATGTTACACTTGTCATGATAAACCAAAACATAATCTTTATTATTATCAAAGATGATACTGTTTTCCGGAGCAGATAAACTTTTCTCGTCAGACTTACCCAGTACTGCAATACTTGCAAACATCTCCGGCTTTAACTTGTAATCTTTATTCTCGAGAATCACACGCACTTTCATTACTCGGGAGCTCTTATCGAGCACGTTGAAAATCTTATCGACTTTACCTTTATAGATTTCTCCCGGATAAGATAATGTTGTTACTTCTACTTCTTTGCCAACCTGTACATTGTTGATATCCGATTCAAATACGTTGGCAATTACCCACACATGATCCAGGTTTGCGATGGTAAACAACTGTGCGGTATTATCCATGCGGAACTGCATGTTTTCATTGATGTATTTTTCTGTAATGAAACCTGAAATAGGAGCCTTCACCGTATAGGCAGAAAACTCGCCTACCCCATAAATATTCATTACTTCCTTGATACGTCTCAATTCTCCTGCTGCCTTCTGATATTCTTTCTTGGCAATAACCAGATCTTTTTCAGATGCCAGACCACCTTCAAACATATCTTGTGTTACCTGCACATTCTTTTCAGCAATATTTAAGTTCGATTCTGCGATCACCAATTGGTTTTGAAAGTCTGCCACCTCAGTACTTTGAATAACTGCAAGCACATCGCCTTTGTTTACATAGTCGCCTAATTCTACACGAAGATCTTTTACATAACCACCTACCAATGGATATACTTTAACAAGTTTATCTTCATTCTCTGAGATCTTGCCACTCAATAATAAGCGTGTTGCCAGATTATTATATTTGATCGTATCAAGCTGGATCAGTTTAAGCATGCTATCCGACAAACATTTATTATCGTCAGCTTCTTCTTTAACAGTAGCGTTATCCGCACAGCCCAGGCATACTGCCACCCACGCCAAAACAAAAATCTGTACGATTATTTTCTTACTTAAATTCATATATGTCTATTCCCGTTGTAAAATTCAAATATTCAATTGCCTGCAATCTATTCCCTCTTAATTCATAAACGCTGCTGATGTAGTTTTTGTATGTTTCATAAAAATCTATGAACTCAATCAATGTAATGTTCCGCTTCTGATAATTATTAACGAATCCTATGATCATCGCATCGAACTCTGCGATGAGGTTATTGTCTTTATTGCGGTACAGTGTATTGTAGTCTCCTACCTGCCTGTATGCAGTAAGCACTTCACTGATAACATTCTGTTCCGCATATTGTAAGTTTAATTTGCTTTTTTCGTAATTGCTGGCAGCAATTTTAATGTTCCCCTGGTTGCGGTTAAACACGGGCAGATCAAAGCCTACAACAATACCGGTATAATTACGGATGTAGTTGGATTGTCTGTCCCAGATCCCACCAACATACACTCCCGGATATGCATTTGATTTTTCCAACGTATGCATTTGCTTGGTTTGTAACACTTCCAGTTCTTTGATTTTTATATCCGATCTGTTATCAAGTGCTACCTGATACAAGGAATCCAGTGCATACATTTCATTTTTAAATGAATCGGCGTAATGATCCGGAATAACAATTTTATAATATGGACGAATGGTATCGCCTGTCAGTACATACAAGTATTGAAGATCTTCGTGGATTGTTCTGTTCATGGCATACTTCTCATTTTCAAGAGAAATTAAAAAAGCCTGCAGACGAATAACTTCACGTGAAGGAATATTTCCTTTTTTATATTGAGCCTCATACAAAGCAACAGTTTCCTTCAATGAAGTAATCTGCGTTTCATACATGGAGATAGTCATTTGCTTATAATACAATTCAAAAGCAGTTGAACGCAATTCAAATTTCAATGTGCGCAGCAGATCATATAATTGAGCCTCCGCCAATTCACTGTTTATCTTTTGAAGCGAAACGTTTTTATTTCTTGTACCTGCGATATTGATCAGCTGATTGATTTGCACGCTTGTTTGTCCGGTGCCAGACATATCAAAGACTTTGTCTGTATTGGGATCATAAATCCCCTGTTGAAATTCAACAGACGGATTAGGCCAGAGTTTCGCCTGAATGACCCTTGCTTTGGCAGCATCAATGTCATAATTAGAAGCGAGGAGTAACAAGTTCCGCTTCAAAAAATTATTCTCTGCTTCAGCAATTGTAACGGAAATAGTATCTGCCGACGATAATTCAGTTGCATGCGAATGAACGATGCAACTGATCAGTAAAGCAACAAATAAGGTGATCTTTTTCTTCATTCTTATTGGAGTTAACTACAAAAGTAGGGGTCAATTCAGTTTTAATTCTGAACATAAAATTAGCAACTCGCATAATAAGAAAAAAAGCCTTAAAAAAGATATATTTATGTATTAAATAACTCGATCACTGTGATTTCAGGAGCCATGCCTACTCTGCCCGGAAAGCCTATGAATCCGAATCCACGATTCACGTATAAATACTGATTGTTTTTTTCATACAAGCCTGCCCATTGGTCATACATCCATTGTACAGGACTCCACTTAAGCGGTCCTTTTTCAATTCCAAACTGCATACCATGCGTATGGCCGGCAAACATGATGTCTATATCTTTGTATTTTTTAAGAACTTCTGCATCCCAATGACTCGGGTCATGCGACAACAATAGTTTTACAGGCACTTGCTCTGTTCCCGGATAGGCAAGATGCATTTTGCCATACTTCGGAAAATGTCCTTTTGCGCCCCAGTTTTCTATACCTAAAATCGCAATCTCCTGTCCGTCTTTTTTAAGAATGCGATGTTCATTCATTAAAATATCCCAACCCATTTTTTTATGAACCCCGATCAGCTTGTCCAGGTTGTCCTCCTTTGCACGGGCACTTTCCCAGGCTACATAATCACCATAATCATGATTACCCAGTGTTGAATAAATTCCCAGGGGAGCTTTCAATTCAGAGAATACATCTATGTAATTATCCATTTCAGAAGCTACATTATTTACCAGGTCACCGGTGAAGAATATGATATCCGGCTTTTGCTGCATCACCATTTCAACCCCACGTTTCACTGCCGTTTTATTATAAAAGCTTCCTGAATGTATATCCGATAATTGTACGATTTTTAATCCATTCCATGCCGCTGGTAAATGCTTTAATACAATACGTTTTTTGCGAACGGTATAATCATGTGCGCCCACGAGAATACCATAGATCATACCAGTGAACGGAATGGCAGAAACCACCAGACCTGCTTTCATTAAAAAGTCTGAGCGGGAGATAGATGGTGTTGTTGCATCTGCAGGTTTATCCTGCAGCCAGTATATACAAAGCTGTACTAGGCGTTGTATATCATCCATCAGCAGGAACAGTACAAATATGAGTTTGGTAAGAAATAATACCAGGATCAGTCCGATGGAAACACTTCTCAGCCAGGTTGGCCATGTTACATATATACCGGTATACATAATGAATAAATTGAACACCGACCAGGCTGTCAGCGACCAGAATATCAGGTGAATGATTTTGCGGCTGGTGGGCTGCAATAATTCCGTAAGTGCTTTAATTCCAGTAAAAACGTACCAATCAAGAAGCAGAAAAAAGCCGATTGAGATAAAGAGAATTGTTATATTACCACGCATAATAAGTTGTATTTACTCTACAGACGCATAAGTCCTGTAAATATTTTAAACCGACAAATTTAACTGTTTTTTAACTCTTGTATAGGATTTGGTTTACATGTAGGCTTAAAAAATTCTTCCTCTTTTGTATATTTGTTTAATGGGCTTTTATCAAAAAGCATAAAACGAATAAATATCGATGGATTCAATCACTCCTGCAAAACAAGGCTATTTCTTCCCGGCAGAATGGGCACCACATAAAGCAACCTGGCTAAGCTGGCCACACAAAGAAGCTTCCTGGCCAGGTAAGCTGGACAGTATCTTCCCGCAGTATGCACAGTTCATAAAACTCATTGCTGAAGGCGAAGAAGTACGCATCAACGTGGCCAATGCGGCCATGGAATCTTTTGCAAGAGGTTTTATTGAAAAAGCCGGGGCGAATATGAAAAATATTTTCTTTCATCATTTCCCTACCAATGATGCCTGGTGCCGCGATCACGGGCCAGCCTTCCTTGTTAACCCAACTGCAACTGTAAAAAAAGTAATTGTAGACTGGGGCTATAACGCATGGGGTGATAAATACCCTCCTTATGACCTGGACGATGTTATTCCTACCCGCATTGCTGAAATGTATGGCATACCGGTATTTAATCCGGGCATTGTCATGGAAGGTGGTTCCGTAGAATTCAATGGCAGAGGCACATTGCTTACCTCTACTTCATGCCTGTTAAACCCAAACAGAAATCCTTCAAAAAGCCGTGAACAGATTGAAGAATACCTGGAAGAATATTATGGCATTGAACATATTCTATGGTTGGGAGAAGGTATTGTGGGTGATGACACCGATGGCCATATTGATGACATTACACGATTTGTAAATGAAGACACTGTTCTAACAGTTGTTGAACAGAATAAAAACGACGATAATTATTTTTTATTAAAAGATAATTTAAAAGAATTATTAAAGATGCGCCTGGAGAATGGTAAGCAACTTAACGTAGTTGAACTGCCTATGCCTTCTGCGGTTGTGTATGACGACCAGCGCCTTCCGGCATCTTATGCGAATTTTTACATAGCCAACAACCATGTGATCGTTCCTACGTTCAAAGATAAAAACGATGAACTGGCCCTGGAGACCATTCAGCAATTTTTCCCAAATAGAAAAGTAACCGGTCTGGATTCAACAGATATCATTTGGGGATTGGGCAGCTTTCATTGTTTAAGTCAGCAGGAACCACTCTAAGTTTACGCTTACAGTTTTTAAGTTTATGCAGCCTGATCATTTCATGCTTCATAAACTTATTCATTTGCTTTAAACTTATTACTTAAACCCGAACTACCTTGAATAAGTTTTTCATAAAAGTTATTGAATATGCTCTTTTAAATAAGAAGAAAGAAACCAAACACGTTTCTTCTTTTGAAAAAGCAAAAGGCTTCCGTAACCTTTCGATAGATGTTAACCGGGTAGTGAAAGATGTTGTCCTGATTTCTCTTGGTATTACTTCTGCAGCCATTGGCTTGAAGAGTTTCCTTCTTCCCACACAATTTATAGATGGCGGTGCTACCGGTATTGCACTACTGCTAACAGAACTTACCAAACTTGGCTTATCCAGCCTTTTGATCATTATCAATATTCCGTTTGTAATATTGGGCTACAATGTGATCGGAAAGAAATTTGCAATCAAAACAGGCATTGCTATCAGTATCCTGGCAGTGGTTGTACATGTATTTACGTTTCCGCAGATCACGAATGACAAATTGCTTGTAAGTGTTTTCGGTGGATTC
Source organism: Cytophagaceae bacterium (assembly GCA_021151805.1). Classification (GTDB taxonomy): domain Bacteria; phylum Bacteroidota; class Bacteroidia; order Cytophagales; family Cytophagaceae; genus Cytophaga. The sequence goes on along the minus strand of JAGKWN010000086.1, from coordinate 9,580 downwards.
TTCTTAGGTGCAGGAATAGGCTTCTCTGTGCGCGGCGGCGCTGTTATTGACGGCACAGAAGTATTGGCTATTTACCTGAGCAGAAAATTCGGTGTAACCATGGGTGATGTGATCATTACCTTCAATGTGATCATTTTCTCTGTTGCTGCTTATAAACTTTCTGTTGAAACAGCGCTCTATTCCATGATCACCTATCTGGCCGCATCAAAAACAATTGACTTTGTTGTTGAAGGTATTGATGAATATATTGGCATCACAATTATTTCTGCGCACAGCGAAGAGATCCGTGAAATGATCACCAACAGCATGCACAAAGGTGTGACTGTATATAAAGGCAAAAGAGGCTTTGGCAAACACGGCCATGTGGACGATCTGGATATTGTTTACACCATCATTACTCGTCTTGAGATAAGCAGAATTAATACTGAAGTTGAGAAAATTGATCCGAATGCTTTTGTGATCATGACAAGCGTGAAGGATATTAAAGGCGGCATGGTCAAAAGACGAAGGCTGAAGCACTGATGTTTGTAATTATGAATTATGAATTATGAATTATAAATTAGCTCGCTCTGTTTCCGTGGTCTGTGGCACACAGACCACATAAAAATAATTTTGTCAGTGCTACTACTGTTTACTAAAAATAAATTCATAATTCATAATTCATAATTCATAATTCATAATTCATAATTCATAATTCATAATTCATTTTACTTTTATTTGCTTTTTTTAAACCAAGCTTATGGATTTCTTCTGGATATATGACCTACCCATGGTTGTGTCTTTCACACTGATTGTAGGTTCAATTACTGCGTTTGCAGTTGGAGGCATTTTTGTTCTAAAACCTTTTGTCTCGAAATGGTGGAGCGGTCATGACAATAATGACCAGATTGCGTTTTACCTTTCTGCTGTAGGAGTGTTTTATGGCATAACCTTAGGTTTACTTGCCGCTGGAGTATGGCAGAATCTGCAGGATGCAGAACAAAAAGTAAATACCGAAGCTTCTGCAACGGCTGCTTTATACCGGGATGTAAAATCTTTTCCATCACCATTAGGTGACTCTTTGAAAATGTATTTGCAAACGCATACATATATTCTAATCCATGAATCATGGGAACTGCATCACAAAGGTGTTGTCCTAACCAAAGGAACTCCGATCCTCAATAAATTCCAGGACCTGCTATACGGTTTTAAGCCGCAAACACTAGCTGAAAGTAATCTGCACCAGGAAGCATTAAAGCAATACAATAAAGTTATTGAACTACGTGTGGATAGGTTGAATTCGGTTAATAATGGTATGCCTTCTCTTATCTGGCTGTTAATTTTTCTGGGCGGAGCTATTACCCTGATCATATGCTGGCTGTTCAATATACCTTCGCTGCGCATGCACATCATTATGAATGCATTGATTGGTTTAGCAGTCGGCACGCTGATTTATTTAATCATTATGCTGGATTATCCTTTCAGAGGACATCTTGCTGTAGATACAGGTGCCTATGAATTGGTATATAATCAATTGATGAAGTAAGAGCCTATCTTCATCATGGCCTGTGAGTCACAGACCATCTGCTCACACACCATCTCTCCCTGATTGTTTAACCCATGGCTTTAGCCGTGGGCTTGTGTGGTGAAAACTCACTTCAACCCTGCAAGGGTTTAAAACCCTTGCAGGGTTCAGTAAATATTCACTATGATCTGTAACACACAGACCATCAATAATTCTTTCTTAATTCAATTATTCTCTGGTGTTCTGTGTGCCACAGACCACGGAAAAATAATTTTGTCAGGGCCACTACTGTTTACTAAAAATAAATTCATAATTCATAATTCATAATTCATAATTCATAATTCATAATTTAAAAATCCTGCCGGCGCAAGCATTCGCTTGTGAGCTACAAACAATCAGGCACAAGCAAATGCTTGCGCTAGCGTAGATATACAGACTATGAAAACAGAAGTTTATAATTCAAAAAGCATACCCTGCAGAAAGCTCGAAGGCATTATCAAAATTATTTGCCAGTTTGCGGGTGCTTAATAAAAATGATCCCATGAACCGGATCGATCCTTTGCCTACGGTTATTGATTTCACTCCGAATAGCAAGGCTACGCCTCTCTTGTAACGCAGGTTTACACCGCTTTCAAATTTTTCATAGAATAAAAAAAGCGGCGCAAGCTGTATATCATAATACTTAGTCGATTGAAAACGCACGTATGCATGTGTGGTCAGCATCACATGTGCTCCTATATATGACTCATACGTGGCATTGAAATTTATGTATGGAATTAATTCAAAACGTTGATTTACCGGCGTAAGAATGGAGCGGATCATTTGCTGGTAGGATACACCAACTTTTAACTTCGGACGGAGATACCACAAACCGAGGTTGCCGTCGAATGCCGATGCTGAACCGCCGCCGCCGGCCTGCGAACCCAGGAATGTATAATTTACTATTCCTACGGAACCACCTGCTGAAACCGATGAACGCGCACCTAAAGAACTTGTATAGGAATACCGGGCATATGCCCGTGTGCGATTGATAAAAGCCCCGTCGTTATAGGTAATGACCAGCGCGCCAATGCGGCTGTATTGCGCAGGGGAAGCATGATTGAGACGTACATTCATGTCTGCATACAAACGGTTTACACCTTCAAACAAACCCGTTAAGGAACGGTTACCGAGTGCAATCTGTACCTTGCCGGTACTATCCATACTGGCCGGATTGATCATGTAATAATTCTTAAAAAACTGATCGAAAACAATTGGGTTGGAGTCGCCGGATTGAGCACAGCTATTGAATGCAAAATCCAATAGAAAAACCATACAAAACCCAATCGATGTAACTTTTTTCACCTTTAAATTCAATAAAATCGTTCGAAGTTACTATTTTTTTATAAATGTGCTTATTAAATAAAATTTGTGTTTACCTTTTCAGTAACAAACCGTAGGTGTTTTATAAGGTGGCACAGAAAGATAAAGAAATATTAGAAAGTATTCGAAAAGGAGATAATAATAAAGCACTTTCGTATCTGTACGATGAAAGTCTGGGAAAGGTGCGTAAATATATTCTCAAGAATAGCGGCAGCAAAGATGATGCGAACGATATATTCCAGGATGCAGTCATCATATTCTTTAATCAGGTACGTGCACAGAAATTCAATGAAGCGTATTCCATTGATTCGTTCATTTACAGTGTGGGCCGCAATTTATGGATCGACAAGGTCAGGCGACAGAAAAAATTTGCTCCTTATGAATCGCCCGAACAGTTCGCATCCATATCCGGAGACTTTGATTATTTAGAAGATCTGATCAGTAAAGAAAAGACCCAGGCCATGAAAAATGTATTCAGTAAGCTGGATGAAAAATGCCAACAGGTGCTGAATTATGTCATTCACGAAAAATGCTCCATGAAAGAAGTAAAAGAAAAAATGGGGTATAGCAGTGAGAACGTAGCAAAAACAACACACTACAGGTGTAAGCAATATTTAAAAGAATTGGTTAAAAGCAATCCGTCACTAGTAACTTTATTACGATTTTGAGACCCGAATTAGAGACATACGAACAAATTGATTTATTTCTCAATGGGGAATTGGAAGGCGACGCTTTACGTTCTTTCGAACAGAAAATAGCCAATGATGCCGCATTCGCAGAAGAAGTTCAGCTGCAGAAGATCGCAAATGAAGTAGTTCGGGGCGCATCGCTGCACGACCTGCGTGCGCAGATGACGGCAGACATTCAAAAAATTGATTCATCTTCCAACAAATGGAAAATTGCTTCGATCGCTGTTGGCTTTGTTGCGTTGAGCAGTTCCGTATTGTACTTCGCTGCAAAACCGAATAATCCGGCAGATAAAAAAACAACTGAAAGCACAACGCATCAAACATCTATTCAAAAAGCTGAAGGTGTGCGTGCCGCAGAAAAAATAAAAATGGACAAAGTATTAGCAGCAGAAACTGCTGATCATACTTCCGGCAATCATACAACACACACAGCAGTTGTTGATTCTACCTCCTTCCACCAGTCGGATGTAATGCATCGTTTAAACGACAATACACCTGCATCCTCTGAAGCTACGGCGCATAACAAAACAGAAGATATTCTTGCCGACCATACGGAAGAGCCGGTCGTTCAAAACAGTAATCCTTGTACAACGGTACATATTGAAGCCGCTTACACGATCGCGGCATCGTGCCCGGATAAAAACACCGGCAGTATCCGTGTTCCGCAGAACAGTATTAAAGGTGGCTCTGCGCCTTACACCGTTCGACTGGACAAATCAAGAACACTGCAAAACAGTGATGCATTCTCAAACCTGAGTGCAGATTCATATACACTATACATTACCGACCAATCCGGATGTGCAAAAACATATTCGGTTGAAGTTCCTGAAAAAACATGTAATCCGTTTTCTTCTGTATTTGCACCGGACAAAGGTGAAGTATGGAAATACACAGGCAGCGATCACATCAGTTATACGCTTACAATCGTAAACATGGCCGGACAACAGGTATACAGAACTTCGCAAATACAAGGTGTATTTGAATGGCAGGGTTTGAGCCAGAAAGGCGAATATCTCGATGCAGGTTTGTATATTTATGTTGCCGAATACACCGATGGCACAAAAGAAAATGGACAAGTAACCATTGCGAAATAAATTGAAAACAGTATTATACATAGCGCGTTTGAAAAAAAGCTTCCTGCTGGGCAGCATCCTCCTGCTGATACTAGGCAATACTGCTTTCGCTCAATTATATACCATCCCCGATCCGGCGTTTAGAAATAAACTCATGAGCTCGTATCCTTCCGTAATGACAGGGAACAAACTGAACACCACGGCTGCAAAAAATTTCACCGCCGATCTGCTCTTAACCGCTGCCGGCATTTCAGATCTTACCGGTATTGAATATTTCACTTCGGTTTATAAGATTGATGCCTCATTCAATAACCTTACAACCATACCGAATATTTCTGCGACAACGAATCTGAAATACCTGTTCCTGAATTACAACCAGATTACAACCTTACCGGATCTTTCAGCTCTAAAAAATTTATTGGAGTTGCAGCTGAACAACAATAAGCTGGTGAGCCTGCCGCCACTGAATGCTTTAACTTCACTGGATTATTTATTTCTTACAACGAATAAATTAACCACGCTGCCAGATGTTTCTGCGTTAACAAATATCCGTTATATCCTCATTGGTGATAATCCGTTTACAAGCCTGCCGGATTTTTCTCCGAATGCAAACCTGCTGGAACTGCACTGCCATCAGACAGGTATCTCTGAAATCAAAGGCTTAAGTGCATTAACCAAACTGACAAAATTATACTGCTGGCAAAATAACATCAGTGATCTTTCGGGTCTATCTGCAAATACATCGCTTACCGGTTTATATGCATCAAACAATGTGCTTACAAGCCTGCCGACGCTGACTAACAAACCAAACCTTGTGAACGTTGAGATCGCCAATAACAAACTGACCTTTGAAGATCTGCTCCCTATAGCAGCCATAACAGGTTTAACGGATTTCTCCTATAGTCCGCAGGACAGTATCGGAGTGTATAGCAGCCAAAGTGTTCGCCTGAAACATCCGATCTCATTTGATATTACAGAAGATGCTTCCGTAACCAGCAATATATATAGTTGGTACAAAAATACGGCAGCGTTACCAACGACTACTTCTGCACCGCTTGTGATTCCATCCGCGCAGCAAACGGATACTGGCAGCTATTATGTTACCATCACCAATCCAAACCTGCCTGCATTGACAATTGCACACCGTGTATGGAGAATATCTTCCATTACAGATTGTATTGATCTGACATCTTATGCATTCAATGTGCCTTTCAATGACTGTAAGATTGGTGCTACCGTTCAATCTACTGTCGTGCTGAATGGGGGCACTGCTCCTTATACGTATACACTAACTCCGTTCTCTGCTGCTGAACCGATTGTAAGCACAAGCGGTGATTTTACCAAGGTTGCGCCGGGCCAGTATACCTACACGATCCGCGATGCCAACAACTGCGGTATTGATACAGTTGCGACAATCAAGAAACCTGCAAGCTGCGATCCTGTGATCATGCCTTCAGGCGATCCGCAAATGAATTCGTATTTCATTGAACAGACTGGCACAGCAAAAATTATTGATCTGGGCGGAAATACAATCCTGCAGCTAAGCGTACCGGCTGTATGGTACGGCACCAAAGCCGACGGCTCGCTGGCAGATGCCGGTTATTATGTAATCGTTGTCAACGAGAAAAAAATCACGAATATTACCGTAATCCGATAATAGATTGTTCCAATTAGCAAAAGTCGAAAGGAGTCCGTTGAATAAGCGGACTCTTTTTGTTTGATCAGGATTTACTGGATTAAGGGATTAAAGAAGATTATATCGTCTTTCACTGTGGTCTATGGCACACAGAATATGCTGTTCGTGATTTTCACCGTGGTCTATGGCACACAGAATATACTGTTCGTGATTTGCAATCACGAACCCAGATAATAGAGATTTATAATTTCTATTTTGATCCTTAGCCCTCTGCATCCCATAAAAAAAATAGGGATGACAGATTACTCCATCACCCCTATTACAACATAAACGAAATCTTACATGCTCTTTACTTCTTAGGCATGCACATCTGCTTTTTCCGAGGAGGCTCCGCCTGGTCTCCTCCCGGTCTCCGCCCAGGGAAAGCCCAGGGTTCTTCGTTGATTACTCTTTTTTTTAAAGAAAACGCAGCCAAACAAGGTATTTTGTTTACCTATGTTAACAGAGACAGGAAAGCAAGCAGGGTATCATGATAGCACAAGGGAAGCTTGAAGTATAAATCGTAAGGATCACCAACAGACCTGTATAAAAAAGTCAGGACTTAATTGATACATTGCTTAGCTATTTCAGGACAAGACAATCTAAGGTTCCCTGCAACGTCATCCTGATCTCTTCCCAAGCTACGTCCTATATATTTCGGGTATATTCCGCCTATGTTCCATGTATATTCCGCCTCTGTTCCGGGTATGTTCCGTGTCCGGCAATCTAAAAGTTCAGGGATTTTATAAGATGGAGTGACTTAAAAACAAAGCTGGCAAATAAAAAATGTGCAAAAATCCAAAGGTTTTACGGCTTCTATTATGCTGTAAAAATACGGTTTCTTTTTACTCATTTCCAACACAAAAATCACAAAAATATCTTTCCGCGTAACGGGCAGAAAGAATAAAAAAACGCCGGTCCACTGTGAACCGGCGAATAATACACCAATATCCCTTTCTTAACTCAATCTATCTTTGGCGTTCTGTGTGCCACAGACCGCGGTAGGGATAATATAATTGTTATTAATGCTTGTCACGGCTGACGTTTAAGCTGTTGTTGGTGTTTCTGCGTGAGCAAATGATATGTTAGAGTATGTTCGTTTACGCAGAGCACCAACAACCACTGAAGGTAATTATTAAGATTCAATAGTTGTTGGTGCCCCGCGTTGTTTTCTGTTCATTATATTAATAGAGTTTCTGGCGGGAACACCAACAACGGCAAGAAATCACAGTTCAGACTTCATGCCTCACCACGGAATCTCTCCTGTTTCCGGATTATTTTCTTCACTGAAGAATTTTCCTGTAGGTCCATCATTATCAACCAATGCGTACTTCACAATTCTTTTTCCTGCAACACCAACGCTGCCCGGGCCGCGGTGGCCATTGAAATCGGTCTTGGTAAAACCGGGACAAACAGCATTGACTTTAAAGTTACTATCCTTGAGTTCGTATGCCAGCACAACGGTATACATATTCATCGCTGCTTTTGATGAAAGATAAACAGCGCCTTTATAATCGTAATACTTGTAAGAAGGATCGCTGTGCAGGGTAATGGAACCCTGGCTTGAACTCACATTTACAATGCGTGGCTCGGCAGATTTTTTCAGCAGATCGATAAACGCCTGTGTCACCCGAACGACGCCATATACATTGGCATCGTATGCGGCTTTGAACTGTTCAATGCCTGCATTCAATGCATCCTGCGGGTAGCCACCAAACATGCCCGCATTATTGATGAGTATATCCAGCACGTTTGTTTTCTTCCCGATTGCTGCACGGGCATGCTGTACAGATTCATCGTTTGTAACATCCAGCTGAATGGCCTCTATATTCGTTAGTCCTTCTGCTTTTAATTGATTGACCGCTGCGATGCCTTTGTCTAAATCACGACTGCCGAGATAAACATAAATTCCTTGTTGCGCCAGTTGTCTTGCGACTTCAAAACCGATGCTTTTGTTCGCACCTGTTACTAATGCTGCTTTCATACGATTGTTCGTTTAAAATGTATGAAGCAAAAGTAGTGTATGTAAAAACAGAGCGGCTGGACAAATCCATTTATTCTCCTGACAAATCCTGCCGGGATGCCAGAACCTCACTTACGCTTTTCCCGGTGCTCTTTTTGAAAAGACGTGAAAAATAATCGGGATCGTTAAAACCCATCTCGTATGCCAACTCTTTTACAGAAAGATTCGAGTAATGCAGCTTGCGCTGTGCTTCCATCATCAAACGCTTTGTAAAAAAATCTTTCGGAGAAACTCCGGAATATTCTTTTACAATCCGGTATAAACTATTCGTGGTTAACGCCAGCTTCTCCGCAATGGCATTGATGGAAGGTTGCTCGGTAAGATGTGTTTCGACTACCAATTTAAACTCAATGAATTTTGAAAGATTGGCATTTAAAATATTCGTTGGCTCAGCGTTTTTGAAATAAGCGCTGTTCAATTCTACCAACAATGCATTCAGATAAGCCAATACTATTTCTGTATCAGTTTGTTCGTCTGCGTGCAGAATCTGGTCTAAAATCTCAAAGGCTTTTCTTACCCGTTGCCTGGCAGTATCATCAAACGCTATGGTTTGTGTATGCAGCGGATTAACCAAAAAAGGAAATGGCTGCGGCAGCAAGGCTAATGTATTTTCATCAAATAACAGTTTGAAGTATTTCAGCTTGTCTGCTTTTTGCGGCGGTGTAAAAACCTGATTAGGCATAGCGAAAAGCACGTCTCCATCTGTGAGGGTAATATCCTTCAAATCCAGATTATAGGTAATCGTTCCGCTATCAATCAGTACAATAAAATAAGCAGACAACTTTCTTGGCTGCATTAGCTTTTGCAGCATATCCGGAGATACATAAGGATTTTCGTGTGAGTTGGTTTTTACAATCAACTTGTCCGGTTGCTTTGCGTTATCTGGTGTGTTGTTAGATTTTGCCATAGTGTCTGTTGCAATATATTAACTTATGCCGGCGATCACAACTACTAAAAAAAGGATTATAAATCCTCCGCAGTGGCGAATTATCTGACTTCGGTTCGCCGTGGCGAATGCAAATGCCAAGAGTTGGCATCACTGTTTTAAGTCATGTTAGCTACCGCAATTTCTAACTTAAACCCAACAGTAGGTTGAGTCGTGGTTGAATCCTGCAAATCTTTTAATCCTGAAAATCCTGATCCAGACAGACAAAATAAAAAGGTCGCCGGCCCACCAAGTAAACCAACAACCTTTTAAATTATTCCGCCGCAACGGATTATCATTCATAATTCATAATTCATAATTCATAATTC
>JAGKWN010000085.1 GCA_021151805.1 Cytophagaceae bacterium | reverse complement strand
GGTATTTACATTTATTGAAAGACTTACGCCTATAGATACTGCAATTGATGCAAAAGCATCATTGACAGATACAGTAAGTTTTAAATTCAATATTAACTCTGATACGATATTTTTTTCCAATTCGGGTTGTAGAGTTATTAAAAAAAATTCTGAAAATATGATTATTGAAAGTGGAATAGATTTCGGTTATCGATATGATATATATAGATTAGGATATTTTGTTTACGTTGATCGTATTTATTTTATTTTTTTTATACGTGAAGGCGGTTATGATCGTGGTCATCCGAGAAAAGATTATGCTGCTTTATATTCATTCAAAAAAAATAAACTTGACGACCTAAAACGAATTCATTTTGTAAACTGCTTTGAATTAAAATCATCTGTATTAGAAGAAGAATATCTTCGGTTAAATTTCAGCAATAAAAGCTATAAGATTAATCTCTTAAAAGATCTTTTTAAAGAAGACGCGGAGTCTAGGATGCAATAAATTATAAAAAAGAAAAGGCCATCATTTGATAGCCTTTCTGTTTTAAACCTGTCGGATTCGACGGGTTTAAAATATAAGAGAAATTAAAGATTACGAATCCGTGACCTTTAATCCTCTTACGCACCATAAACCGCAAAATCCGTATAACCATGTTCGCCTGGTGTGTAGAACAGTTCCATGTTCAAATCATGTGAAATGGGTTGGTCCTTTTTGAAACGTTCAACCAGATCCGGGTTGTTGATGAATGGCCGGCCAAAACCTGCAGCATTTGTCAATCCGCTCTCTATCGCTGCTTCAGCTGTTTCCTGTGAAAAGCCACCGCAAAGAATAATTGTATTGCTGAAATTTTTACGGATCTTTTGTTTGATCTCAATTGGTACAGCAGGCGCACCAATCGCTGAGTGGTCTACAAGATGTATATAGGCGATGCCTAACTTGTTGAGTTCTTTTGAAAGATAATCATATTCCGCATCGATTTCCGGATAATGCGGCATGTCGCTCGCCACGCCGTATGGAGAAAGACGAATACCTGTTTTATCTTTACCGATGGCAGCAGCTACCTCTGCAGTAACTTCCAGCACAAATTTAGCACGCTTCTCAATGCTGCCGCCGTACTCATCGGTACGTACGTTGCTGATCGGAGAAAGGAACTGTTCCAGTAAATAGCCATTTGCACTATGTAACTCCACGCCATCAAAACCTGCTTCAATCGCATTTTTTGCTGCTGTTACAAACTCCGCTTTAGTCGAAATAAGTTCTTCCGCAGTCATGGCGTTTGGTACGGGAAAGTCCTGCATCTGTGCGGAGTCCGTCCACATTTGTCCGGCCGGCTTCACGGCTGAAGGCGCAAGAATTTTTGCACCTGCAGCCATGTTCGCCGCGTGTGCAATGCGACCGGTGTGCATCAGTTGGATCACAATTTTCCCGCCTTTGTCGTGTACGGCTTTCGTTACTTTCTTCCAGCCTTCAACCTGCTCTTTGCTGAAGATACCCGGAATACGCGCATAACCCAAACCGTTCGGTGAAGGTGAAGTTCCTTCAGTAATAATGAGTCCGGCTCCTGCCCGTTGTCCGTAATAGGTGGCCATCAGGTCATTTGGTATGTTGCCGATTGCGCGGCTGCGGGTCATGGGTGCCATTACAATACTGTTGGCCAGAGAAATAGAACCGATCTTTTGAGGTTCGAATAATTTTGGTGTTTTCATTGGATAAAAAGATATCGTGGGTAAAAGTGTGTTGAGACAATATAAGCAGGAACGGTTGTTATTAGTTCCTTATGCGGGGTTACTAAATGGTAACCAAAAATTTTTTTATCGCTTGTTAAGAATTACAAGTTCGTTTACCGATGCCATTGCTCCATAAGAGAAGCCATGGCATCGGTTGGATGAGAGGGGTCAATACTTCTTCAAAGAAATCCTTCAAGGTCTGCAATATCTATTATCTGTACTTAATTAAGTGTATGCTATTCTACATTAGAGCAAGACCTTGGAGGATTCGTAAGCGTTAGCTGCTGGTCTGTGTGTCACAGACCAGGGGCAAATATCTTTCGATTGTGAAATATTAATCGGCCCTTCAATCATAAAAATATTTTTTTAAAAACCACACAATAAAAAAATTGCAAAATATATTTTTATAAATACCTTGCAGTAAAATTCAAACAACTATTAAATGAAAAATATTCTTGTCTTACTTTTTGTTCTTTTTGCATTGCAAACACAGGCTCAAACGGAATACATTAATGATGAAGTAAAATCGCAACTTGCTGTTGAGTTTTATACCAGTCAAGGATTTAAAGATTATCACACAGGATTCTATGATATGAATACCTACGAGCCTGTTACGACTTCATTTGGTTCTGGCCTGGGTGCAGGCATCCGATATGGACGAATGATTTCCAGTAAATTTCAATTATCTATAGGTGCATATTACAAGCACTCTTTTTTAAATTATCAATCTAAATACTTTAAAGTGAATATTGACCGGTTCAATTTTAATCCCAATCTTCGCTATTTTATTAATTTGAGAAATAAACGAAGCCGGTTTCTTTTTGGTGCAGGACTTCTGATTTCTGTTGGTACAACGTATAAGCTGAAGTCTATGGATCCGTATACATTGAGCGAGGATTTCAATTTTAAATACAAGCCGGCATTTGGTGCCACAGCAGAATTTGGGTACGAACTATTCGCAACACAATTTCTTTCGTTTGATTTTGTTTTAAAGTATGATTATTTAAAATATTCATTGCAGGAAGCAAAATACATGGGCTCCACGGTTTCTATTTCTGATGTTGAGAATTCAGTATATCAACCTTTTGTAAAACCGGATGCACAAGCAATCGGTGTAGTTATTGGAGCGAAGTATTGTTTCTGAAAAATCACTGGTAATATTTTTATATGAACGACTGATGGCACCGCTTTAAACGGTGCCATCAGTCGTTCATATAAGATTTTTTTGTTAATCAACGAATCTTTATTCATCAAAACCTTATAGGTTTCTTCATAAAAGGGAGATAAATAAAAAAGCCATGGTTAAACTTTAACCATGGCTTATAATAATAGATAATCTATTTATTATTTAATATCTGATTTTTTGAAAACAGCTGTTTTAGCAACGATATCATGTAAAGCTTGTTTGTTTGCACCTAATGCAACGAAACAGCCTATGAAGATAACTAAGCCAACAATGCTACCGATAGTACCAAGAAAAGAAACACCTAAAATAGCGCCTAACGCAGTTAAGATGTTACCGCTTGATTTTATTGCCCAACGAGTGATTAAAGTACCAACCGAAGCAGCCGTACCATCCTGGTTTGCAATTTTAATTCCTAAAATCAATTTACCTAATGTAATACCAGTTAATCCTTCGATTAAGAAATATACTACATAAATTAAAGGTAAAACGATCATTAATGCTAGTAGAGATCCTAAGAATCCACCAACAGCCGCTGCTGCTGCTGCATCTGTACCACCTGCTGCTTCTGTTGTTGCTGCAGCTGCAGCAGCACCTAAAAAGCCTCCTAAAATCGGTGCTAATACAAATGAAATTCCTGAAATAATTACAGCATCTAAAATTAATGCAGCAAGTCTAGAACCAAAACCTACGCGTGATACTTCTGTTGTGTTTTCCATTTTTAAAATAAAGTTTAAAAGTTATAAGATTAAATATATTATTATAATGTTAAAGTTTCAAAACATCCTTCATTTAAACTTGAAATGAAGTTATCAACAAGCTGTTTTTATGCAGTATACGATGGAATTGGCTTAAAAGAAAAATTTCAAATTATAGAATATGTGTTACAGGTAATCTATCGTAAACTTGGATTATTCTCATGTAAAACTTTCCCATCCAGTCGACAGAAAGGAAGATATAGTAAAAAATCTATAAGGTGTACTTCCTGGTTTGTGGCACATAGATCAGGTTGTAAAATTTTACAATGCCATCAATACCATCGCTTGTGTAAAGAGAGGTCGTCGTCTTCAAAGAAATCCTCCTAGGTCTGGAGTATCTATTATCAGTACTTTAATGAATGACCAGTATTACTAATCAGAGCAAGACCTTGGAGGATTCGTTAGCGGAACGGTTAACCAAACCTATAAGGTTTTCTTTGTTAATCAACGCATCTTTGTTTCACGAAAACCTTATAGGCTTCAATTGTTACTTGCGCCAAACGCTGTTTCCATTTTTCCACGGTCAAATTCGTTTTCATTATTTGCCAGAAAAACGGTTGCTACACTGTTGCCGATAAAATTGGTAATAGCTCTGGCCTCCGACATAAAGCGGTCTACAGCCAGTAACAAAGCAAGACCTTCCACCGGAATAACTTTTACTGCCGTTAAGGTGGATGCCAGCACAATGAATCCGCTACCTGTTACACCCGCGGCGCCTTTAGAGGTGATCAGCAGAATGCCAATGATGGAGAGGATTTGCGAAAGATCGAGGTGCACATGAAATACCTGCGCCAGAAATAATACCGACATGGAAAGATAGATTGTTGTGCCGTCTAAGTTGAAGGAGTAACCAGCTGGTACAACCAGCCCAACAACCGGTTTGGAACAGCCCATGCGTTCAAGCTTTTCCATAAGCGAAGGCAACGCCGCTTCGGATGATGATGTTCCCAATACAATCAATAGTTCTTCACGAATATATTTGAGCAACGACCACAAACGGATTTTGTAATACCATAAGATCAGACCGAGTACGACGAAAATAAAAAGTGCCATGGTGATGTAAACTGTCAGCATGAGCTTACCAAGGGGGAGTAAAGTTGCCAGTCCGTATTTGGAGATTGTATAGGCCATACCGCCGAAGGCCCCGATGGGAGCCAGCAGCATCACATAATGCAGGGCTTTAAATAGTTTTTTGGAAATGGGTTGAAGCCAATCAATCAGCTGCTGACGTTTGTGGTATCTGCTGAGCAGGATTCCTGAAACAATGGCGATCAATACAACCTGCAGCGTTACATTGTCTTTTAAAAAATGCAGCCAGCTGAAATCTTCTGCCCCTTTTGTATACTTGCTGATATCACCGCCTGCAACGGAAGATGTTGCCACGCCGTCACCCGGACGGATGACCCAGGCCGCACCAACACCAATCAGCAGCGCGAAGGTTGTTACAATTTCAAAATACAATAATGCTTTTGCTCCAACTTTACCGGCCTTTTTCAAATCACTCATGGAAGCGATGCCCAGCGTTATTGTTAAAAAGATGATTGGGTTGATGAATAGTTTAACCAGAGAAATAAACAGGCTGCTGAGGAATTCGGCAAAAGTTGTTTTGATTTCGATGTCAGCGAGGTAAAGATTTAATTTCAAGGGTTTATCCAATACCGGTATCAATGCGGTCTGCGGATAAACATGTCCAAGCCATATACCAAGCACAATGGCAGTCAGCACCCAGAAGGTAAGATTGGAAAAAATTCTTTTCATAAAGATTGAGAAAGAGCTTCAAAGAAAAGTTAAACCTCCAGGTATTTTAAAAAATACACTGGAAGGTTAATTCATTTATTCACCCGCGGTCAGCGCGGCTTCTACTTCGGCCAGCTTTTGCGCTGTGTATGCGCCTTTTGTTACATGCGTGATTACGCCTTTATCATCCAGAACAAAGAAATATGGTTCATCATTTTCTACAATGTTCAGTGTTTTTTTGTACGAAGTAAATTCTCCTACATAGGTTAATACATAGGGTTGCAATTCTTTTTGTGTTTGAGTTTGTATGGCTTTTACAATATCACCGGCCGCAACTTTGTTTGTTCCGGTAACAACGGCAACAAAATACGTGTTTACGTTATATACCTCTGCCGCAAACACGGTTTTCTTTTTTTGAATGAATGTTTGGTATGCCGGTTGGTACCAGGTCTTCAAACTTTCTTCGGCCTTTTTAGAAAAGGCAATACCAACCACGCTGTACTTCCCTTTCACACTGTCAGGAACCGGGAAAGATTGTCCGCTTAATTTTTTTGTTGCGATGTTCGGAAATGCTGAACCTGTCTGTGCAACAGCACAAGCCGTTGATACAGCAGTGAATAAAAGGAATACGATGATTTTTTTCATAATGGTACGGTTACTTAATACTCTTTACTAACGTTTTAATGCAGTAGTCTATTTCCTCTTTGGTATTATATCTTCCAAAAGAAAAGCGCACATAGCCCCAGTCGTCTTTGGCGCCGATGGCTTCCAGTACATGTGAACCAATATTCGTGCCGCTGGTGCAGGCACTTCCGGCTGATGCGGAAATCTTCGCAATGTCCAGATTCATCACCAGCATTTCATTGTTTTCTGATGGTGGCAGACTTACGTTCAATACATGCATCAGGCTTTTATCGATATCAGCCGATTGCCCGTTGAATAATAAACCAGGAATTTTATTCAGTTCTTCAATCATGTATTTTTTCAGACCCGTGATATGAACACGGTCTTCATCCATGCGCTGGTAGGCAAGCTCCAGGGCTTTGGCCATACCTACAATGGCTGCCGTATTTTCTGTACCGCCGCGCATGTTCCGTTCCTGCGCACCGCCATGCAGATACGGGTAAATCGTTGAACCTGCTTTTAGATAGAGCAAGCCAATTCCCTTTGGTCCATGGAATTTATGCGCGGAACCGGCAATGAAATCTACCGGCAGGGAATATAAATGTAATGGATAATGACCGATGGTCTGTACCGTATCGCTGTGGAAAAATGCCTTGTACTGCTGACAAAGCTCACCGGTTTTTTTCAGATCCAGCATATTGCCGATCTCGTTGTTGCCATGCATGAGGCTGACCAACACACCGGTATTTGTTTTCAGCAACGATTCAAGATCAACCAGGTCAACAACTCCCTGCTCATTTACATCTACATAATGTACCGCAACGCGGTTCAGTTTTTCCAGGTACTGTACGGTATGCAGCACAGCATGATGTTCCAGCCGGCTGGTAATGATATGTTTGATGTTGTGCTTTTCAACCACGCCGATAATTGCAGTATTATCCGCTTCGGTTCCGCCGGAAGTAAAAAAGATCTCCGCTGCTGTTGTGTTCAGCAGGTCGGCAATTTTCTTGCGCGCGATCTCAATGGCCGACCGCGTTTCGCGGCCGTGCCCGTGTATGGAAGAAGCATTGCCAAAGCGGTCGGTTAAATAAGGCATCATGGCTTCGAGAACCTGCGGATCTAAAGCCGTTGTTGCTGCATTATCTAAGTAAACACGCATTGGTTTCAAGCACTTCTTTTATATCGTTGATGATTTTGTGCGCCAGATTATCGGCCGTTGCATGGGTGTCTGCTTCAGCATAGATACGGATGATCGGCTCGGTATTGGATTTACGTAAGTGCACCCAACCGGCTTCAAAGTCAAAGCGTACGCCGTCGACAGTGATCATCGGTGTTTTTGCGTAATGTTCTTTTATTTTTTCGATCACACAATCCACATCAATCTCCGGTGTCAATTCAATTTTATTTTTTGAAATAACATAGTTCGGGTAGCTGGCGCGCATCATGGAAATAGACTTCCCGTATTTCGCCAGGTGTGAAAGGAATAAAGCGATACCCACTAAAGCATCACGGCCGTAGTGCAGTTCCGGATAGATGACACCACCGTTGCCTTCACCGCCGATCACGGCTTTGTTCTTTTTCATGGCTGTAACCACGTTCACTTCGCCAACAGCAGAAGCAATGTAGTTTTTACCATGTTTCTCTGTTACATCTTTTAATGCTCTTGTTGAAGAAAGGTTTGAAACCGTATTGCCCGGCGTATTTTTCAATACATAATCTGCAATGGCAACCAGTGTGTATTCTTCACCGAACATGCTGCCGTCTTCGTTCACAAAACACAAACGGTCAACATCCGGATCTACTACAATACCTAAATCGTAATGACCTTTTTCAATTTCATTGGAAATGAATGAAAGGTTTTCCGGCAGCGGTTCGGGATTATGCGGGAAGTGTCCATCGGGTTCGCAGTAGAACGAAGCAACTTTTTTGACGCCCAATGCTTTCAGCAGCAGAGGCAATGCAATACCGCCGGTAGAATTTACACAATCAATGGCAACAGAGAAGTCCTTTGCCTTGATAGCTGCCACATCTACCAATGGTAATTTTAGAATAGCGTCAATATGTTTTTGAATGTAGCTGTCGTCTTTGCGGTAAGTACCAAAATGTTTTACATCTACGAATTCAATATTTTCTTTTTTAGCAAGAACCAGAATTTTTTTGCCGTCGCGCTCTGAAACGAACTCACCGTTGGAGTTCAGTAACTTCAAGGCGTTCCATTGGCCCGGGTTGTGGCTGGCAGTAATGATGATACCGCCGGCAGCCTGCTCCCATACAACAGCCATTTCTACCGTTGGTGTCGTTGATAAACCTAAATCAACTACATCAAAACCAAGGCAGCGTAATGTTTCTGTAACGATGGAAGAAATCCATGGTCCCGATAAACGGGCATCACGGCCGATAACGATCTTATTGTTGTTTGAAGCACCTCTTGCCCATGTTCCGTATGCTGCAGCAAATTTTGCCACATCGATCGGAGTTAACGAGTCGCCGGGTTTACCGCCGATGGTTCCGCGGATTCCGGAAATAGATTTAATTAAAGTCACAGTTAAAAAGATTTGTTGTGTAACCAAATTTACAAAACAGAAACCATATACAATCTTTTCTTTTTAAAATTATACAAACAAATATTTTATCAACATCCGGCTAAAATTTCTCCGTGAAAACAAGCATTAGTAGATAGAATATGGTTATTTGTTATATAAACGTCTTTTTATTATGAATTCAAGAGCAGAGCAATTAAAAGCATTTGACCGGTTGTTGACGATCATGGATGAACTGCGGGAACAATGTCCGTGGGATAAAAAACAAACCATTGAAAGCTTACGCTATCTAACCATTGAAGAAACGTTTGAACTCTCGGATGCCATTGTCGACAGGAACATGGACGAAATCAAAAAAGAGTTGGGCGATATTATGCTACACCTGGTCTTTTATGCCCGGATCGCTTCAGAAACTAATGCCTTTGATATTGCAGATGTTCTGAATACACTCTCGGAAAAGATGATCCGCCGCCACCCGCATATTTATGGCGATGTAAAGGCAGAAGACGAAGAAGCTGTAAAGAAAAACTGGGAGCAGATCAAGATGACGGAAAAACCGAAGGAAGAATCTATTTTAAGCGGTGTTCCAAAATCACTACCGGCCATGATCAAGGCCACGCGCATACAGGAGAAGGCCCGCGGCGCTGGTTTCGACTGGGAAGAAAAGAAACAGGTTTGGGAAAAGGTGGAAGAAGAGATGGCCGAATTCAAACAGGAATTTAATATTGAAGACGATAAAAAAATTGATGCGTTTAAGGCCGAAGGTGAACTCGGTGATTTATTTTTCTCTCTGATCAATTACGCACGCTTCCTGAACATCAACCCTGAAGATGCATTGGAACGAACCAATAAGAAATTCATCAAACGTTTTCAATATCTGGAAAGAGAATCCAAAAAAGACGGTAAGCAGTTAAACACCATGAGCCTCGCTGAGATGGATGAATACTGGAATGCAGCGAAGAAGACTTAAGGCGGAACGCCTAAGGCTTAAAGCTTTTGCGTTTCATTAATCATTTTAGTTTGTAAATTTTATTCTCACTTTTAAAAGTACTAAAGTTAAAATAAAGGAATGACAAGCTTTAGGCTTTAAGCCTTTCGCCTTAAGCTAAAATATTCAGCACCATTCCCAGAATCACCAAACCCACGCCAACCGAAGATTTCAGACTGATGTACTCACCGAAGAATGTGATGCCGTAGAAAAAGGAAAGTACAATCCCCAGGTAATACACATAGGAAATATTTTTTATCTCTTCGTGTTTATAGGCTTTGGTCAGGAAAAGCTGGCCGACATGTGTCGTGATTCCAATCAACAATAAGAACAACCATTCCCGCGCATCCGGTGTTTTCCATGCTGTAAAGATAAAGGGTAGCATACAGGGTATGGTAATGAATGGAAAGTAAAACATGATCACGGCGGTATCGTCGGTGTCGCGCAGTGTACGTACTACGAAGTGCGCCGTTGCGGTGAAAAAGGCCGCGCACAAACCAAGAGCAATTCCAACTGTAGACAAATCTTTGTCCAAGCCTTTCATTAAAAACACACCCAGAAAAGAGATGCCGAAAAACAGCCATTTCAGATGCGGAATCTTTTCTTTCAGAAATAAGAAAGCAAGAAATAACGTAAAGAAAGGTACGAGATTGCCAATGGTTACTGCTGTTCCCAATGGTAAGAGCTGTATGGAGTAAAAGAAACAGATCAGAGAAAACATGCCTACCAAGCCACGCAGCACCAGAAAGGGTTTGTTGTTTCCCCACATCGGAACCTTTGCCTGATGGATGGCGATGTAGCAGAATATTATGGAAAAGACAGACCGGACAAAAATAGTTTGTACAACGGGTATCTCCGGAATCGCCTTCACACACAAATGCATGAGTGAGAAAGAGACAATGGAAATAAGCATGTAACGGATACCGAGCGTCATCTAGTGGTCAGATTTTTACCGCAAAGCGCGCAAAATTTTTTCGCAAAGAACGCAAAGGATAAAGAAAGATATGTTCATGTTTTTAATTAAATGAGAATATTGCGGACTTTGCGTTTATTCTTTGTGTTCTTTGCGTTAAAAATAAAGTGCGAAGCACTCATTATACTTCTTCACCTACATAACGCTCCCACTTATCGAGTACGGCCTGCATATCCTCCGGCAACTTGCTGTCGAACTGCATGAACTCTTTTGTGGTTGGGTGTATAAAGCCTAAGGTCTTTGCATGTAATGCCTGTCGTGGTAATAGTTTGAAGCAATTTTCAACAAACTGTTTATACTTGCCTGTTACGGTTCCTTTAACAACTGCATCACCACCATAACTCATGTCATTAAATAAAGGATGGCCTATGGACCGCATGTGCGCGCGGATCTGATGCGTGCGGCCGGTCTCTAAATTACATTGCACCAACGCAACATAATGGTAAGCTTTTAGAGTTTTGTAATGTGTGATCGCCAGTTTGCCATCTTCTTCGTTGTCGTAGGTGGCAACAATCTTGCGGTCTTTCGCGCTTCTTCCCAGGTAATTGCGGATGGTCCCGTCTTTAGGCTGAGGTGTACCCCACGTTATTGCATAATAGGTGCGCTCTATGGTGTGGTCCGCAAATTGTTTTGCCATGAAGGTCATAGCATAATCAGTTTTTGCAATTACCAATAAACCGGAAGTATCTTTATCGATGCGGTGTACCAAACCCGGACGGATTTCTCCGTTGCGGTGCGTCGGCAGATTTTCAAAATGGTAAGCCAGGGCGTTTACCAATGTACCGCTCCAGTTGCCGTGCGCAGGGTGTACCACCATGCCCGGCTTTTTATTTACGATCAGGATCTGATCATCTTCATACACAATATCCAGCGGAATATTTTCCGGGATCAATACATTTTCACGTGGGGGATGCGGTAACGAAATAGTAATTACATCACCCGGTTTTACTTTGTAACTCGCCTTGGTTGGCTTATCGTTTACACGAACAGATTCAGCTTCAATACCATATTGAATACGGGAGCGTGTTGCATTCTGAATGCGCGACATCAGAAATTTATCGATGCGCAGCAATGTTTGTCCGGGGTCGCAAACCACGCGGTGGTGCTCAAATAATTCGTCTTCCGCGAACCCGTCTTCCAGTTCTTCCGGTAGTTGATTTTCTGCCATAACTGTAAAGGTACGGAAAGTAGGTGTTAAAAGGAATATTGGTGCTAGTTGAGATTTCAGTGCTTTAACTTGGAAAATGTAGAGTTTAGAGTGTAAAGTGTAGTTGTTTGTTCATTTTGAACGCTGTACCTAATAAAGTATCTAATAATTAAAATGGTTGATTTAATTATGAGACGATTACACTTTACACTCTACACTTTAAACCCTTATCTTTATATCATGCAACCAAGCCCACTTCAACAAATAACTCTTCCGCTAACAGTAGAAGCTGGAGTAACCTTGTACTTGAAACGTGAGGACTTAATCCATCCCTTATATGGTGGAAATAAGATCCGGAAGCTAAAGTACAATGTAATGCAATGTGTGAAGGAAGGGAAAACCGGATTACTTACCTGCGGCGGTGCTTATTCCAACCACATACTTGCAACGGCGGCGTATGGCAAAGATCAGGGTTTGAAAACCAAAGCATTGATCCGTGGAGAAGAGCTGCTGATTGAAAACCCGACGCTGAAAGATGCGGCGGCGCTTGGCATGGAGTTCGTTTTTGTTTCGAGGGAAGTTTACAGAAGCATTCGTGAAAATCCGGAGCTTGCTTTTGAAGCAAGTGATTCAAGCAGTAAAGAATTTTATTTTGTTCCCGAAGGAGGAACTAATGCATTTGCTATTGAAGGAGTTGCTGAACTGGTGCAGGAGATTGATGGGCCGTTTGATTATATCACAACGCCCTGCGGTACGGGCGGAACATTCGCTGGTTTGATGAAAGGCATTAAAGATCTTGATTGTAAGCTGCTTGTTTTTTCAGCTTTGAAAAACGGCGATTATATTATTGATGAAGTTGCTGGTTTATTGAAAGAAGATTTTGACAGAACGAAGTTAGCGCTCTTCACTTCGGATTATGTGTTTGGTGGCTATGGAAAAGTTAAGCCGGAGCTTGTTGATTTTGTCAAAGGCTTTGAACAACAAACAGGTGTCATACTTGATCCGATCTATAATGGAAAAATGATGTTTGGCTTGCTGGATAAAATCTCAAACGGATATTTTGAAAAAGGATCAGTGATTGTAGCGCTGCATACGGGCGGTGTGCAGGCATGGCGGGGATTTGAAGCTTAGGGCTTAAGGCCTAAAGCGGAAAGCTGGAGGAAATTCCAAATAACAAAAAAACAATTCGCCGCGGCCAACCAAACGGAGAAAATGTTCTGATTCACATACGGACATCCCCTTCCTATTCTTACCAAACTCACAAATCAACTCGTTGTTGTGCCATTCGGCCAACAACCCCACAGCTATTAAATCATCCATACACTTTACTGTTGTGTTGTTACTAAAAATATGCTTGGTAAGTACTTTTTATTCATAACTAATTCAGCAAAAAATCGTTATATTGTAATATAAATCTGGAATTTATGGAAAGCAATGAAAAAAATGCTCTGATTAAGAAGTTAATCGATACGGAAGAAGATGCTATTCTTGATCAAGTAAAAGTAATTTTGGGGGTGGATACAAAAGACTTTTGGAATGAACTTCCAGAGCATGTAAAGGAATCTGTTAAACAAGCAAAAGAAGAACTTAAGAGTGGGTATGGCATTCCGCACGATAAAGTAATGGCAGAGATTAAAAATAAATTTTTAAAAAGATAAATGTCTTATCAAATTATTTGGTCGCCTCAAGCCAATAAGACCTACATGTTGATACTTGAATATCTTCAAAGTAAATGGACAGAAAGAGAAATTAATAATTTTATAGAACGAACAGAAGAAGTTTTATTTTTTATAAATCAAAATCCTTTTTTATTCCCTTACTCAAAACAGAATAATTCCTACAAATGTGTAGTGACGGCACAAACAAGTTTAATTTATCAAATTAATCAGGATAAGGTAGAGCTGCTGTCCTTTTGGGATAACAGACAAGACCCTCAAAAATTGAATGTATAAATCTCACCCTTTAGATTGTTGCATTGCATACAGGTGGGTACAGGCATTAAAGAGCAGCCGTTTATAGTTTAGATCAGAGAAAAAAATTCCAAATAACAAAAAGCAAATTCCAAACGGAGAAAATGTTCTGATTCACATACGGACATCCCCTTACTATTCTTACCAAACCTACAAAGCAATCCGTTGTTGTGCCATTCGGCCAACAACCCACAGCTCTGAGATGATAATTCAGTAAGTGGTTTGGAGTTTTGCGCAAACAGTTATTAGTACATTTTAATAATTATGATTGCGTAAATGTGCCGAACCACGGAAATTTGTACTAGTCGACGCCGTGGTGAATGACAATCATCTACAAATTCAACAAACGATTTACACTTTACACTTTTTACTTTACACATCGCTTTCTATATTTACATACTACACTCATAACCAAATACTATGTCTCAACTTACTGCTGCTGCTGTTTCTGCTTATGTGGAACAAAACAAGGATCGTTTTATTGGTGAACTGTGCGACTGGCTGAAGATTCCTTCTGTCAGCGCAGATAAAAAATTCAAAGCTGATGTATTGTGTGCAGCAGAGTTTGCAAAAGAACAATTTTTAAAAGCCGGTGCAGATAAAGCAGAGCTTTGCGAAACAGGCGGCAATCCGGTTGTGTATGCAGAGAAAATGGTTGACCCGGCCAAGCCGACTATTTTAGTATATGGTCACTATGATGTGCAGCCCGCAGATCCATATGAACTGTGGACGTCTCCACCTTTCGAACCAGTGATCAAAGATGGAAACATTTATGCCCGTGGTGCCTGCGATGATAAAGGCCAGGTATACATGCACATCAAAGCGCTGGAGATTTTAACAGCGATGAAGGATGTTCCCTGCAACATCAAATTCATGATTGAGGGTGAAGAAGAAGTTGGCTCGGATAACCTTGGTCCGTTCCTGGAAAAAAATAAAGAAAAGCTGAAAGCCGATGTGATCCTGGTTTCAGACACAGCAATCTTTTCGGTTGAAACACCTTCTATTACCATTGGTTTGAGAGGTTTGAGTTACCTGGAAGTAAAAGTTACCGGCCCAAACCGAGACTTGCACTCCGGTGTGTACGGCGGCGCCATTGCCAACCCGATCAACATTTTATGTGAAATGATCGCCGGCATGAAAGATGAAAACAATCACATTGTGATTCCCGGCTTCTATGATGCTGTGCTTGAACTGAGTAATGCAGACCGTAAAGCGTTGAACAGTGCACCGTTCAATCTGGATCATTATAAAAAGGCATTAGACATTGCCGATGTGGAAGGTGAAAAAGGATTCACCACACTGGAGCGTACCTCTATCCGTCCAACGCTGGATGTCAACGGCATCTGGGGCGGTTACACCGGTGAAGGCGCAAAGACAGTATTACCATCCATCGCACAGGCAAAGATATCTATGCGTCTGGTACCGAACCAGACTCCCGAAAAAATTACACAACTGTTTACAGATTATTTCAAAAGCATTGCCCCTGCATCGGTGAAAGTAGAAGTGATTCCGCACCACGGCGGCGAACCGGCAATTACACCAACGGACAGCGCCGGTTATAAAGCAGCCGAAGCAGCTTTTGCCGAAGCATGGAACAAAAAACCAATCCCGATGCGTGAAGGTGGTAGTATTCCGATTGTTGCGTTGTTCGAAAAAGTGCTGGGTTTAAAGACGGTATTGATGGGTTTCGGCCTGGATTCAGATGCAATCCACTCACCTAATGAGCACTACAGAGTATTTAATTACCTGAAAGGGATTGAAACGATTGTGCTGTTCCATAAGTATTTCGCAAAGAAATAGTCTGAATCAGGATTTATCGGATTTAAAGATTAAACAGCAATTAAAAAATTAAAAGCCAGCACAAGCGAATGTTTGTGCTTCGCTTTTGAAATTTGTCTTTTGTTATTTGAGATTTTAATTCCCCCGTTGGTCTTAAAAAACCATTTGTTGGTCGAAAACTGTCAGGATTGCAATACATTACCGACTAATTTTACGTTAGAACTTAACCATTCCGGATTTTGTATAGTATAGTATGATTAAACGAATTATAGCAGTTGTATTTTGTTTGCTTTCTGCAATGGCGCAGGCAGATAATGATAATCCTATAAAATGGTCTTTTGCCTTGTCTGCTAAAGAGATACACATTGGAGATACCATTGAAGTGGTTGCAACAGCATCCATCATTCCTGACTGGTATTTATATTCCAATGATTTTGATCCGAATCTTGGTCCGACAGTAACAACCTTTGATTTCACAGCCGATAAAGGATATTCCTTATTGGGAAAAACGAAAGCAATCAAGCCAAAGAAAAAATACAGCGATATCTGGGAAGGTGATGTAACTTACTTTATTGAACATGCTGAGTTCAGACAGAAAATTGTTGTATTGTCTGATGCACCTAAGATAACATTCGCTGTTAATTTCCAGACATGTAATGATGTGATCGGCCGCTGTATTCCGGGCGACGAAGAATTTACGTTTAGCGGGTTGACAATTCTGCCGGCAAGAAAAATTACTAAAGCTCCGGCCGGCCAAACGCAGCAATCTACAACAGATACCAAAACCGGTTCGGAAAACGCTGTGCCAAAAACAACGGACAAAGCTTCGCTGGAAAAACTAGAAGCAGAAAAGGCTAAGACGGTTCAGCGTGACTCAAAAGGGAACGATGTGAGTGTTGGTTATTTAAAAGATTTCGTAAAAAAGTATAAAAAATAATGAGGGCATATATCGTTTATCTTTTTGCTTTTTTATTTCTGGCATTACACGTGCAGGCAGAGAAGCAAGTATCCATTCCTGAATCCGACCTACAGAAGCTTGCTCAGCATATTGATAACCTCGTGAAGCGTGACAGCATCAACGAAGAAATCATAAAAGTTTTGAAAGATAGTTTGCAAGGTCATAGCACTTCATCTGTGCAACAATCTGAAAATGTTCCTGTTTCTACACATGCCCAGATTACAATCAAAGATCGTGGCGGTGTTACGCAAGATACATCCTTATTGATTTTTACTTTACTTGCGTTCGCTGCCGGACTAATATCCATTATTACACCCTGTGTGTTTCCGATGGTGCCGATGACCGTTTCGTTTTTCTCTAATACCTCCAGCTCCAAAAAAGAATCTGTTCGCAAGGCCATCATTTATGGTTTGTCGATTGTTGGCATTTATACATTGATCGGTGTGGTGATTGCCCGCATCAATGGTCCCGAGTTTGCCAACTACATGAGTACGCACTGGTTCCCGAATGTGTTGTTTACAATAATCTTCATTGTTTTCGCCCTTTCATTCTTTGGTCTTTTTGAGATCACGCTTCCAAATAACTTTATTAATAAGGTTGATAAGCAATCGGATAAAGGTGGCTACATAGGCATTTTCTTTATGGCCTTTACGATTGTACTCGTGTCGTTCTCCTGTACCGGTCCGATTGTGAGTACCATCTTATTATCTGCAGCCGGCGGTGAAATTCTGAAACCGATCATTGGTATGGTGGCGTACTCTTCTGCATTCGCCTTACCGTTTACCTTATTTGCCTTGTTCCCCAACTGGTTAAAGTCGCTGCCAAAATCAGGAGGCTGGCTGAATACTGTGAAAGTAAGTCTCGGGTTTATTGAATTGGCTTTGGCCTTGAAGTTCTTAAGTATTGCTGACCAGGTATACGGCTGGGGTTTATTGAATCGAAACACGTTTCTGCTGATCTGGATTCTTGTATTCTTCACCCTGGGTCTGTACCTGATCGGACTGGTAAAACTAAGCGATCATGACAAAGGCGAGATCGGCTGGCCAAGGCGGATACTGGCTATACTGATACTTGTATTTGCCGGTTATTTGGGAACAGGTATTGCAGGCAACCCGTTAAAACAGCTTTCCGGTTATTTGCCACCGCTGGAAGATTACACGACCGATACCGATAAAATTTGCGGTACTCCTAAATACAATGATTTTCTACATTTGCCTTTAGGACTGCAGGGCTACTTTGATTATAAGGAAGCGCTTGCTTGTGCCAAAGCGCAGGGCAAACCCTTGTTTATTGATTTCACGGGACATGGCTGTACCAATTGTCGCGAAATGGAACGAAACGTCTGGGCAGATTCTACGGTTGTCAAGCACTTAAAAGAAGATTTTGTGGTCGTAGCTTTATATGTAGACGATATACATGAACTTCCTGAAAAAGAATGGTACACCTCTTCTAAAGATGGCAAGATTAAAAAGACCATCGGTAAACAAAACCATGATTTTCAGAACACAAGATTTAACTTTCTTGCGCAGCCTTTTTATGTGATTCTGGATCCTAATACAGAAAAGGAATTGACCCAGCCAATGGTTTATGAGCGGAACATAGATACCTACAACGACTTTCTGCAGGAAGGGATAACGAATTATCAGAAATTGTATAAATAAGGTTCAACGATAAAAATTTAGAATATTAAAGCCGTACCGGAATTCTGGTGCGGCTTTTTCATTGTCTAGCCCACGACTTAAGTCGTGGACTAGACAATGAAAAAATGAGTTCAATATTTTTGCCTAGCCCACGATTTCAATGGTGGGGTTTAAAAACAAAAAAACAATTGATTAATAATATTTCGCCAACCCCATGATTTCAATCATGGGTTTAAAATAATGAACGGTTGTTTGATAATGTTTTGCCTAGCCCACGACTTAAGTCGTGG
>JAGKWN010000084.1 GCA_021151805.1 Cytophagaceae bacterium | reverse complement strand
TCATGCAAATTTGCATGAGCTTTTTCTTTATATGATGTTCCACAATTCAGGAATATTGATTCAATTTGGTGCTTGTGAATTGCAATGAATGATTCCTTTAGCCCCTGCATAGTGCATTTAATATACTTGCAGGTTAAAAGAAATGTATGCTCTTTTGAAAGATTTTATTAAAAGAAGTATTAAAAATAAATGTGTTTAGAAATTATCCGGTTCTAAAAATCGTAGTATTTATTAAACAAAGCAGTTTTAAAGCTAAACCCTATAATTTTATCAATGCTTGTCATGTCAGCATTTTTTTGAGAACGATATGTGAAACTCGCTTCAAAACGCATATTCACTTTAGGATTAATAATATAAGCTGCTGTCAACGTATTATATATTAATGTGTTTTTATACCCTTGAAGAATTTGATTTCCCTGGTAATACTGGGGATACTGGCTAATATCTGCAAAGATATTATGTCCCCAATTGGTTGCACTTGTTTTGTCAGTACCATAATTACAATACACCAAACGATTTGAAAGCGACCAACGTTTTTTATTGTAATCAATTATTCCAATCCATTCTATAAAATTCGCATTTTGAACATGTGCTAAGGATTGGTCATAATGAGAATAATTCTGCAAAGACAATCTATGGCTATACGTATAAGGCATGACGTAATTGAATTCTCCTTGTATTGCTAACCCTTTGACTTTTGCTATATCAAAATATCTTGCGCCAAGTTGGAAACCATACTTCTGAGGGTAAGTAGAATTTTTCTTTTTCAATTCATCAAATTTCAAGTCATCTATGATTATTTGTCCATAGGTATACATGTTGTGTAAAATCTGATATTTCAAATTAATACCCATTAAAGCATTATCTGCTGAACCGTTATAAAATTCTGTAGGTCTTAAAAAAATGATAGGATTTAAATAGGCCCAATCAAAACCTCTGACACCATTAGAATCTGCTGCTTGCCACATGATAGATTCAAACAAACCAAACTCAAAGGATTTGTTGACTTTCCAGCTGAGATAATGCGTAGTGGAATATTTTTTGGGATAACCTTTACCTAGTACTGTAGTCTGTTCAGCTCTTACATCCTGAAATTGCTCATACAATACCATGTATTTGATGTGCCAGAAAGAAGTAAGTAATTTAAAGAATGGGTTATTCATGGCATTGTCAGATCTTAATAAGGATCTGTAACCGTTACCAATGAAATTTTTGTCCTGACCAAATTGAACGGTAAAATATCTATTTGGTGAATAGCAAATATAGCCGAATGGCAAACCGAAATCCTGCCCTTTATCTCCTTTAAAACTTTTGGTAAGCCCTTGTCCGGGTATGACTAAATTACTATCAATAAAAGTATTTATGTAATCTGGAAAGGAAGCCTGGTTCTCATAAAAACCTGTATAAAAAGAGAATTTTGAGCCGAAATCTCCATAGATCAAAATACCTCGTGTATTTCTATAATATTGTCGTTTTTTTGAGGGATCGTAAGACAGTTCAAAATCAAAAAGAGGTGTTGCCCTAATGGAAACAATACCAGAATCAATTGGCACTAAATAATTATTGCTAAAATTATCCGCAATTTTTGTAATAAGATTTGTGCGTTTAATAGAGTAGTGAATCCCTTCCCGCATACTATCTACATTAAACAAGGATTTTGTTTCTTGGTAAAAGTAAGGTTGTATTGAGGTATGTAGATTGTTGTCTTTCGAATGTATTTCTGCTTCTTCACTCAGTAGATATTGCCTTTCTAAAGGAGCAAATCTACTTTGAGCTATCGCCTGAGAAAATGCGGCAATTAAAAAAAAAAGGATTAGTTTAAAACGCATTTTTATCACCTTTAATCATTGTATATGCAGTCATCAGAATTATTTGAATGTCTAATAGCAATGTCCAGTTTTCAATATACCATAGATCATAACGTACTCGTTTCATCATGTAGCGTGGCTGTATAGTAGCCCCTCTGAAGCCATTTACCTGAGCCCATCCTGTAATTCCTGGCTTGATTAAATGTCTCACCATGAATTTGTCAATGATTGCTGAGTAATCTTTGGTATGCTTTAACATGTGTGGTCTTGGTCCTACAACAGACATATTACCTAAAAGAACATTTATAAATTGAGGTAATTCATCTAGATTCGATTTGCGTAGGAATTTACCTATTAAGGTAATGCGACTATCATTTAGTGTTGCCTGTACTTTATCTGAATCTTTATTGACTGACATACTTCTGAATTTATAACAATCAAATTCTTCGTTATTTCGTCCACTTCTTTTTTGGATAAAGAACACAGGACCGGGAGAACTTAATTTAATGGCAATAGCTAATATTGGAAATAGCCATGAACAGAAGAAAATCAGAATAAATAAAGAAAAACTTACATCAAACATACGTTTGATCATTCGGCTGAATAGATTTTCTAAAGGCTCTTTTCTTAAATTTAAAACCGGCACATGATCGTAAAATTCAAGATCCACCTTTTTATTTAAAAAACCTCTGAAGTCTGGAACCAGGTGAATACGGATCAAATGGTTGTCTCCATAACCAATAATGGATCTGATTTTTTTAGATGAAGTAAATGGCAGTGTACAGAAAATTTCATCAACTTTATTCTTTTCACAAATGGATTCAATATCATCAACTTTACCAAGAACTAGTTCTTTATGCTTTACATGTTGGATCGCATCATCTAAAAAGCCTATAAATTTATACCCGGCATTATCCTGGGAAACAACATACCGCATTACCTGAAGTCCAACCGGACCTGCACCAATAATAAGCACATTTCTATAGTTAGATCCATTGCGTCTATACCAGTTCAAAACTAATATGAAAAGCACACGCCAGATAAATATTCCAGTACCTAAGATCAAATAAGTAATTAAAATCATTTGTCTGGAATAGAAAGATTCCTTTAATGCTCCGATGAACGTAAAAATGATGAGTACATGGAGTGTTATTATTTTGATCATGTTCCATACAACAATCTCCAGCTTTCGTCTTCTTACCGTTGAATAAATGTATATATTAAATGTAAAGGCAAGGATAATCCAGGCCATATTGAAAATAATATGGAGAGTAATATAATGATCCTGAATCTGAGAGAATGGGGGCGTTTGAGCAGAAAATAAATACGAAGCAAAAAAAGCAAAATTTAATAATGATACGTCACCAATAAATTGTATCAGCCATAAGAATTTACTGTATCTTGAATTCATATTTGTAGAATAAAAACGAAATTACAAAAAGTAATTACATCTTTTGAATTGAAATGGGTTTATTTTTGAATTATAAGGCGTTTTACTTCCGTATAACCTTCTTTTGATAGAGCTACAAAATATATGCCATTAGGCAGACTATCGGTAAGTAAAAAGGAATTTTCTTCTGTAATATGTTTAGTCAACAGTACTTGTCCGCTGATATCATAAACAATCAGGTCTTCAGGTTCACCTATAAAATGTACAATTCCCCGCGATGGATTCGGGTAAAGGGTAAACCTGATTTCTTGTTCAGTGCCTGGCTTTACAGGTGTAACAATACTTTCTCCATCACTGAATACCGGACGAATCATCAGTGCACCTGGTTCATAGGCAACCGAATCAAATGAAATCCAGGTTTTGCCGTCATCGGTACTTGTAAATGTTTTGTCTGTACGATCGTTATTACGGTCGTAACCCAGATATAAAGCATTGCTAAACTCCTGTCTGAATCCAAACATGTATGTACCTGAATCTAATGAAATATGCGGATAGAATTCATACCGGGTAAAGCCATTGATGGAAGAGCTATATTTAATTGCTATGGGTTGACCATTGGTTACAACTTCTTTATAAGAACCATCGGGCTTCTTCTCCCATACAGTCATGAATACAGTAAAATTAGACAAGTCGGCACCGATATTTTTCAGGAAACAGATATCCAGATGGGTTAAATCATCCGCCATTAAAATGTCGAATTCATTGGCAATTCGTATTCCTCCGGATTTTTTTACTTGTGCCGCTAACTCCGGAGTATTATCATCATACGCATAATAATCATAAAAAAAAGTTTCGTTTCTTCTGAAATTATTAAAAGTCAAGTCTATGGTTCCTGCAGATGCTTCATCTACGTTTGAGAAATAGAAGTTTTGCCTTAAAATGTATGGCTTTTTCATATAATAAGGCGCTGCAAACGTATGTAAAAAATTATTGTAAGAAGGTGTAGGATTTATTGTACCTGAAGTATCGGTAACGTTTATTGTATCTAAAACATTATCCGTTGTAGACATGTAAAAAGAGATGGTAGTAGTTTTCGGGAACATATTTCTGATATAAATATCAGATTGGGAAATTAATTCGGATGTAGAATCCGCTAATGATACAAAATGCTTGTATGGAATGGAAGTATAATTCTTCAGTACATTTTTATTAATCGAGATAAAGCTTACATCTTGCGTTGCGGCTTTTGCAGCAGTCATTGCCGTATCAATGTAAATGTAATCAACATTCCAGACATTAAAACGACCATTTAATATGCCATAATTGCTGATTCTGTATTGAAAACTTTCGTGCAGATAAATGGAGTTGGTAATGGGGATAATTTCCTGATGGAAAGTATCCCCATTAGCCGGCCCTCCGAATTTTTTAAACACCTGGTTCCAATTGTCGTTTTCATCTTTAAATTCTACAATCAGATATTCATCGGTGCGCGGTGCATCTCCAAGACTTTGGGATTGCCAATAGAAACTAAAACCGACCTTGTTTGATGCTGCGTAGCTACTTAGATCAAATGGCAAGGATGTTAAGTTGTCTGCTAAACCAGTAACGGGCGTGGTTCTGTATGGAATTCCTCTATAATCAACTCCATCAAAGGTCGCTACTCCAGCACTGATTGGATTGGGAGACATATCATCATTGATAAATACTCCTCCCGCGTTGTCAATAAATCCCAGGGAATCCGGATAATTACTGTATCGTTCGAATGGGAACGGGAGCCAACTGCATACAAGTCTTCCTCCCTTTGAATAGACTTTTACGGGGGTTGTCAGTAGTGCGTCTTCAAAAAGTTGAATTGTATATTTATCAAGTACCTTAGCAAATTTCTTCCCTTCAATTTTTGTTATGGCAATTTTTGTATTTGCAAGATCAGCTATTAAAGCGTCAGGGAATGTAACATTGAATACTGTGACAGGATTCGCAATGCCAATTTTAAGACCATGCAGTTTCTGGTGTTTGAATTGATAAACCTTGCCCGCACCCAAATTTTCAGCTGTTAAGGTGTCTATTGGGATCATTGCCTGTGAAAAATCTTCTATATAAGGCAATTTCAACGTGTCTTTCTGCGGACTGTTTGTAAAAGCGGTAATTGTAGTTCGTAAATTAGCACCGGAATGATAGAATTCCTGCCCGACAGAGTACTGTGTTAAAGGTACTAATTCAATCTGGGCATGAACGCCAGATTGAATTAGTATGAAATAAATAAATACTATAAAAAGTCTTTTCTTATACATAAGGCTAAACGTGAAAAGCAATGCTATTCAGCTTCAGATCCCGAGATCCAAAGATCAATTACATCCCCTGAACGAACTTTTACGCCTATTTGGTATGTAGGTTTTTGTTTTATGATGGTACCTTCGGGTTTATCAGACGAAGAATCGTAAAATCGTGTGCCTGCGACCAATCCCATGGCCTCAATCGCATGAATGGCTTCTTCTAAAGTCATGCCGGTTACATTAGGAATATCCATTTCAGTTTCGCCTCTGCCTGAACCTACCAGCAGGTCAATTTTAGAACCTTTCGGGATACTCGTCTCTGGTTTGATTGTTCCTCCTTTGTAAGATTGCTTTAAAACAACATTGGCAGGATTAGGAGTTGTTGTAATCGTTCCTACCTGCAGACCAAGGCTCTTTAACTGCATTTCAGCTTCACGCACAGAATTGTCGATCAGGTTGGGCATTTTTATGTTCGGCGGGTTCTGGGCAGCAATACTCACATAGATCCGGCGATTTTCCTTTACTTCGTTACCTGCTTCCGGATGTTGTGACAGTACAGTAAGCGGCTTTACATTTACTTTATAAGTAGAATCGCTGATCTCATAGCGCAGATTTTTTTCTTCTAATACTTCTTTGATCTGATCAACAGTCATACCTTCTAATTTGGGAACTGTGATGTATTCACCATGCTTGGTAACAGATGGAAGGTAATAGTAAAAGAATACCAGTATTAACGAAACAAATATGCCAAAGATGATGGCAACATGAATCAAAACGTCTTTTAAGGATTCTGCTTTAAAGAATTTCATATTATATTTTTGCTAAATTATTCTTTTCTCTTTGAATACCGAAGGTAAGGATATTGTCAATGAAATCGTAGGGCTTGTATCCGTTGATGGCTGTCTGGTGGAAGATACAGGTCGCTGGAGTCATGCCCGGCAGGGAATTCACTTCAATAATGATTGTTTCTGATTTGTTATTCTCAAATACCCGTACAAAAGCGTCAATACGTGCATAACCCTGAATGTTCAGCACCTGAGCAACTCGTTTAAGCGTTGCACGCACTTCTGATGCTACTTGTTCGTAATCTGCCTTGTTGCTGGTATAACGAGCCGGCGTTATATTCTGTCCTTCACCGGCAAGGAATTTTTCTTCCAGAGATAATACATCACCTGTTGCCAATGCTTCCGAAGGTTCAAATATTTCGTACTCGATTTCTCCTTTAGCATTGAAGCGAGTCATTAATCCGCCTGTTACTTCCAGGAAGTGTTTCGCATTCCCTTTTGAAACAAGATCTTCAATTAAGAAGTAATCTTTCTGTGGAAACTCTTCGTTGTATTTTAATCCTAATACGCCGGAACTTGTTGATCCCTGAATGGCTTCTTCTCCAAACATCAAGCGTATATAGGCTCTTAACTCGTCTCTGTTTTTTATTTTCTTTACTGCCGAGCTGCAGCCATCGTCAGATGGCTTGGCAATGATCGGGTAAACAAAACCAGACTCAATTTCACTCAATAAGTTTTCGCCGGCAGCTGTCCACTCATTTTTATAAACCATTCTATGGTTGGCCACAGAAATGCCGTGTTCTCTAAGTATTCTGTTTGTTTCAAATTTATTGATTGTGATCTGTGAACTTTCAATACCTGAGCCATTATACGGAACATGGTATTTTTCCAGTTCTTTCTGCATGCTGCCATCTTCGCCTGGGCGACCATGTAAAGCAATAAACACACCATCAACCATTTCAGAAAGTTCTTTATAGGAAATTTCTTTAGGATCCTTTACTACATTGTTTACATAGCGGTTCGTGAAAGATTCAGTTTCTTTTGCTATGTTTTCAATAATCGGATGATGGCCTTTAAAGTTGACTACTTTTTCACGAATATCATCTGCATTATCCTTTAACAGGATATTGATAGGCAGAATAAATAGACGGTGTCTTTCATCACTGCCTGTTAAGAATACTGGTATAGGTTGGTATTTGGTGCTTGAAGAAAGTTTTTCAAAGATATTTCTTCCGCTTTCTACTGAGATATGTCGCTCAGAAGAATAACCGCCCATTATAACAGCAATCTTTATTTT
Organism: Cytophagaceae bacterium; assembly: GCA_021151805.1. GTDB lineage: Bacteria > Bacteroidota > Bacteroidia > Cytophagales > Cytophagaceae > Cytophaga. Next base: position 10,868 of record JAGKWN010000084.1, on the reverse strand, counting down.
TTGTTTCGTAGAATTTTTCTGTTCAGCAAGTAGGTTGTCTAATTGCGACAATAAGGTCTTCGTCTTAAGACTTCTTTTACCTTCTTTGATCCGCTCCTGAAGGGAAGTGCGAATGATGTAGGTTAAGAACTGGGAAGGTGTTAAACCAATCTCTGCCGCCTGGTGGAAGAAGAATGATGAAGGCATCATGCCTGATGTAGTATTCGGATCATTCAGGAAAATTTCGCCTTCCGGTGAAATGAAACCGTCAATACGCGCGTATACATTAAACTGAAGTGCGTTGAATAATCTGCAGCATTCCGTACGGATCGCTTCAACCTGTACCGCCGGAATGTCAATTGGCGTCACTTTACGTGACATGCCTGGTAGATATTTTGAACGGTAGTCGAAGAAATCGTTTCCTTTAATAATGCCGGTCGGAGGCAGGGCTATAGCATTTCCTTGCTCGTCCTGAATAACTATACAAGAAAATTCTTGCCCTTTGATGAAAGATTCAATAATGATTTCTTCCTCGTTATCTAAACTCTCAAGCAGGATGCGTTCCTGCTTACCTGCCAGGTTTGTATTTAAATAGTTAAGTAATTCTTCGGGATGATACAACGTCTTCCCATTGAACACATCATTCACTGGCATACCAATACCATCACGGATATCGGTAAGGGTAGCTACCCATTTGATCTTGGTTGTTTCGGTTTTTGCATTCCAGTCGGCAGCAGTAATTTCCTGCAGGAAGAAACTCCTGTTGAGTGCGAGTCTCAGTTTGTCGTTATTACGCTCATTGATCACAGAGATTCCGATGGAAGAACCTTGGGAAGGTGCTTTCACCACAAACGGAAAACCAACCGTTGATTCAAACTTGTTGAACAGGTCGGCAACGTTATCGCCCTGTAACCAGGAAGATTTTTTATATATGGTATACTTTGGGGCATTGAATTGAGCTTGCGCCAAAAGTTTCTTTTGAATATACTTATTGATTCCTATTGAAGAGGCCAGGATTCCGGAACCTGAATAGGGGATATTGTTCCAGTCTAAAATACCCTGGATAGCACCGTCTTCACCATAAGGACCGTGTAATGCAAGAAAAGCAAAATCAATCAGGTCTTTCAACTCAGAAGGTTCAATCTTTTTACCCACGGAGTGGATCATCGTATCGCGCTCTTCTTTGGAAAGATTACCCAATGATTCAATATACACCTGAAAACCATGTTTGCTTTCAGGCAGAAATTCAAAAGGAGGATAAAAGTCTCTGATCGTACCCTTGTAAACATATTGCCAGTTAAGCAAAATGAATTGCCCTAAACTGTCAACAAAGATCGGCACGGCAGTGAAAATATCTTTATTGAGATTGTCGTAAACAGTCCGCCCTCCGGCAAATGATATTTCTCTTTCTCTGGATTGACCGCCAAAGATGATTCCTATTCTCATGAATATCTGTACTTCTGTGAATTAAAAATTATATGAAAATATGCGCTTATACGTTGATCGCATATACTCCTTTGATCTCCGGGCAGGCTTTGCGAATAGATTCTTCAACACCAGCTTTCAATGTCATCGGAGACATCGGGCAAGAGCCGCAGGCGCCTAATAATTCTAATTTTACAATCATGTCGCTGGTAATTTCTACTATGCGCACATTGCCTCCATCTGTGATCAGATACGGACGAATACTTTCTAAAGCTTGTTCAACTCTGTCTAGTAATTCAGTGTTTTCAGTTGTTGTACTCACGGCTTATACTTTGATTTCTACTTTTCTGGTTTCTGCTAAAGATGCATTACGGATCGCTACCTGCTGTGCTACGCTCTGGGCCAATTCCCGGAATGCATTTGCTGTAATCTCATCCTGATTGATGATAGCGGGTTTTCCCGCATCCCCACTTTCACGTATGCCTTGTACCAACGGGATCTGCCCCAATAAAGGCACATCAAATTTTTCGGCTAGTTCTTTTCCGCCGTCCTTACCGAAAATGTAGTATTTATTTCCAGGCAACTCTGCAGGTGTGAACCAGGCCATATTTTCAATAACGCCAAGGATCGGTACATTCACCTGTGGCTGACGGAACATTTGTAAACCTCTTTGTGCATCTGCGATGGCAACTTTCTGAGGTGTTGTAATAACGATAGCTCCTGTTACCGGAACCGTTTGCACCAATGTTAAGTGAATATCGCTGGTGCCTGGAGGCATATCGAATAGTAAGTAATCCAGCTCGCCCCATTCACAATCGCTGATAAACTGACGGAGTGCAGAACTAGCCATAGGGCCTCTCCAAACAACAGCGCTTTCAGCCGGAGATAAGAACCCGATTGAAATTAGTTTTACTCCATATTGCTCAATCGGAATGATTGTTGGTTTGCCGTTCTCATTTTCAATCACATTCGGACGGGCATCTTCCACGTCAAACATTGTTGGTATGGATGGGCCGGAAATGTCGGCATCAATGATACCAACCTTTGCGCCCGACTTGGAAAGCGCTACTGCTAAGTTAGCTGTAATGGTAGATTTACCAACGCCCCCTTTACCTGATGAAACGGCGATAATATTTTTTACTCCTGTCAATACCGGACCGCTGTTGAATCTGCCGGTTGTTACATCGGCAGTTAAATTCACTACCACGACTGCATCTGCTGAAACAAGATTATGAATCGCATCGATGCAGGAATTCCTTATAAGTTCTTTTAATGGACATGCCGGCGTGGTTAATACAACTGTAAAAGTTACGTTCAGACCATTGATAGCAATATCCCGGATCATGTTCAGCGTCACCAGATCTTTTTTCAAATCTGGTTCAGGTACGGTCTTAAGTGCCTCTAAAACTTGTTCTTGGGTTATAGACATTTTATTAACAGGTATTTTATGCAATTTAATCAATTTAGAGGGCAGAAACTAGTATCAGAGCCTAGTAAATAGAACAAAACAATCCTGAAAACAGAATCTGCCTTTGAGTGAACAAACAACTGATTCTTCATACAAGTTCCGCCAGTTGTAGTCTTCAGCCAAGCTGCTATTTTTAATAAGAGGAAGTCAACAATGAAATGTTAATAACTTCATATAACTACAAAGGGAATCAAAGGGGGAATTTGGACTTAATACAAGACCTTTGCAGGTGGACAAATATAACTTATTGCCCCAAAACTGTGTTATATAGTCTGAAAGTACAAAATAGTTTTACGATAAAAATCATAATAAGCAGTGCGTTTAACAAAAGATACAATTGATCAGATTCACCAGGCCATCGACGTTGTCGAGGTGATCAGTGATTTCGTTTCTTTAAAACGCAAAGGCCATTATTATAGCGGTTGCTGTCCGTTTCACAACGAAAAAACACCTTCCTTTACGGTAACACCTGCCAAAGGAATTTATAAATGTTTTGGCTGCGGGAAAGGCGGCGATGCCATCCAGTTTGTAATGGAGCACGAAGGTGCTTCCTATGTTGAAGCCATGGCTTATATGGCTAAAAAATACAACATAGAAATTAAAGAAGAAGAGCTTTCTGAAGGCCAGAATTTAGAGCAGACCGAGAAGGATTCGATGCTGGTTGTTACCAATTATGCCAGCCAATACTACATTGATCAGTTATGGAATTCCGAAGATGGTAAAGCCATAGGATTAAGCTACTTCAAAGAGCGGGGTTTTAGAGAAGAAACCATTAAGAAGTTTGAGCTGGGCTATAGTCACGATCAGTGGGATGGCTTCACAGCAGACGCTATTGCAAAAGGATATAAGGTCGAATTTTTAACCAAAACAGGTCTCTCTATCGAGCGTGACAACGCCAATGATGGTAGTCAGAAAAAATACTTCGACCGTTTCAGAGGTCGGGTTATGTTCCCGATTCACAATGTAGCGGGGCGTGTTACCGCTTTCGGTGCGCGTATTTTAAAGACCGACAAAACGCAGGCAAAATACCTTAATTCGATAGAATCTGCGATCTACCACAAGAGTAAAATTCTATATGGTTTGTTTCAGGCAAAACAGGCAATCCGCAAAGAAGAAGAATGCTTGCTTGTTGAAGGCTATACCGATGTTATTTCTCTACACCAGTCTGGTGTAGAGAATGTAGTGGCATCAAGCGGAACATCTTTAACGGAAGACCAGATTAAACTGGTAAAACGCTATACACCAAACATTACAATTTTGTATGATGGTGATGCGGCCGGTCTGAAAGCCTCACTGCGCGGGGTTGACCTGATCCTGCAACAGGATATGAACGTGTCTATCGTTGTTTTCCCGGAAGGAGAAGACCCGGATAGTTACGTGCAGAAAATTGGTCCGACAAGTTTTAAAGAGTACATAAAAAAGCACAAACGTGATTTTATTTCCTTTAAAACCGAAATCAGTTTAAAGGAAATTGGCAGTGACCCGATCAAACGTGCCGATGTAATCAAGGATATTGTTGAAAGTATCTCAAAAGTTCCGGATGCAATCAAACGCTCTGTGTTCTTTAGAGAATGCAGCAAATTACTTGAAATTGATGAGCAGATCCTGATTTCTGAATACAATAAGAAAGCGATCCAGAAAGGACAGCAGGAATCAAAAAAATGGGAAGCTGACAGAAATGCCTATCAGGAATTACCGCCAATTCAGGAGATTGAATTGCCTGAAGATATTGTCAAGCTTAGCCTGGAAGAGGAATCGTTGAAAATGCATGAGCGGGATATGATGAGATACCTGCTCAACTTTGCTTCATCCAGCATGGAAGAAAATTTACCATTGTCAGATTATTTAATTCATGAATTACAGGATGTTGAATTTAAGAATCCGGCTTACGATTATATTTTCAAACATATCATTCAGTTAAGACAACAGGGAGAACAAGTAATTCATACGTATTTCATACAGCAGGAGCAGCCGCAATATGTTCGGGATGCAGCTATTGATCTACTTTCTACAAAATTTCATGTAAGTGAAAACTGGGAGAAATTCCAGATAGATATACCTAAAGATGCAGATGTATTAAACACTGTAGTGCCAAGAACCGTATTAAGACTTAAGCGTGCTGTTCTTAGATGTATGATTGAGGATAACATGAAATTAATGGTTTCTAATAACAGTGATTCTGAAATAGATGAGCTTTTATTGATTCATACACAATTGAAATCTATTTTGGGAGAAATTGACAAGACTCTTGGTACTGTAATACCTAAGTTGTAATTTGGATGTTAAACTGAAAGAAAATTGAATATAGCTGTAAATACACGTTTGTTATTAGAAGATCGCCTTGAAGGTATCGGATGGTTTACGTACGAGACATTGAAGCGTATCACTCAGAATAACCCGCAGCATACATTTCATTTTTTCTTTGACAGACCTTACAGTGATAAATTTATATTTGGTAAGAATGTAGTTCCTCATGTGCTGGTGCCGCAATCCAGGCATCCGATTCTTTGGCATATGTTTTTTGAATGGAGCATACCATTTATGCTGAAGAAAGTAAAAGCAGATGCCTTTATTTCACCCGACGGGTATATTTGCAAATCAACGAATGTAAAGACTCTGAATGTGATTCATGATATTAATTTTGAACACAGACCCAAAGATTTACCGGCTTCAATTGCAAAATATTATAAAAAGAACATGCCTAAATTTGCCCGAAAGGCAACGCGTCTGGCAACAGTTTCTCAATTTTCAAAAGAAGATATCGCACAAATCTATACCATTCCTTTAGAAAAAATTGATGTGGTATACAACGGCTGCAATGATTTGTTTAAACCGATCAGTGAAGCAGACAGCGTAAAAGTGCGCTATAAATATGCTGCCGGCAGACAATTCTTCCTATACATAGGCTCCATGCATCCGCGCAAGAATATTTTGAATCTGATGCGGGCATTTGATGTTTTTAAAAAAATGACCAGCTGCGACATGAAGTTACTGTTGATTGGTAATGCGATGTGGAGCAATAAAGATATTCAATCGTTATATCACACATTAATATACAGACACGATATCCATTTTTTAGGACACGTAAAAACACCGGAACTGGCCAAGATCATGGCTTCAGCCAATGCTTTGACATTTGTTCCGTATTTTGAAGGTTTTGGCATTCCGTTACTGGAAGCCATGAACTGTGAAGTACCGATTATTACTTCCAATACTACTTCTCTTCCTGAAGTGGCGGGCCAGGCTGCTTTGTTTGTAAATCCTGATTCGGCAGATGCTATTGCAAATGCCATGATCCAGATATACAAAGTGCCGCATATCAGAGAAAAACTGCTTGAGGCTGCACGCGTTCAGCGCCAGAAATTCTCCTGGGATAAAACAGCAGAATTACTTTGGGCAAGTTTTGAAAAAATGATGGCATAAATCCATGGATTCCCCTCTACGAATTTTACAAATTACCAATAGAATACCTTTTCCTTTAACTGATGGCGGTAATATTGCTTCATATCATGTTACCTATTATTTAAACAAGGCAGGGCATAAGGTTACACTCGCTTCCCTAAACACCAAAAAGCATCACCAGGATCCTGCTCCTTTGCAATCGCTTGCAGAAGTAGTGAGTGTGGATATTGATACATCCATAAAGCCACTTGGGTTGTTCTGGGGCGTTTTTTCAAAAATGCCTTATAATGTCAAACGTTTTAAGTCTGTAGAATTTGAAGAAGCTTTAAAAAAGCTTCTCTCTGAAACCACATTTGATATTATTCAGCTGGAAGGTAGTTATATGGCATTGTACCTTCCTGTATTGCGCAAACATTCATCCGCCAAAATAGTGCTTCGCTCGCATAATATTGAGCATGAGATCTGGCAGCGCATGGCGCTCAATGAAATAAATCCGCTGAAAAAATGGTATTTCAATTTGTTGTCTGAAAAAATCAAACAATTTGAAAATACGACCATGCATGGGGTTGATGCTATTGCAGCAATTACATCCCGTGACAAGGAGTATTATCAGAAACAAGGTTTTAAAGGAGAATTGGTAACGGTCAATGCTGGGGCAAATCTCAGTAAGTTCCAGCCGGATTTTAGTAAAACAACACCGGGCACACTTTGTTTTCTGGCCGGAATGGACTGGATGCCAAACCAGCAGGGTTTGGATTGGTTTTTAGATATGATCTGGCCGGAAGTTAAAAACAATATTCCGGAGATCATATTGCACATCGCGGGCAAGGCAATGCCTGAAAAGTATTATTATCTGGATGATACTTCCGTTGAAATTCATGGATTGGTGCCTGATGCTGTAGAATACCTTCAGAAGTATGAGATTTTCATCGTACCTTTGCTTTCCGGTGGCGGAATGAGGCTGAAAGTTGTTGAAGGGATGGCTGTGGGCAAATGTATACTGGCCACAACGGTTGGTGCTGAAGGAGTTGAATATTCCAATAAGAACAATATTGTTATTGCCGACACTCCCGAAGAGTGGATCGCAGCGATCGTTTCTTTATTAAAAGATCCTGAAATGACCCAAGCTATTGGCCAGCAAGCAGCAAAACTGGCGATGGAAAAATACAATTGGGAAAATTTAGTAGACAATCTCATTTCATTATACCGGCGGTTAAAATAATACAATACAGTAATTGTTTCTCAATAATTAATGCTTCTATTGCTTGTTCTTCAGATTCTTTTTTGGCTTGCCATTTTTCTGGTATTTCATAGTTATGTATTGTTTCCCAAAATTCTTGAAGTTTTAGGCCGTAAAAAAAAACAAAATCAATTCATCTGGGATTTAACCGATGGAGATTTGCCGGAAGTAGATATCTTAATGGCTGTTTATAATGAAGAAAAAGTGATTGAACAAAAGATCCTTTCTTTATTCGAAACCAATTATCCGCTTGAAAAAATTCATGTATACATAGGTTCAGATGCATCGACGGATCAGACAGATTCTATTGTAAAAAGCATGATGTCGAAATTTCCGCAGATCAAGCTTATTCGATATGATCGTACAGGGAAAAGCGGTATCATCAATCAGCTGTATAAAGAATCTGGTTCAGATATTATTGTTTTAACGGATGCGAATGTATTCTTTGAAATTGATACGATTTATCATTTAACCAAGCATTATAAAAATAAACAGATTGGGTTAATAGGCGGCAATATTGTTAACCCTGATTTTAAGAAAACAGGTATTTCTTTTCAGGAGAAAAAATATCTGGAACGCGAAAATCGTATTAAATATCTGGAAGGCATTTCTATGGGTGCTATGATTGGCGCATTTGGCGGCTGTTATTCCATACGTCGCGAACTATATGTCGAGATTCCGCCGAAATGCCTGGTAGATGATTTCTTTATTGCCATGCAGGTATTACGCAAGGGAAAGAAAACCATCAATGAGTTGAGTGCGATTTGTACGGAAGATGTATCCAATAAAATTTCCGAAGAGTTCAGACGCAAGGTGCGTATCTCAGCAGGCAATTTCCAAAATCTGTTCACTTTTTTAGATCTGTTGTCGCCATTCAAATTTGGCATTGCGTTTTGTTTCATTTCGCATAAAGTTATACGCTGGATTACACCGTTTTTACTGATCGGTCTTTTTATACTGAACTTATTACTATTGCCTTTGGGTTATAAGATCTACATACTTACCCTTGCCGGACAAATTTGTGCCATGTTGGGTGTACTGGTAGACAGATTATTCAAAAAAATAGGATTGCATTCGCGCATACTACGTTTTATAACCCATTTTTACACCATGAATTTTGCGTTGCTTGTAGGCTTTGTAAATTATTCCCGAGGTGTAAAAACGACAACCTGGAAGCCTACAGAGAGAAATCAATAATAATATGGAAGAAATAAAATTAGATTCAATTGCAGATGCCATTGAAGCCATACGCAAAGGAGAGGTAATCATTGTTGTTGACGATGAAGATAGAGAAAACGAAGGCGATTTTGTTTGTGCTGCAGAATGTATAACTCCGGAGATCATCAACTTCATGTCGAAGGAGGGCAGAGGCTTGATCTGTGCGCCGCTTTCTGAAGCACGTTGCACTGAACTGAAGCTGGATCTGATGGTTGGCAGCAATACAGCTACGCATGAAACGCCATTTACTGTTTCGGTTGATTTATTGGGCAATGGATGTACAACAGGTATATCTGCTTCTGATCGTTCCAAGACGATTCAGGCATTGGTAGACCCAAATACAAAGCCGGAAGATTTAGGTCGGCCAGGTCATATTTTTCCACTGAAAGCAAAAGATGAAGGTGTATTAAGACGAGTAGGACATACAGAAGCTGCAGTTGATCTGGCAAGACTCGCTGGTTTTAAACCGGCAGGTGTATTGATCGAAATCATGAGCGAAGATGGTAGTATGGCTCGTTTACCTGAGTTGAAGAAGATTGCAACAAAGTTCAATCTGAAATTGATTTCTATCAAAGATTTAATAGAATATAGATTAGCCAACGAAGTTCTTGTTAAAAGAGAGATCGGCGTAGATATGCCAACAACTCTTGGCGACTTTGACTTGATTGCATACCGACAAATAAGTACGGGAGAGTTGCATCTTGCTTTAATTAAAGGTACTTGGGAAAAAGATGAACCTGTATTGGTTCGTGTACACTCTTCATGTGTAACAGGTGATATATTCGGATCATGCAGATGCGATTGTGGTCCACAGTTGCATAAATCTATGGACATGATTCAGCAGGCAGGTAAAGGGGTTCTTCTATACATGAACCAGGAAGGCAGAGGCATTGGTTTGTTAAATAAACTAAAGGCTTATAAACTTCAGGAGCAAGGCAGGGATACTGTTGAAGCGAATTTAGAACTTGGCTTCAAAATGGATCAACGTGATTACGGTACTGGTGCACAGATTCTACGTGATCTGCAGATTTCAAAATTAAAACTGATTACGAATAATCCGGTTAAGCGCGCTGCGCTATCAGGCTACGGACTGGAGATTACTGAAACTGTTCCTATCGAAATAGCTTCTAATCCTCATAACCTACGTTATCTTCAGACAAAAAGAGATAAAATGGGGCATACTATATTAAAGAAAGACTGATCTGTAACGGTCAGTTATTAATAAAACAGCATTATGTCTAAGCCATTAATATTAGTTTGTAATGATGACGGGATTTTTTCAGTCGGCATCAGAACATTGATCGAAGTAATGACTGAATTGGGAGAGGTAGTGGTGGTAGCACCAGATTCTCCTCAGTCGGGCATGGGACATGCCATTACGATCGGTGATACCTTACGTTTGGAAACGAGCGATCTGTTTCCGGGAATTCAGGCATACGAATGTTCGGGTACCCCGGCAGACTGTGTGAAGCTGGCCAAACATCATGTGTTGAAAGGTCGCAAGCCCGATTTGGTAGTAAGTGGAATTAATCATGGAAGTAATTCTTCTATTAGTGTATTGTATTCCGGCACCATGTCTGCAGCTATTGAAGCAGCTTTAGAGGGATTACCTGCAATCGGTTTTTCATTGTGCGATTACGATGCCCATGCAGATTTCTCACACGTGAAAAAATATGTAAAGCAAATTGCCCAGGAAGTGCTTACAAATGGTTTGGCAAAAGGTATTACCTTGAATGTTAACTTTCCGCCGATAGGAAGCAGTCCGTTAAAAGGAATTAAAATCTGCCGTCAGGCGCACGCCCGCTGGGAGGAGAAGTTTGATGAACGTTTTGATCCGTATGGCCGCAGGTATTTCTGGATGGCCGGAAGCTTTGAGAATAAAGATAAAGGAGAAGATACCGACGAGTGGGCACTATCTAATGGATATGTATCAGTGGTACCATGTACCTATGATTTAACAGCTCATACAATTATTGGTCAGTTGAATCAGGATTGGAAATTAAATCCCTGAGTAAATATTAAATATAATAACAGCATATAAAAGAGGCCTGGCATCAATGTCAGGCCTCTTTCGTTTAAAAGATTATTTATTGTATTATTTTAAGTTTACTCATAAATCTATTTATAGGATTATTT
>JAGKWN010000083.1 GCA_021151805.1 Cytophagaceae bacterium | reverse complement strand
GTATAAGTAAAGGGTATTTTATTTTTTTAATAGATCTCTTATTTCTGTTAATAATAGTTCTTCTTTGGTTGGCTCAGCAGGTGCAGGTGCTACGGCAGCTGCTGCCTCTTCTTTCTTCTTCAGATTATTCATTCCTTTAACCATCAAGAAAATAACAAAAGCTAAAATAGTAAAATCAATAACCGTTTGAATAAAATTACCATAGGCCAATACAGGTACACCTGCTTCCTTAGCTTTAGCAAGGCTTTCAAAGGATTGAGAACTAAAGGCAAAGAATTTATCCTTGAATCCCTTATCACCCATAAACAAGCTGACCAACGGCATGATGAGATCATCAACCATAGACGATACGATTTTACCAAAAGCGCCGCCAATGATCACACCGACTGCCAGGTCTACAACATTTCCGCGCATGGCGAAAGCTTTAAACTCACTAATAAAACTCATATAATTATTATTTAGTTGATAACCAGAACAAAGTAATTGAATAATTCTTATTTTAAAAACCGATTCCTGTTAATTTTATAACAATACACGTTATTACTGCTACCTTTGCAACCATGAAAACCGTTTTAAAGCATTTTGTTTGCTTTGTTGTTTTAGTCAGTCTCTGCCTTTCAGCAAAAGCACAGGATTCTTCTTCATTTAAAAAAGAACGATTCATTCCCATCGTAACAGCAGCAGGTATCGGCTATGGTGCAAGCGTATACGGCTTGTATCAGTTGTGGTATAAAGACTATCCTTCTGAAGAATTTCACTTCTTCAATGATAATTCAGAATGGATGCAGATGGATAAATGCGGACATTTTTTTACTGCTTTCCAGATCAGCAGAATTTCAAGTGATGTATTATTGTGGACCGGTACTAAACGCAAAAAAGCAATTTGGTTTGGAGCAGCCACTGGCTTGGCCTTTCAAACAACTATAGAAGTATTTGACGGCTTCTCATCTGAATGGGGATTTTCAATGGGCGACATGGCTTTCAATACACTGGGCTGTGCCACATTGTTGAGTCAGTACCTGGCCTGGCACGAACTACGGATCATTCCTAAATTTTCTTTTCATCATACAGCCTATGCTGATGTAAGTCCTTCATTGTTGGGCGAAACCCCAGGCCAGCAATTGCTGAAAGATTATAACGGACAAACCTACTGGTTGTCTTTCAATGTTCGTAAGCTTCTACAAAAAGATTTCTTCTGGCCTGAATGGTTGTGTGTATCTGCAGGCTACGGTGCCAATGGCATGGTACGTGGCAATGTATCAGAAAGCAATGCCGCAGGTTATTATCCTTACCGTCAATTTTATCTTTCACTGGATATAGATTTCCAGAGTATTCATACCAGAAGCAAATTGCTTCGAACGATATTTTATACAGTTAACATGTTAAAAGTTCCCATGCCTGCACTCGAATTCAATGAACACGGAGTACAGGCGCATGGGATGTATTTCTAGAAATTATGAAAATAGGCGATAAAGTACGACTGGTACACGGTAAAGAGTCCGGCATGATCACGCGCATTATAGATGCGCAGCAGATTGAAGTTGAAATCGAAGATGGATTCCGGATTCCCGTTGCAAAAAAAGAAGTTACAGTCATTTCCAGTGAAGAAGGCTTATTAACGGGAAAAGCCTCTGCTCCTGAAGCCGGGCAACCAACATCTGTAAAGACATTGGACGGTACTATACAGATTGCTTTCCAGGCATTCAACGATCGTACCCACCGGGTGTTTTTAGTGAATGAGCGCAATTGTGCCGTACTATTCAGCTGCTTCAAAAAAACAAAACAGCAAACCGTATTAATTCAATCCGGCCGACTGGATGGCGGTAGTGTATTAAGCCTGGATGAATGGAACACCAGTGAATTTTCGTCCTGGCCCAATCTGATCTTTCAATTTATTTATCTCTTACCAAGTGTTGAAAAGATTATACAGCCCTACTCTACTGAAGTAATTGTTAAAGCTGAAAAATTCTATAAGAATAAAAAGCACCATGCGCTGTTAAAAGGTGTAGCAAACACCTGGCCGATTGACAGCGACCTGAAGCTTGAGAATAAAGATATAGAAAACCTTGCGACGGCATTAAACAACCCGTCATCGGCAGCGGCAGCGGTAGCTTTTGACGAACCGGAGCATGAAGTTGACCTGCATATCGAAAAGCTGGAAGCAGATTGGGAAACGCTGACACCTATGCAGATCATGCATATTCAAACCAGTACGTTTGAAAAGAAACTCGACCAGGCCATTGCCAGCGGAATGGATGAAATTATTTTCATTCATGGTATTGGCAACAATGTATTGAAAAATGAAATCCATAAACGTTTGAGTAAAAATAAACGCATCGACTTTTTTAAAGATGCGAAGAAAGAGCGTTTTGGTTATGGAGCAACGCTGGTAAAGCTTAAGTAAGCCGAAGGCTAAATGCTAAAGGCGGAACGCTAAATGCCTAAGGCATTTCGTTACGTATCTTGTAAAGCATAGATATAACAACATACCAACTAATGCAGGCTAAAGAGTCGCAAAAGCTTTAGGCCTTAAGCCTTTCGCCTTAGGCCATATTTATGTATCTTTGAAGAGCAATACAAGTTGTCTTATCGCCGTTGATCTTCGGGTCAAAGGAGGAAAGTCCGGGCAACACAGAGCATCTTACTACCTAACGGGTAGGCTGTTGATCAGAAATGATCAATGGACAGACAGGGCCGCAGAAAATAACCACCATGCTTCGGTGTGGAAAGGGTGAAAAAGTGAGGTAAGAGCTCACTCGTTCTGCAGTGATGTGGAATTGGGGTAAACCTTAGGAGTTGAAAGACCAAATAGGTTCCGGTCATGGTGCTGCTCGTACCAGATAGCGCTTTGGCGTTATTAACCGGAATGGGTAGGTCGTTTGAGCCTTGTAGTGATGCAAGGTCTAGATAAATGATAAGAGTCCCGATCCCGATAGCTATCGGGATCGGGAAACAGAACCCGGCTTACAGGCTTGTATTGCTCTTTATAAAGTGTAAAGTGTAAAGTGTAGAGTGTACAGTGTAAAAGATCATTACACTGTACACTCTACACTCTACACTTTTTTATAATCTGGCTTATAAATTACATACAACCTATGCCTAAAATTTTAATCATCGACGACGAACGCAGTATCCGCAGTACGTTAAAGGAAATTCTTGAATACGAAAAATATTCGGTAGAAGAAGCTAAAGATGGCGAAGAAGGTTTAAAAATGATTTTAGAAAACGAGTACGATGTTGTACTCTGTGATATTAAGATGCCGAAGATGGATGGCATGGAAGTACTTGAAAAAGTATTTACTTCCGGGAAAGAGATACCATTTATCATGATCTCTGCGCATGGCTCTATTGAAACGGCTATTGATGCTACCCGCAAAGGCGCCTATGATTTTATTACCAAGCCACCTGATCTGAACCGTTTACTGATCAGTGTACGCAATGCTATGGACCGTTCAAACCTGGTGAGCGAAACAAAAACGCTTAAGAAAAAAGTCAGCAAATCATACCAGATCATTGGTGAATCCAAACCTATACAGCACATTTTCAAAACCATTGAAAAAGTTGCGCCTACAGATGCACGTGTGTTGATCACCGGCCCCAATGGTGCGGGTAAGGAACTTGTTGCCAGAGCTATTCATACACAAAGCAAACGTTCCGGCGAGCCATTGATCGAAGTGAACTGCGCAGCAATCCCTTCAGAACTGATCGAAAGTGAGTTATTCGGTCACGAAAAAGGATCGTTCACCTCAGCCATTAAGCAACGGATCGGCAAGTTTGAACAAGCTAGCGGCGGCACGCTTTTCCTGGATGAGATTGGCGATATGAGCTTATCTGCGCAGGCCAAAGTACTCCGTGCGCTGCAGGAGAATACCATCACACGTGTTGGTGGTGAAAAAGAAATAAAAGTTGATGTACGCATCATTGCTGCAACCAATAAAAATCTAGCAAAGGAAATTGCAGAAGGAAGATTCCGGGAAGATTTGTTCCACCGCATCAATGTGATTCCGATTGAAGTACCTGCATTAAATGAGCGTCCGGATGATATTCCTTTATTGATCAATCATTTTTTAACGATTGTAGCGGAAGATTATGGTTCAACGCCGAAAAAGATTGATGCCAAGGCTGTAGAGGAATTAAAAGGTTTAGCATGGACAGGAAATATCCGTGAACTGAAAAATGTGGTTGAGCGCCTGGTAATCATGAGTGATAAAACCATCACATTGGCAGATGTTAAGACCTATGTAAAATAGAAAAGGTTCTGAGATCGCTCTCAGAACCTAATTATATATCTTATGATTTTTTAAATCTGATTAAGAATGCTTAACAGTTGTATGCGTATCTTTAGTATACGTAGGACAAGTTCTGTGAGGAGCACATGATGCAACTAACAATGCTGCTGCTGCAAATACGATGAATACAATTCTTGCTTTCATTCTGTTAAATAATTTTAGTGTTGAACGTTTACAAATATATAAAACCAGACCAATGAAAAAAAATTTCTGAATGTGAATGTTGATTAAAACATAAAAAAAACATTACACATACAATAAATTGCATCCCCGCAGGTCTGAAGTATCTATTCTGCCCAGAATTTCGAATTTATTTTCGCTCATTCTGCCAACATCCTGTGTTTCAATAAAGCAACAGGAATTTATATTCGCCAAATCCATTACATTGATCCCCCCGCTCCCGGTCCGGATTCTGCTAAATGGATCATTAATTTCTCTCAGATATAGAATTAACCCCTCCGGAAACTGATAAGTTCCCTGTCCGGATGAATATGCCTGAGAAAGCAATTCTGTCATTCCATATTCTGAATGGATTCCCTTTACACCAAAACCACTTTCCAGCGCTGCATGTAATTCTGTACGGGTAAGTTCTTTCCTTCGCCCTTTCATACCGCCTGTTTCCAGAAAAATAACTTCCGGATATGCTTCCGTATTAGCTTCTGCCCAATCCAACAAAGCATAACTTACCCCCCAGACAAGAATCTTCTTTTTCTCCCCCGAGAGTTCTTTCAGCTTCTCTTGCAAAGCTGTTCGATCAAAGGAATAAAAGCCCGACGCCGCATGCCTGGTTTCTTCAATAAAATGCTTCAGCATGAAAATCAGTGAAGAAGAGGGATTTTCTTCATAAGATGGCAATACAGCCAGAATGACGAAATCGGTTAAAGGGCCGTAATACTGTTCGAAGATCTGTTGGCTCCGTTGCCGGTATAATTCCGGATCTGCCACATAATGCGTAGACCTGTTGGCTGAGGTTGTTCCGCTGCTATAGAATTCAATCTGTCTTGAAAAATCCACCGATCCATCCTGAGTAATGACCCGGTGTTTTTTATACAAAGAAATAGGTAAATAAGGAATTTCAGTAACTGCCCCTACCTTGCTGGGCGTACGTTGTACCGCATCAGCAAATTCTTTATACACGATATTGTATGTATATTGATAGCGATATACTTCCAGCAGAAGTTCATCGTTAATGTTCTGAGGCGATTCTAATAAAATACGCTTTATTTCTTTATCAAATGACATTTGATATTGGTATATTGAATGCAAATTAACAACAATGTTTTTAAAGAACACAGCTTATTTCTTTTTCATACTGGTAACCGGAATGGTTTTATCAGCCTGTAAGAAGGCTCCTAATTATTCCAAAGAACCTGTTATCTCTTTTACAG
This sequence comes from Cytophagaceae bacterium, assembly GCA_021151805.1. Classification (GTDB taxonomy): domain Bacteria; phylum Bacteroidota; class Bacteroidia; order Cytophagales; family Cytophagaceae; genus Cytophaga. Next base: position 12,846 of record JAGKWN010000083.1, on the reverse strand, counting down.
ATCTTAGGGCTTTTAAATCTTATGATGAAAATGGGGATGGAGATTCCGTGTATGTTTCCATACACTTTCAGGATGGTGACGGCGACCTGGGAAATGAACCGGCAGGAGCCGATGATTATTTCGCTACTTTACAAAGAAAAACTAACGGTGTTTTTACAGAAGTAACGGTTGTGCCCCCGGCAACTGCACCAAACTATAATGCCAAACTACCATTACTGTCGCCCTATACATTAACAGGCCCTATTGATGGAATCATCACCAATAATGTGTTCTTTCCTTATTTTATTCCCAATGCGTATGGATTGGATCAGTACGACACACTTCGCTTTGAAGTACACATCAAAGACCGGGCAGATAATTACAGCAATACCATTACAACAAGCGAATTTGTTCTCTGGAAGGATTTTTAATGATGCTGTAAAATGTTGAAAGCCGCCCCGCAACCAATAGCGAGACGGCTTAACCAACGAACCCTATAAAAAAACAATCAATGCTCTAAAAAGTCGATTAGATACGCCCGGTAATCATAAAAGTCGGGGTGCTCAATCAACGTTCTCCTGTTCCGCGGTCTTTCCATTTCAATAGAAAGCACATCTCCCACCTTTGCAAACGGACCGCTGGTCATCATCACTACCCGATCAGACAAAAGAATAGATTCATCCACATCATGTGTGATCATGATCGCTGTAATTTTTTCTTTCGTCCATACATCTACCAGTACATCCTGCAATTCACCTCTTGTAAGTGAGTCCAGCATACCAAAAGGCTCGTCCAGTAAGAGCATCTTAGGCTTCAGCGCAAACGCACGGGCAATACCAACACGTTGTTTCATACCTTGTGAAAGCTCGTTTGCTTTTTTATTGAATGAACCATCAAGGCCAACCTTAGCCAAATAATATTTCGCAATATCGGTACGCTCTGCCTTTGAGATATGTGCAAATACCTGGTTCACGCCCAACATAACATTTTCGAATGCTGTCATCCAGGGCATCAGGCTTGGCGACTGGAAGATCACGCCACGATCAGGCCCGGCCTCCGTGATCTTTCTTCCATTCAGGATAATATCACCTGCCGTGATCTCGTTCAGACCGGCAATCATGGAAAGAATCGTAGACTTACCACAACCCGAGTGGCCGATGATGGAAATAAATTCTTCTTTTTTTATCTGCAGATTAAAATCCTGCAGTACGGTAAAATCTCCTTTAGGAGTTGGATAAACCTTCTTAAGGTTTTTTATATCCAGCATCACATCTGCAGGATTTACAGGTTCTATAATATTTTTAACCCTGCTGTTTACTGCACTGTGTATATGTGTATTTTCTGACATGGTGTTCGGTCTGTTAAGTACGCTGATCATTTCTACCAATCGTTTAGTTAAATAATCTTCTCAAAGAATAAGAAACGCCTGTAGGCCCCAACAGATCTATAGGCTGTGCATCCGGTAAAACATATTCCTTCACACCGGCAGTTTTTTTTGCTTCTGCTCCTACGTCCATCAGATATTTATTCACAGCATTTCTCAGATCCTTAAATTGTTGATTGTGATTGAGGGCTTTTTTATCCCGCGGTCTTTCCAGCTTTACCGGAAATTCTGGCCCAAGCGTAGCATTAGGCCCTGGTCTTAACGGAATAATGCGGTCTGCCAGATAAATTCCTTCATCCACATCATTCGTAATCAACAGAACTGTTTTTTTATCCTGTTCCCAGATACGACTGATCTCGTCCTGCAGCGAACCTCTGGTTAATGCATCCAGCGCACTAAGCGGCTCATCCAGCAATAAGATCTTCGGATTCATGGCTAATGCACGTGCTACAGATACACGTTGCCGCATCCCTCCCGACAATTCAGATGGTTTCTTATTTAAGGCAGGAGATAAATTTACCATTGAAACATATTGTTTTGTATAGCTATCTTTTTCTTTCTCCGGCATCTCAGGAAACACCGTATCTACAGCCAAACGAACATTATCCATAACTGACAACCAAGGCAGCAGCGAATAATTCTGAAACACTACTCCCCGATCCGGTCCGGGGCCTGTGATCTTTTCCCCATTCAATAATACTTCACCTTCATCGGGTTCAATCAAGCCGGCAATCAGGCTGATCAGTGTAGTTTTACCGCTACCGGTGAATCCGACAATGGCAATAAATTCGCCTTCTTCAATTGTCAGATTTATATTTTTTAAAACTTCCGTACGGTTGGTACCTGTACCATACCACTTACTTACATTCTTCAATTCTAATAACGCCATTGCAGTACTGTTTAGGGTTGAACATCAGAACGTCAATACCTTTTGCAAAGTCATCATGATCTTATCAAGCAGGAAGCCAATGCCACCAATCACAAACATGGCAACCAGAATCTTCGCATTAGAATCATTCGCGCCATTCTGGAACTGCTCCCACACAAAGGAACCAAGTCCCGGGCTTTGCGCAAGCAATTCAATCGCAATCAATACCATCCATGATACAGATACAGTAATACGGATACCAGTAAAAATTAATGGGAACGAAGAAGGAAGAACAATTTTAAAAATATTTTTCCATACACTCAGGCGCAATACCTTCGCAACATTTATATAATCCTTATCGACCGAAGATACACCCATGGTAGTATTCACAAGTGTTGCCCACATACCACATAAACCCACACTAATAAAGGCAATCAAAAACGATTTATCCATGGAAGAATCTGTCATCAGTGTTTTAATGACCATTGAAACAAGCAATAGCCAAACTACCGGAGACACAGGCTTCATGATCTGAATAAGCCAGTTGATCGAACTTCTGAGCGTTTCACTTAAACCCAACAATATACCAATCGGAATGGCAATACACATAGCTAAAAGCACACCTGCAAAAACAGTTTTAAGACTGGTGCCAATCTGGTCAATAAAAGACGGGCGGCCTGTATATAAAATTTCGGCTTGCCCGTTTTCAATGCGTTGCTTATTCACTTTAGCCGTTTTTTCAGTAAATTCTTTTTTATCTTTTGCGATCATTTTATGATCTGCTAGCAAAGACTGGTATGCTTCATATACTTCACTCGGCGATGGCAGAGAATGTGGTTTACATTCTTTCTCACCGGAAGCAATACATGCGCGCATCTGCTCAGCAGCAGCAGCGCCTTGCTCAGTAAGTACTTTCTGAATTTTTCTTTCTGCTTCAATGGAACGAAGCTGATGTGCACCTGCTTCCCACAACAATATAAATGCAACGATTGAAGCTAAAGGTAAAAACACATTACGTAAAATAAGCATTGCATTTTTACGTGGTTCTTCACCACTGACCAATAGAATGAGCGGCTCCAGAAAGCCTAACCCAATCCAGTTTAATGATTTAATTATTTTCGTTTTCATAGGTATTTATTGGTTGGTTATTCGTCGTTGGTTGTCAATAACAGCAAACAGCAGTCAGTTAAATTTACTGACCACTGTCTACTGATTAATGGTTACTTATTTCCTATTTTAAATTTCTTCAGATAATCATTTGGCTTCGTACCATCATACTCCATACCATCTATAAAATCAGATGTGGCGGGTTTATATCCATTCGTCTGGGGAAGATCACTTTCTTTCAGTACACCTTCTTCAACCAGTAATTTTGCTGCAGACAACCATACGTCAGGTCTGTATACTTTCTTAGCAGTTTCATCATACCATGTATCCGCTTTTGTTTCGGTAATTTGTCCCCAACGACGCATTTGCGTTAAATACCATACAGCATCTGAGTAGAATGGGTATGTTGCGTTATAATTAAAGAATACGTTAAAATCTTTAGCTTCTCTCTTATCCCCTTTTTCAAATTCGAATGTACCTGTCATAGAGTTCGCAATGACTATTGAATCAGCACCTACATAAGCAGTTCTCGAAAGAATACCAACCGCTTTTGCTCTGTTAGCCGGATCATCCAACCACTTACCTGCTTTGATTAATGCTTTTGTAACCGCGATCGCTGTATTTGGATTTTCTTCAATAAATTTTTTAGTCATACCAAAAACCTTTTCCGGATTATTTTTCCAGATTTCCATATCGGTAATTACAGGTACACCAACTTGTTTGAATACCGCTTGCTGGTTCCATGGTTCACCCACGCAGTATCCGAAGATTGTTCCAGCTTCCATCGTTGCAGGCATTTGTGGCGGAGGCGTTACAGACAACATAACTTCCGCTCCAACCTGGCCTTCAACATTTTCAGCCGTATACAAACCAGGATTCAAGCCACCTGCAGCCAACCAATATCTGATTTCATAGTTGTGTGTTGATACTGGAAATGTAATGGCCATTTTAAAAGGCTTATTTTGTTTCTTATAAGAGTCAACAACCGGCTTTAAAAAATCAGCCTTGATCGGATGCACAGGTTTGCCATCTGCCCCTTTAGGAATATTTGGTTTCATTGCAGCCCATACATCGTTTGATACTGTAATGGCATTTCCATTCAAATCCATAGAATAAACAGTTACCAATTCAGCCTGGCGACCGAATCCAGTAGCAGCTGCAATAGGCTGCCCTGCCAGCATGTGTGAGCCATCCAGTTCACCGTCAATGACACGATCCAATACATTTTTCCAGTTTGATTGTGCTTCAAGTGTCACAAATAAACCTTCTTCTTCAAAAAAGCCCATCTCTTTGGCAATGGCCAATGGAGCCATATCGGTAAGTTTGATAAAACCGAATTTCAATTGTGGCTTTTCAATAGCAAGTGTTTTTTTAGCCGTGCTATCAACAGAACCTTCTGTTTTTGTGTCGCCGCCACCGCAGCTATTCAGCGCTGTAACCAGCAAACCCAGTGCTGCAGCTTTAAGAACATAAATAATCTTTTTCATACGATTTTTTTTATGGTTATAGAGTAAGTTCTTTTAAAGAAGAAGGCTTGATAAAAACCTTCTTCAAAGGAATGTTTGATTATAAAAACTTAGGTGTAAAGTTGATCATGATCCAAGCCCAGCTTTGGTAAGCAACTGCTTTATCAACTGTCTGAGTAGCGTCTGATGGATCAATTGCTAACTTGCCTTTAACAGCAGACAAGCTTTCTGTGTGGAACATCTGAGAGTAACCTGCAGACAAGCCTACAGTCTCCGTTAATTGTTTGCTCCATGTAAGGTCAAGTTCAGTTCCAAGGAAGCTGCTTAATGTTGCTTTTGTATCAGCAGGGTTTACAACATCTGTCGGAGACATGAAAAAGTGTAGATCAGTTGCCAGTTTTGATTTTTTACCTGTTGGTATCGTTGCTTTTGCATATAAGTCAATCAAACCACCGCTTAAGCCGTTTGCACCGCCGTTGTGCCCGTTTCCAACATAGAAGTAATCCATGTATCCGTAAAATTTATGGTGTGTACCATGTAGCGGGTTGAAGCCTTCAATTTTATCTGTCGTCTTTTTATCGTCGCCGGATAAGTAGTCAAAACCAATCGTTGGTTTTAGTTTAGAACCTTCGTAAGTAGCTTCAATATGAGCAAGGAATCCGCTGATGCCAACAGTATCTTTTACTTTACCAGCCTGATAGTAGAATGAAGAGTGGATCTTCACTTTACCGATTTTGATTGTCGGTGTAACACCTACAGTATATAAAGGAGAAACAAGTGTTGGAGTCTCCTGATACCCTTCACTCATAGAGATGAAAGAGATATCACCTAATCTTCCGTGTTTCAGTTTTGTATTGAACCATAAGTATAAAGAAGCTTTAGGCAGTGGCTGATTGAAGTAACCTGAATTACCACCGTTGTAATCATTACCACCTGTTCCTACTTTAGAGTTCTGAAGTTTAGAAGGTTCAGGAACAGTTCCATCCTGGTTAAAAGAAGCGATTGCATGAAACTGATAAGTAGAATCGGAATGCTTGTACATATACTTCAAGGCATCAAAGCTTCTTGCCTGAGCAGCCCAGTCCAGACTACCCAACACACGCTGATCGTCGTAGTTCAATTCCTGACGACCAATCATCAATCTGTGCTTTGCAAGTGAATCAATCATATACACTGCAAATGCTTCGTGTACAGATAGCCAATTATCCGATTTGTTGATCGTTCCTACATCACCCCAAATCCGTACATCCTGAATAGAGAACTTTGTTTCTATTTTACCTGCTTTATAGCCGGCAATCAAACGTGTACGCTGCTCTGTAAAAGAAGCGACCTCCTGATCGTCTGTCTTCAACGTTTTAAAACCATTTCTTAATTCCGTACGCGGTCTGTATTGACCGGATAAAGTAAATTGTGCAGAAGCTGTGTTACCCAGTAAAATTCCTCCTAGAAGTAAAATGGGCAGTAGTCCTTTTTTCATATTCCGTTTCGTTTTTAGTTTTCGTGATTAATAAATACGTACAATTATTTAAGTATTTATACGTACAAATCTAGGTAGTCAAAAACAAACGGAAGCCATGGATCTGGCAGGTTGAGACAACTTTTTACAACATAAAAAAACCTGCTTTAAAGCAGGTTTAACATATAAAAATCTATTTTACAACAACATAAATACTAACTTGCTAAATAATAATTATGCTCTGAAATTTCATTTTTCATCTTTTGTAGTTCTGCAATACCTATTTTTTTACCTACACTACGTATTAAACCTTCCTTTTTAAGCATGGAAAGTATACGGATCACCTGCTCTTCTGTGGTGCCCGAAAAATCAGCTATTTCCTGTCTGGAGAGCTGAAGATTAAGCAATTGGTTGGTATGGCCGAATTTGCGGTCGATATAAAGCAGCGTATCTACGACCCTTTCCCTAACCGTCATTTGTGCAATCTTACGCACTTTGGTTTCACTGCGGTTCAGTTCACGCGCATAAAAAAGCATCATCTCATACGTTAATTCCGGAATATCTTTTAACATTTCCAGCATCACGCGATTTGAAAAATTACACACCATGGTATCTTCCAGGGCTTCTGCAGAAATATGGTACTGATCGCCTACTGCAAACCCTCTGTGGCCGATAATTTCGCCGTCTTTGGAAAAACGTACAATCTGTTCGCGCCCGTTAATACCAGTCTGTACAACTTTTGCCTTGCCCTTTTGTATAAAGAATAAACCTTGTACAGGTGCACCTTCAATAATAAACTGCTGACCTTTCTTGCAGAAAAAAGCAATACGTTGTTTGATGAATTTTTCTGCCTCTGCTGTCAGACAATTCTTTTTGATCAGGCAGGCTTCGTTCAGGCAGGTGTTACAGGTAACCGAAGTGAGTGTAGACATAGACGTACTTTTTAAAAGGGTTAAGAAGTAGTTATATGTAAATCTACGTAATTATTAATAAAATTAAGTATTTATACGTATTTAATTTATGCAAGTACTCATTACACAAATGACTTTTTTTCTTCTTGATTATAAAAAAGCCTTTTCAGAGTCGATTTCAAGGATTTTAAAATTAAATCGAAAAAACACTTGCGCAACCGAAAAGTTGCATATATTTGCAACCAATCAGTTGCTAATCCAAAAACGATAATATGAAACGAGATGTATTCCAGGCGATCGCTGATCCAACACGAAGAACCATTCTGGCCCTTATTGCACTGCAGGCAATGACACCGAATGCGTTGGCCGAACATTTCAATACATCCCGGCAGGCTGTATCAAAGCATCTTAAAATCCTTGTTGAATGTGAACTGGTACATCAAAAACAAACCGGACGTGAAATATACTATCAACTGGAAGTAACCAAAATGAAAGAGATCGACAACTGGCTTGCACAATTTAAAAAGTTGTGGGAAGAACGCTTCTCTCAACTGGATCAAGTATTACTCAACCTGAACACCAAAGAAAATGAAAAGTAGTTTATTCATGGATTTTTCCGTTGATAAAGGAAAAAATCAAATTAACGTTACACGAGAATTTGCTGCACCTCTTAAACACGTATGGGCAGCGTGGACAGAAAAAGAATTGCTTGATCAGTGGTGGGCACCAAAACCATGGAAAGCAAAAACAAAAGCACGGGACTTTAAAGAAGGCGGGTACTGGCTCTATGCCATGGTAGGTCCTGAAGGTGAAGAACACTGGGCAAGAGCAGATTTTAAATCCATCGATCCACAAAAGAAAATTGAATTACAGGATGCTTTTTGTGATGCATACGGTAAATTGAATATGGATTTTCCGCGCACCAAATGGAAAATTGCATTCAGCGAAACAACTGCTGGTACAACTGTGCAAGTAGAACTCACGTATGAAAAACTGGAAGATCTGGAAATGATTATTTCCATGGGCTTCAAAGAAGGCTTCTTAATGGCCCTCGAAAACCTGGATGGGGTTCTTGCTGCACAAAAATAAATCTATATTATTTGAAACAGCCTGCATACAACATGCAGGCTGTTATTTTTTATGAAATCGTCTCAATTTTCCCATCTATTTTTTACCTGCTTTTGTCGACGCTTTACAGTCTTCCATCTAGTATTTAGGTATCTTCCTTTTAACAAGCTTTTTGTACGTTTCATTTGTTGTACATAATTCGTTACTTGTTCAGGTAAACATTCATTTATGAAATTCATCTGCAATCTACTCCTATTTGTAGTTGTTGCATTCCTGCCCAATATTTCATTTGCACAGATTGAAACAACCACGCTGGAACAACTACAAGCTAAAACCATACAACCGGGAAACGACACACTCTACATCGTGAATTTCTGGGCAACCTGGTGCGGCCCGTGTGTGGCAGAACTTCCCTACTTTGAACAGGCGGCAAAAGATACAACCAATAAAAAAATTAAGATCCTGCTCATCAATCTTGACTTTGTTTCTGAGAAAGCCAAAGTAGAAGCATTTGTAAAAAAGAAGAACTTACAAAACAAGGTATACTCATTAAACGCCGGCGATCCCAACAAATGGATCGACCAGGTTGACAGCAGCTGGGATGGTGCCATTCCTGCAACTGTTTTCTATAAGAATGGTAAAAAGGTTTTCTTCCATGAAGGTGATCTCAACCAAACAGAACTGAACGAAAAAATAAAACTTCATCATTCATAATTCACCATATAAATTCTAATCCAATGAAAAAAATAATTGTATTCCTAGCCCTTAGCATCAGCATTGTGTTTGCATCTTTTATAACAGATGGAGGTTACCAGATTGGTGACAAAGCCATTGATTTCAAATTAAAAAACATTGATGACAAAACATTTTCACTTGCAGATAAAAAAGATGCAAAAGGTTTTATCGTTGTATTTACCTGCAATCATTGTCCGTATGCAATGAAGTACGAAGACCGTATCATCGCTCTAAACAATAAATATTCCAAGCTTGGTTATCCGGTTGTAGCGATCAATCCCAATGATGCTGTAGCTTACCCGGATGATAGTTTTGCCAATATGAAGAAAAGAGCAAAGGAAAAATCATTTACATTTCCCTATTTAGTTGACGAAACACAAGAGATTGCAAAAACATATGGCGCCAGCAAAACACCACATGTATTTGTTTTGAAGAAAGAAAATGCAGACCTGATTGTTAAATACATCGGAGCAATTGATGACAACACAGACAATGCTTCTGCTGTAACCGTGAAGTATGTGGAACAAGCGGTAGACGCATTACTGGCAGGTAAAGAAGTTCCAACGACTACAACAAAAGCGATTGGCTGTGGTATTAAGTGGAAAAAATAAGTATGATTAAAGAATTGCAGGATAAAAAATGATTATCTGCAGGCTTAATAATAAATAGTTATTCTAAACAGATTTCAATAAAACCAGTCTGATATTCATATCGACTGGTTTTACTGTTTATTTCTACAAGTGAAAAAAGCATGCTACCTGTTGCAACACTGATCCCAATCATGAAACGGGTTGCTTAGCCCAGGTATTTTTAGTATACTTAAAATACGATTCATTTCACAACCGTATAACTAACCTTATTTATGATGGCTCTCTTACATAAAAAATCCAGCCTGGTTATTTTTTTATTGACTAGTCTGCTGGCATTAAATTCCTGTAAAAAGAAAAAAGATTCCGATCCGGCACCAGGAAATACTGGACCTACGCTTACCTTATCCAAGGCACACGGTGTAGAAGGAATGTCTCTGGAAATTACCGGCGGCACATTCGGTACAACAGTGAGCGATATTGCTGTAACTTTTAATGGCGTTGACGCAACCGTTATAAGTACTACAGGAACCGCTATTCAGGTTGAAGTACCGGCAAGTAGCAGCGGCGCTGTAAAGGTTACCGTAAAGGGCACAACCTTTTCTTCCCAACCTGTATTCAGTTATGTAAACATGACCTGTGCCGACTTCGCTAAATTGCAATACAGTAATTTTACCATTACCAGCCAAACCAGCGGCACCATTAATTACACAGTAGATCTTAAAAACACAGGAACAAACCCACTTGATTTAACGCATGCTACTATCCAGAATTATACTTCTGCAGATAATAAATACGATAATTCAGACAATGCAGCCGGCGGATTTTCCATGTATATCGTAAATGGTGCAGATTATATATTAGAAGCTGGTGAAACCATTCATGTTAGTCATCATGCCAACAATTTAGCCGGTTCATACCTGATCGTAGAACTTAAGGCATATGTTGGGAATTACGTGGATTGCAACGATGCCAAACAATACATCGTTACAGCTAAATAAATTTTGCTATAGGCTGTAAAACAAAAAGTCTAGCTTATGGAAAGACTTTTTACAGCCTATAGCCCTTATTCTTTTATAAATTCATTGACCCGACCGTTACAATTACCTTGTATAGTTTACCGGCAGACTTACCACAAACTCACTACCTCCTCCATATTCCGTATGCAACTGAATATCTCCATTATGCTCACGGATAATTTCAAACGCAATGGACATTCCTAAACCCGCACCTTTACCAGCTTCTTTGGTAGAAAAAAACGGTTCAAAAACTTTTGCTTTAACATCGTCCGGAATACCGGTTCCATTGTCTTTAAAGCTAACATGTACTCTATGATTGTCGGCGTAAGCTGTAATAATAAGCCGTCCTTTTTCTTTACGTTCTTTATTTTCTTTAATGGAAAAAACAGCATTATTCAGGATGTTCATGAATACCTGATTTAATTTGCCCGGGTAACATTCTATCTGCGGAAGATCTGAAAAGTTTTTGATCACCTCGATCGAAGCTCCTGAAAACTCCGTATTCAGGAGAGTTAAGCTGGAATTAATTCCATCAAGGATGTTTGCGCGTTTAAAAACCTTTTCATCCGTTCTGGAAAATGCTTTAAGTCCTTGTACAATATCGGCGGTTTTCCCGGCTCCATCCTCAATGCCTTGCAATAAGCTTCCAATCTCTTTTTTCAAATACGCATAATCAATTTCATTTTTAAAAGAATTGATTTCAGATATTTCATTTTGAAAACCCGATAATGAATCTATGTTTTCATACTTCTGTATCAGTTCATAAATATCTTCAAGATCTTTCTTCAAGGGTTTCACATTGGATACAACATAATTAATAGGGTTATTTATTTCATGCGCAATTCCGGCAGTTAAATGCCCCAGTGAAGCCATCTTTTCAGAGCTCACCAATTGCTGCTGTGTTTGTTTTAAATCAGCAATCGTATCAGACAATTCTTTTGTTCGTTCTTCAACTTTTTTCTCTAACAGAATATTCTGGTTTTTAATAATGAGTTCATTCTGCAACAGAGCTTGTAAAACCTGAGCCTGTGATTCTTCTTTCTCTCTTTTTAAAATATTTATTCTGTCAGCCAAAGCAAAAGATAACAGTATTACTTCAAGTGCTGTTCCTGTTACCATGGTGTAATTGGTAAAATTATTAGCTGGCAGAATATCAAAATCTTTCAATACACTGATGATTATACCAAGCAACAAAGGTGTCCATGCTATTAAAAAGAACAATGCAGGTTTAAAGCCTCTTTTAAATATAACAATAGCGACCATAAGTATGTAGGCGCAAATCAAACCTGCATTTGTTAACACCAGAAAATAGCTGATGTTGAAATAACCTGCCAACGATAAAATTTCAGTTACTATATAAGCAAACGTAAAAATAAAAGAGCCTTTGTATAATATAGGTGTGTGTGTTTTCATTTGTAAAAATGTTTTTGCAAACTCCAATGCACTGATGCTGGCAATGCACGAAAACAAATAGACGCTTTGATTGGCCATCCACGGAGAAGTCGGCCACAGGTATTGAAATGAATATCCAAACAAGGATGCCTGTGCCATACCAATGGAGAAGACATATATGACGTACTTCAGATAAATAGAGTCTTTAAGGGTGAAGTATATAAACAGATTGAAAAAAAACATCACAAAGATGATTCCGCTATACATACCAAAAATAAATCCTTTGTCATGATTGGCGTCTAAAATCGATGTTGCAGAACCCAGTGTTACCGGTACGACTATTTCTTCGCCGCTTTTAAGGTGCAGGTAAACATTCTTTGTTTCTCCCTTTTGAATTGGAATCGAAAAAATATAAGTCGGATAATCATACATGCGCTTGCTGAACTTATATTGTTCACCGGCGTGATACGTATAGACAATCTTATTATTTTGTGGATTGACTACATAGATACTTATTTCATCTACGATTACCTGTCCATATTCTAAGAGCAGTTCCTTCAGGTCAGATTCATTTTGAATCGTAAACTTCACCCAAAAAGCTTTTGAAGAAATTCCCAGATTGGGAATGGTATTGCTGGCAGCAACGAATTTATCCGTTTGCATGACGTCCTGTATTGTACATGTATCAGCGGTATCTGTAAAAATTTCTGAATATCCACCTATGAGGATATTATCTGAGTGTTGATAATATTTAACTGTTTTTGAGTGGGAATAAATGGGTAAAAACAAAATCAACATCCACAGAACAATCCTCTTCATGCATTCTCAATTTAATAAACTAGCCATGCAAGAATAACATTAAGTGATTATATTA
>JAGKWN010000082.1 GCA_021151805.1 Cytophagaceae bacterium | reverse complement strand
AACTTTGCCTATGTTATCTGCCATACCTTTTGTTTTAAAAACAATATATCAATAACCACCCACCCCGCGCTGTGCGTGAACAAATCCGAACCCTATTTTTTAATGAAAAAATACAAAATTTTACAATTAAATAAAAATGAGATAGTTAACTACTATCTCATAAAAATTTATGTAAGTAAATTTTATCTTAAACTTCTGCAGAAAGTACGATTCTATTCAATTTAACCAATAAAATGCTTTGCTTGGTCTTCTTCAAAATTGTGAATTGGTAATTCTCAAAAGTAATTTTTTCACTTAGATCTGGAATGCGTGAAAACAGTTTAATCAGTAAACCTGCTAGTGTATCATACTCTGCTCCTTCAGGCAAAGGTATAGGCAAGAGTTCATTCACATCCTGAATATTTGCCAAAGCATTTACAATATATTCATCAGCCGCTACCTGTTCAACCACAGGAGCTTCATCATCGTGTTCATCCTGAATTTCCCCAACCAATTCCTCAATAATATCTTCAATCGTTGCAATCCCTGCCACGCCTCCAAACTCATCGATAATGACTGCCATGTGCAAATGTTTGGCCTGAAGATTCTTCAGAAGTTCATTGATTTTTTTCGTTTCAGGAACAAAATACGGAGGTCGCATAGCCGCCTGGAGTTCAATTGCACCTCCTTTATTCATCATCTTCAACAGGTCCTTTGTATATAAGACACCTATTATATTGTCGATATTATCTTTGTAAACAGGAAGTCTTGAATACCCTTCATTTACCACCTTTGTTAATATGTATTCAAGCGGTAAATCAATATCAATGGCATTGATACTGGTTCTGGGAGTCATAACCTGACGCACAGTTACATCGATAAACCCAAATACATTTTTAATTAACTGATGTTCACTTACATCTAAAGCACCACTGATTCTACCCTGGTCAATCAATAACTCAAGCTCTTCCGCAGAATGCAGCTCCTTTTCGTTGGCATTGGAAAAGCCAGCAAGTTTCAGGATAAAAGATGCAAAGCCATTAAGTAAATAAATAAACGGTTTGAAAATCAGATAAAATACGCGAAGCGGGTAAGCAATTCCCAAGGCAACACTTTCTGCGCGCTGGATTGCAATGGATTTAGGTGCCAGTTCCCCAAATACAATATGCATGATTGTAATAAGAGTAAACGACATACCGAAAGAAATTTCATGCAGGTAGATTTCCGGAATTGAAATTGAAAACATATCAAACGCCGCGGAGACCAGTGGCATAACCACTCTTTCACCAGCCCAACCCAATCCTAAGCTGGCCAGGGTAATACCAAACTGTGTTGCGGAAAGATATTCATCCAGATTTTGAAGAATCAGTAAAGCGACCTGCGCTCTTGAATTGCCAGTTGAAGCCTTAACTTCCAGCTGGGAAGATCTTACCTTAACAATAGCAAATTCTGCTGCAACGAAAAAACCATTTAAGGCAACTAGAAAAAGAGTAATGAAAATATATAATAATATCATTGAAGTTTCAATTGGCTGCTATGTTACAACCAATTAAGAATATGAAGCAAATATACAATATTTAATGTTTTAGTTAAAGATATCTTTACGGAGAAAAGAGCAGTTTACCTTAAAAATCTGATACGTCGTATGTTGAAAAATATAGCGTTTAGAAACATTATAAATAAGCTGAAAACCTTTTTTTTTGACTGAATTTACATATTTTTGAAGGATTATTATATGTAGAAGTATAGTATCTGATACAACATCATATGAACACCAACTACTCCGAATATCTTCCGATTGCCATTCAATTGATGGTAACTTTAGGCTTTATTTCAGTAACGTTATTAGCCAGCTGGTTATTAGGTCCTAAAGTCAGAACAAAAAAGAAATTAGATGCATTTGAGTCAGGCCTTGATCCGGTAGGTAACGCACGTGTACAATTCTCAATCAAATATTTTTTAGTGGCTACGTTATTCGTTCTATTTGATGTGGAAGTTATCTTCTTCTACCCTTGGGCTGTTAATTTCAATCACTTTGCAGAAGCAGTGAATAAGTGGGAAGGCTTTATAAAAATGTTGCTGTTTATGTCTTCTCTATTAATTGGCTTTATCTACGTGATCAAGAAAAAAGCTTTAGATTGGGAATAACAACCTTTTGTGCAGATTATTTGTTTAAGGTTAAAGTTATACCCAAAAATGTCTTAAAGATATGAGTGATATTAAAATAGATGAAAAACCAGACGGATTTGAAGGTCCGGGATTTTTCGCAACATCATTGGATCAAGTAATCGGCTTAGCAAGAAAGAATTCCTTGTGGCCATTGCCTTTCGCAACCTCTTGTTGTGGGATTGAATTTATGGCTACGATGGCATCAACATACGACATCGCTCGTTTTGGTGCAGAACGCCCAAGCTTCTCTCCTCGTCAGGCAGACGTTCTTTTAGTGATGGGTACCATTGCTAAGAAAATGGGGCCTGTATTACGTCACGTATACGAACAAATGGCAGAACCAAAATGGGTAGTTGCTGTTGGTGCATGCGCATCAAGCGGCGGTATCTTTGATACATACAGCGTATTGCAAGGCATCGATAGAATCATTCCGGTTGATGTTTATGTACCAGGATGCCCCCCTCGTCCTGAGCAGATCATTCAGGGATTAATGCGCGTGCAGGATCTTGCAGGCAAAGAGTCTCTTCGCAGACGTGAATCTCCTGAATACAAAGCATTACTTGCCAAATACGAGATTGAATAATTCGAGCAACTTCATGGGAACACTTACGAATCAACACATCATAGATTCTCTTAAAAATCGTTTTGATGACAAAATAATTTCTACTGAAGAATCTTATGGTATGCTTACCATAACTGTTGAAAGAACTTACAACATGAACGTGTTGAATTTTCTTTACAGCGAACCATCATTAGGTTTTACTTTTTTAACTGATTTAACCGGTGTACATTATCCAGGCGGAGAAGATTTGTTAGGGGTTGTTTACCACCTGCATAATTTACCTGAGAATGTTCGCATCCGTGTTAAAGCATTCTTCCCTAAAGCAGATCCTTACATTGATTCTGCAACTACTTTATTCCAGTCTGCTAACTGGATGGAAAGAGAAACATATGATTTCTTTGGTATAATCTTCACAGGTCACCCGAATCTGATCCGCATCTTAAATGTGGATGATCTTGGGTATCACCCGATGAGAAAAGAATACGCGTTGGAAGATCCAACACGTCACGATAAAGATGATTCTTTCTTTGGTAGATAATCGATATACACATGATCACTACAGGCGGAAATAAGCAGGAACTTGACCACATGGACACTGACCATTTAACCACGTTAAATCTAGGTCCTACTCACCCTGCAACCCACGGCGTATTTCAGAATATATTAAAAATGGATGGTGAACGCATCATGGATGCCGTTCCTACTGTTGGCTATATACACAGAGCATTTGAAAAAATTGCTGAACGCAGAGCATTTTATCAGATCACAACACTTACAGACCGCATGAACTACTGTTCATCTCCTATCAACAATATGGGATGGCACATGACGGTTGAAAAGCTTGCCGGTATTGAACTACCGAAGCGTGTTGAATACATGCGTGTGGTAATTATGGAATTATCACGAATTGCCGATCACCTTATCTGTAATTCAATTCTTGGTGTTGACACAGGAGCCTTTACAGGTTTCTTATACATCATGCAATCGCGTGAACAGATCTATGAAATATTTGAAGAGATCTGTGGCGCCCGTCTGACAACAAACATGGGGCGTATTGGTGGCTTTGAAAGAGATTTCAATGACATTGCGATGCGCAAGATTGACAAATTCCTTGCAGATTACCCGGCAGTATTAAAAGAGTTTGAAAACCTGTTCAACAGAAACAGGATTTTCATGGATAGAACAATCGGTACGGGTGCTATCACTGGCGAGCGCGCTTTAAACTACGGCTTCACAGGCCCGAACTTAAGAGCAGCTGGTGTTGATTACGACGTGCGTGTTACGTCTCCATACAGCTCTTATCAGGATTTTGATTTCACGATACCTATCGGTATCAATGGTGATACATACGACCGCTTCATGGTTCGTAATAAAGAAATGTGGGAAAGTCTAAGCATTATCCGTCAGGCGATGGAAAAAATTAAAGCTTTACCTAAAGGTGTATTCCATGCAGAAGTTCCAGACTTCTATCTTCCTCCAAAAGAAGATGTATACTCTCAAATGGAAGCATTGATCTATCACTTCAAAATTGTTATGGGAGAAACTGAAATCCCTAAGGGTGAAGTTTACCATTCAATCGAAGGCGCTAACGGTGAACTAGGTTTCTACCTGGTAAGTGATGGCGGAAGATCTCCATACAGATTACACTTCCGCAGACCTTGCTTCATCTATTATCAGGCATATCCTGAGATGGTAAAAGGTCAGCTAATTTCAGATGCAGTTGTTACAATGAGTAGTCTGAACCTGATTGCAGGTGAAATGGACGCTTAATTATATAAAAACGGATGGAACAAACACAACACCAATTCCAGTTTTCACAAGCTAGCCTGAACAAAATTCAGGAAATGAAAACACGTTATCCGGAAGGCAGACAAAAATCAGCATTACTACCTGTTTTGCATATGGCGCAGGATGAGTTCGGCGGCTGGTTGAGTGCTCCATTAATGGACTATGTTGCTTCCCTATTAGACATTACCCCTATTGAAGTATATGAGGTAGCTTCATTCTACACCATGTACAATTTGAAACCTGTTGGAAAATGCATGTTTGAGTTTTGCCAGACAGGTCCATGCTGCTTAAACGGTGTTGAAGAGTTGATCGAATACACAGAAGGCAAGCTTGGTATAAAATTGAATGAGACAAGCACAGATGGCAGATTTACCATCAAAGCTGTTGAATGTATGGGATCTTGCGGAACCGCTCCAATGGCCCAGATCGGAACATATTATTATGAGAATCTGACAAAAGAAAAGATCGACAAAATCATCGAAGTATTTGGTCAGCCGGATTTTGATCCATTTAAAAAATACTCAATCTAATGGCTACAAAATTACTACTTGAACACATCAATGTACCAGGAATAGAAACCTATGAGGTTTACCGTTCCAAAGGTGGCTATAGAGCAGTAGAAAAGGCTTTGAAAACAATGTCTCCTGACGACGTGATGGAGGAAGTTAAAAAGTCTGGCCTTAGAGGCCGTGGTGGTGCTGGTTTCCCTACAGGTATGAAATGGAGTTTCCTGGATCGCAAATCCAATAACCCAAGATACCTGGTATGTAATGCGGATGAAAGCGAGCCGGGCACATTCAAAGATAGATACCTGATGGAAAAAAATCCGCACATCTTAATTGAAGGATTAATTCTGTCAAGCTATTCTTTGGGTTCGAACAGCACATACATTTATATCCGTGGTGAATACAAGTGGATTGTTGGTATTCTTGAAAAGGCTATTGCTGAAGCAAAGAATGCAGGATTCCTTGGCAACAATATTTTAGGTTCAGGATTCAATCTTGAAATCTACGTAAACAATGGTGGTGGCGCGTACATCTGTGGCGAAGAAACCGCATTGATCGAATCACTTGAAGGCAAACGTGGCAATCCTCGTATCAAGCCTCCTTTCCCTGCTATTTCGGGTCTTTACAACTGTCCTACGGTTGTAAACAATGTTGAAACACTTGCAACTGTTACTCCTATCATTAATATGGGTGGTGATGAGTATGCAAAGCTGGGTATCGGAAAAAGCACTGGTACAAAATTAATTTCTGCATGCGGTCATATTAACAGACCAGGTGTATACGAAATCGATCTAGGTTTACCGGTTGATGAATTCCTGAATTCAGATGAATATTGCGGTGGAATCAGAAAAGGTCATGAATTGAAAGCTGTAATTGCCGGAGGTTCTTCAGTGCCCATTCTACCTGCAGAACTATTCATGAAGAATGCAGCTGGCGATCCACGTTTGATGAGCTATGAATCTTTATCGGACGGTGGTTTTGCAACAGGTACAATGTTAGGTTCAGGTGGCTTTATCGCTATGGATGAAACTACATGTATCGTTCACAATACATGGACACTAGCCCGTTTCTATCACCACGAATCATGTGGTCAGTGCAGCCCTTGCCGTGAAGGTACAGGCTGGATGGAAAAAGTATTACACCGTTTAGAGTTCGGTCATGGTCACATGCATGATATAGACTTGTTGGTTGAAATCGCTGGCAAGATAGAAGGTAACACTATCTGTCCGTTGGGTGATGCTGCTGCATGGCCGGTAGCTGCTGCTATCCGTCACTTCAGAGAAGAATTTGAATACCACGTTAAATACCCGAACAAAGTAAAGGATAGCCGCAAGGCTCACCTTCCAAATTATAAAACTGTAACAGTTTAATTTCAGGCTTACATTATGTCACAACTGTTCAAAATAACGATAGACGGCGAAACAACCGAAGTAGCACCAGGAACAACAATCCTGAATGCTGCCAGACAAATCGGTGGTTCGTTAGTTCCTCCTGCAATGTGTTACTACTCTAAATTAAAAGGTAGTGGCGGTAAATGCAGAACGTGCTTGGTTGAAGTTTCTCAGGGATCAGAAAAAGATCCTCGTCCGATGCCTAAGTTAGTAGCATCATGCTCTACTCCTATTATGGATGGTATGGTAGTTAAAAACTTAACTTCGCCTAAAGTTCTGGAAGCACGTAAAGGTGTTGTTGAATTCCTATTGATCAATCACCCGCTCGATTGTCCGGTGTGTGATCAGGCAGGGGAATGTCATTTACAGGACCTTTCTTATGAGCACGGAGCTGCACGTTCCCGTTACGAAGAAGAGCGTAGAAAATTTGACCGTATTGATATCGGTGATAAGATACAGTTACACATGACACGTTGCATCCTTTGCTACCGTTGTGTATTCACCGCAGATCAAATCACAGACAAGCGTGTACACGGTATCATGTTCCGTGGTGATAAAGCAGAAATCTCTACTTACATAGAAAATGTAATTGATAACGACTTCTCTGGAAACGTTATTGATGTTTGTCCGGTAGGTGCATTAACAGATAAAACTTTCCGTTTCAAATCACGTGTTTGGTTTGTTAAGCCAATGGAAGCGCACAGAGACTGTCCAAAATGCAGCGGCAAAACGACTGTATGGTTAAGCGACAATGAAGTTTACCGTGTAACAGGTCGTAAAGATAAGTATGGTGAATTAGAGGAATGGATCTGTAACGACTGCCGTTTCGAACACAAGAAAATCAGTGACTGGGTAATTGACGGGCCAAGAGCAATCGACCGCCATTCAGTTATTTCACTGAACAAATACCAAAAAGGAATTAAAGTTGAAGCACCGAAGAATATAGGATATGGAAATACCCGTTGAGTTTTTGCTTGAAAAAACAATCGTTGTTGTTGCGGTATTTACAATATCGTTGGTAATAGCAATGTATAGCACTTACGCTGAACGTAAGGTTTCAGCGTTACTTCAGGATCGTATCGGTCCAAACAGAGCGGGTCCACTAGGATTATTACAACCGCTGGCAGATGGTGTTAAATTCTTCATGAAAGAAGAAATCATTCCGTCTTCGGCAAATAAAGCTTTGTTCATTCTAGGGCCTTCTATTGCCATGATGACCGCCTGTTTAACAGGCGCCGTTATTCCATGGGGAAGCTATCTGGACTTTAATGGTGTACAGGTTGCGTTACAGGTTACAGATATCAATATCGGCGTATTGTACATTTTCGCTGTAGTATCCATTGGTGTGTACGGTGTAATGATTGGTGGCTGGGCATCTAATAACAAGTTCTCTTTAATGGGAGCAATTCGCGCCTCTTCTCAGATGATCAGCTACGAAATTGCCATGGGGCTTGCAATCATTGCTTTGATCATGACTACAGGTACGTTGAGTATCGGTGAGATTGTACAGCAGCAAACTACAGATTGGTGGAACATTGTATATCAACCGCTAGGTTTCTTTATCTTCATGGTATGTTCATTTGCAGAATGCAACAGAACACCTTTCGATTTACCTGAATGTGAAGCTGAACTTGTAGGTGGATACCATACAGAGTATTCATCCATGAAACTTGGTTTGTACCTGTTCGCAGAATACATCAACATGTTCATTTCTTCTGCAGTAATGAGTGCGTTCTATTTCGGTGGATATGATATCCCTTACATCGAAACATTGAACCTGGATCAGAATATGGTTACGATCCTTGGTACATTGTTCTTCTTTACAAAAATCATCTTATTCATCTTCTTATTCATGTGGGTAAGATGGACATTACCTCGTTTCCGTTACGATCAGTTAATGAATCTTGGATGGAAAATAATGATACCGCTGGCAATTGCGAATATCATTATTACGGGTGCATGTATATTAATTTTCTAAGCTTAAAGTCATGCAATTAACAAACAGATCAAAAGTAGTTGTAGATAAGAAGATGACTTTTATGGAGCGGATTTATATCCCTGCCATATTAGGAGGTATGAAAATTACCCTATCTCACCTTTTCAAAAAGAAAGCTACAATTCAGTATCCAGAGCAGCAGCGTGAGTTCTCTTTTGTATACAGAGGAAAACATATTCTTAAAAGAGATGAGCAAGGAAGAGAAAACTGTACAGCTTGTGGCTTGTGCGCAGTTTCTTGTCCTGCTGAAGCTATTACCATTATTGCGGATGAACGCAAAAAAGGTGAAGAGCATTTGTACAGAGAAGAAAAATATGCATCTCTTTACGAGATTAATATGCTTAGATGTATCTTCTGCGGCTTATGCGAAGAAGCTTGTCCGAAAGACGCTGTATACTTAACAGAAGAGTTAGTGCCCGCACAATATAACCGTAAAGATTTCATTTATGGAAAAGACAAGTTGGTACAACCTTTAGGAACAAGTGCTCACCCGAAGACTTACAAGCCGTACAAAAAATAAGCACACACGAACGAATTTATAAATGGCGAATATCATATTTTATATCTTATCGGGAATTACACTTTGCAGTGCCTTATTTGTGATTCTCTCTAAAAACCCTGTGTATAGTGTATTATCTTTGGTAATTACATTCTCCTGCATCACAGGTCACATGTTGCTTCTATCGGCAGATTTCTTAGCGGTTGTAAACCTGATTGTTTACGCTGGTGCGATCATGGTATTGTTCCTGTTCGTAATCATGATGTTAAACTTAAATGATGCAGCAGCACAACCAGGTAAACCATTCTTAAGTAAGTTGGCTGCATTTGTTGCAGGTGGCTTATTACTGATATCTCTGGTTTATTTATTGAAAGGACAGCAAACAGGTCATATTGATTTAAGCACGCTGGATAACAATTTCGGCAGTGCACAGGAATTGGGTAAAATTCTGTTCAACGAATTCCTGCTTCCATTCGAGATCACTTCCGTATTGTTTCTATCTGCAATGATTGGTGCAGTAATGCTTGGTAAAAAAGATTTAAAAGACTATTAATAAGTAAACCTCATGTCTGAATATTTAGTGCTTTGTTGTATACTTTTTTCGTTAGGAGCTTTCGGAGTTCTTATCAGAAGAAATATACTTGTAATGTTCATGTCAATTGAACTTATGTTGAATTCAGTAAACTTACTATTGGTTTATTTTTCAGCGATACATAACGATCAATCCGGACAAGTGTTTGTATTCTTTATCATGGCGGTAGCCGCTGCTGAAATCACTATTGGTTTAGCAATATTGGTAATGATCTTCAGACATATCGGTTCTATCAAAATTGATAGTCTTAAAGAACTAAAGTGGTAATATAAAATATAACTGTATCATGATGGATTTTGTTTGGCTAATACCAGCTCTCCCCCTACTTGGTTTTCTGATATTAAGCTTATTTAATAAATATATCCCTAAAGCTGCTTCTGGTTACATTGCCAGCGCTATGTTGTTAGGTTCTTTCATAATTGTACTGAATCTTTTATGTGCTGCAATTGGCGGTACATTGCCAGAAAATGTTGCACATGTTGAAATTTTAAACTGGATTCATGCCGGCAAGCTAGATCTTTCGCTTTCTTTCCAGATTGATAATTTATCTGTATGGTTTATGTCAATCATTACCGGTGTGGGCTTTTTGATACATGTGTATTCAATCAGCTACATGCACGATGATGAAGGTGTAACGAGGTACTTCTCCTACCTGAACCTGTTCGTATTCTCCATGCTTTTATTGGTAATGGGATCGAATTATGTAGTAATGTTCATGGGCTGGGAAGGTGTTGGTCTTTGCTCCTATTTATTGATCGGCTTCTGGTTTAAAAACCAGGCATACAATGATGCTGCTAAAAAGGCGTTCATCATGAATCGTATTGGTGATTTAGGTTTCTTACTTGGTATGCTTTTAATCTACAACCAATTCGGAAGTCTGGAATATTCAACAGTATTTAATCAGGCAGTAACAATCATTAATCCGAATGAACCGTCAGGAATCATTTTTGCAATAACGATATTGTTGTTTGTTGGTGCTATGGGTAAGAGTGCTCAGATCCCATTGTACACTTGGTTACCGGATGCGATGGCAGGTCCTACTCCTGTTTCTGCATTGATCCACGCTGCAACCATGGTTACGGCAGGTATTTATATGATTGCACGTTCAAACGTATTATATAGCCTTGCGCCATGTACGCTTGACATCATCTACATTATTGGTACTTCAACAGCAATCCTTGCCGCACTTATCGGTTTAACCCAGACAGACATTAAAAAAGTACTGGCTTATTCAACGGTGAGTCAATTAGGATTCATGTTCATGGCGATCGGTTTAGGCGGTTATACTGCAGGTGTATTCCACGTAACTACTCACGCGTTCTTTAAAGCTTTATTATTCTTGGGAGCTGGTAGCGTTATTCATGCCATGGGCGGTGAACAGGATATCCGTAAGATGGGTGGCTTAATGAAAAAGCTTCCGATTACATTCTTCACATTTATAATTGCTACGCTGGCAATAGCTGGTATTCCTCCTTTAGCTGGTTTCTTCTCTAAAGATGCAATCCTTGCATTAGCATTCGAAGCTAGTCCAATCAAATGGGGCCTAGGTGTTTTTGCAGCATTGCTTACAACATTCTATATGTTCAGAATGTTGTTCCTTACATTCTTTGGTGAATTCAGAGGAACAACACACCAGAAAGAACATTTACACGAGTCTCCGTTATTGATGACGATCCCGTTGATGATTCTTGCTGCATTGACAGTATTCAGTGGTTTCATTGATGTACCCCATGTATTGGGTGGTCACAACTGGTTCAGTCACTATTTAGCTGCTGCAAACATTGCTTTACCTGAAGCTTCTCATATTCCTGCATCCACAGAATTCCTATTGATGGGTGTTGCCCTGACGTTAGTAGTCTTAGTTATCCTGACAACCTATGTATTGTATGTTTCTAAAAAGACAATGCCTGCTGCGTCAGACTCAGAGCTTTCATTCCTTGATAAACTTTCATACAATAAATTCTATGTAGATGAAATCTATGATGCAGTCATTGTTAAACCGTTGGCCTTCCTTTCTGATTTCAGCAGCAAGGTATTAGAAAAGCTCTTCATTGACCGTATTGTAAACTTTACAGGAAAGTCTGTACAATGGAGCGGCAAAACAATCCGGTTTATTCAATCGGGGGATGTAAATATCTATGCAATCTTCATGGTATTTGGCATTGTCATTATCTTATTTATTAATCTAATACTGTTCTTAAACTAGTACTGTAATACATCTGTAGACATGATTACTACGCTTTTAATATTCTTCCCTCTTGTTGCAGCATTGATTGTATTTATTGCTGGCCAACGTATGGCACCAACAGTAGGAATCATTGCAACACTTGTTGAGTTTGCAATCGCAATCTATGCTTATTTACATTTCAATACTGCTGAAGGATGGAACTTCCGCGAGGTACAACCATGGATTTCATCATTAGGTATCCAGTATGCGGTAGGAATGGATGGCATCAGTCTGGCATTGGTTTTACTAACAACCTTCCTGTTGCCTTTAATTTTACTATCGTCTTTACTAGGACCGTTAAAAGATAAAAAGTTATTCTATGTATTGGCCCTGATTATGCAGTCTGCATTAATTGGTGTCTTTACATCTAAAGACTTATTCCTGTTCTATATCTTCTGGGAATTAGCATTAATCCCAATCTACTTTATATGTTTATTGTGGGGTGATGAAAACCGTAAGTTTGTTACATTTAAGTTTTTCATCTATACCTTATTTGGTAGTTTGCTAATGCTTGCTGCTATTATCTACCTGTATCTATCAGCAGAAGTCAGATCATTTGCGATCGAAAATATTTATTTAGTAAATTTAAGTGCATGTGAACAGTCATGTATTTTTGCTGGCTTATTTCTTGCATTCGCAATCAAAATGCCCATCTTCCCTTTCCATACCTGGCAACCGTCAACATATACAAGTGCGCCAGTTCCTGGTACTATGCTACTAAGTGGCATCATGCTTAAGATGGGTATTTATGGAGTCATCCGCTGGATCCTTCCAATCCTCCCTACTGCTTTAATGGAATGGGGTTGGCTGGCTGTATTACTGTCAGTTATAGGGATCATCTATGCATCGATCATTGCTATCAAGCAATCCAATTATAAAACATTGATTGCTTATGTATCTATTGCACACGTTGGTTTGATTGCAGCAGGTTTATTCTCCAATTCAACTGAAGGTCTTCAGGGTGTTGTTGCGCAAATGCTGGCGCACGGTGTAAACGTAGTAGGTATATTATTCGTGGTTGAAATTCTATTGAATCGTACCGGCACATTGGAAATAGCTAAGCTTGGTGGATTAAGAAATCAGATGCCACAGTTTGCAGTATTCTTTGTGGTTATTATGATGGCAAGTGTTGCCTTACCTTCAACAAACGGTTTCGTTGGTGAATTCCTGTTATTTGTAGGTTTGTTCAATTACAATCCATATATAACGGCTGTTGCAGGTTTAACCATCATCTTAGGTGCAGTATACATGCTTAGCTCTTACCAAAAAATCATGTTGGGTGAAGCTAAACCTGAATTCAATAGTGTAAAAGATTTATCACTCTTAGAAAAGAGTATACTAATACCAATCGTGATTGTAATTTTTGTTTTTGGTTTGTTTCCGAATTTAATCTTAGGGCTGACCGAACCTGCTGTAAATGAAATTTTACATGCTGTAAATAATTCAATCCCTGTAGCAAACTAAGAGAACATTAAAAGGAATATGAACGCAATAATTCTTATATCTGTATTAGGTATTTTGACAATGATGTCTGAATTCATTGGTCTAAAGAAACTTATTTATCCACTTATACTTATTTCCTTAGTTGGGATTTTAGGATATAACATCTGTTCATTCTGGAACAATCCGGAGATGCACTATGGTATGTTAAATCATAACAATTATTCAATTGCTTTCGGATCACTGTTGATTACAGTTGTATTCTTTTGGTTTATTCTTACCCGTTCTTCATACAGCGAAGGAGCATTTAACCAGGGTGATCATTATGCACTAATCCTATTTTCTACTGTTGGTGGTTTGATTCTTGTTTCATTCACGAACATGTCTATGTTATTCCTGGGAGTTGAAATTCTTTCTATTCCTCTTTATATTCTTGCTGGAAGCAGAAAAAAGGATTTGCGTTCAGTAGAATCTTCTATCAAATATTTCATGCTTGGTTCATTTGCAACAGGTATCATGTTGCTGGGGATGGCTTTGATATATGGTTCAACAGCTTCATTTGACTTTGCTACTATTGCTCAAAAGGCACCTGCTGATACAATGTTCTTTGTAGGAATTACATTACTTTCAATTGCTTTTGCCTTTAAAGTTTCAGCTGTTCCATTCCACTTCTGGGTGCCGGATGTTTACGGAGGTGCTCCTACATTTATTACAGCATTTATGTCAACGTTTGTGAAAGTTGCAGCATTCGGTGCATTCTACTTAATGCTTGACAGCACATTTGATAGCATCCCTCATTATTTAGGAAATATGTTTGTGGGACTTTCTGCAGCCACAATACTTGTTGGTAACCTGGCGGCTTCTTACCAGAACAATGTAAAGAGAATGCTTGCATTTTCAGGGGTTGCTCAAGCTGGATATATGCTTATGGTTTTCCCTACATTAACCATTGAAGGTAAATCTTCTTTGTTCGTTTATCTTGCAGGTTATGCAGCAGCCAACTTAATTGCGATGTATATTGTTGGTGAAGTAGAAAAATCAAAAGGGGATGCCAGTATTGAAAACTTTGCAGGTCTGGCAAAATCAAATCCTTTACAGGCGTTTGCTATGGTAGTAGCCTTGCTTTCACTAGCAGGTATTCCACCAGCTGCAGGTTTCTTCGGTAAGTTCTTTTTATTTACTGAAGTGATCAATGACGGGAAAATGTATTTAGTATTGATTGCTATTCTTGGATCATTAATCAGTGTATACTACTACTTCAAAACGATCATCAGCATGTATGGAGGCGAAGCTGACCATGCTTCCACTTCAACTAACAGCTTTAGTCTTGCAAGTGTAATTTTAATAATACTTTCTGTACTGGTAATTTTAATCGGAACGCTTCCGGATATGCTTGTACAGATCGGAATGAAACTATAGATGAATTCACTGATAGAATTATACCACAATTGTACAGACCCGGAAGTCATAATTAAAGGAGGATTAATCGTAATCCTCCTTATTATTTTTGCCGAGAACGGGTTATTCTTCGGGTTCTTTTTACCGGGAGATACATTGCTATTTACTACAGGCTTATTAGCTTCCACCGGTAAATTTGATGTAAGAATTGAAATCCTGTTAAGTACCATTTCAGTAGCTGCCTACCTGGGAAGCTTCGTTGGATATTATTTTGGTTTAAAAACCGGGAGTACCTTATTCATGAAAAGCGATTCTTTATTTTTTAAAAAGAAATATATGTTCGCAGCTGAAGCTTTCTTCGTTCGTTATGGCGCAGTGGCTCTAATCATGGCCAGATTCTTACCCATCATCCGCACGTTTGCCCCTATCTTCGCTGGTATTATCCGCTATCCGTTTGGTAAATTTGTCTTGTACAACCTGATTGGTGGAACATTATGGGTAGTTACACTGGTTTATGGCGGGTATTTATTAGGCCGTATATTCCCTTCTTCGAAAGATTACCTGGAACAAATTATCATAGGCATCGTTATCATAACCTGGATACCTGTTGTTGTAACATATATTAAAGAACGGAAACGGGCAAAAGAGAACCCTGTAAATGATTCACAATCTTAACATTATACTTATTCTGTGATTTATTTCGTAATAAAGCATGGAAGGAAGAAAATATTAGAGTATAATTGTAATTGATTGAATAGGCAAGGTATTATTATTTATGAACAGTGAAGCTTCATTTTGGATAATTTTCAATATATGTATCTTAACACTACTTATATTAGATTTATTCGTATTTAATAAAGGAAATAAGGTTGTAACTACTAAGTCTGCGTTAAAGTGGAGTGCCTTTTGGGTGGGACTAGCCTTAGCATTTAATGTTTTTGTATATTTTTGGAAAGGTCAGGAAGCTGCCGAACTGTTTTTCACAGGCTACATCATTGAAGAATCGTTAAGCGTTGACAACCTATTTGTATTCATGCTTATTTTCAGTTATTTCCGTGTTCCTGCGGAGTATCAGCGTAAAGTCTTATTCTGGGGAATCATTGGTGCATTGGTATTAAGAGGCTTGTTTATTATTGTTGGTATTGAACTCATTGAACACTTTGATTGGTTGCTTTACATTTTGGGAGTATTCCTGATCTATACAGGTGTGAAAATGCTCTTTTCAAGTGATGATGATGAGATTGATCCGGAAAACAACATCATTCTTAAATTAACCAACAAACTGATTCGGGTTACAAAAAACTACGAAGGTGACAAATTCTTTGTACGTAAAGAAGGTATCCTTTATGCAACACCACTCTTTATTGTTGTATTGATTGTCGAAAGTACTGACGTTGTTTTTGCCGTAGATTCAATTCCAACTATTTTAGGAATTACAACTGATACGTTTATTGTATATACCTCAAATGTATTTGCTTTACTTGGTTTAAGATCCCTGTATTTTGCTCTGTCCAGCGTTATTAAACTATTCCATTATATCAACTATGGTTTAGCGGTAATCCTGTCGTTTGTAGGCTTTAAACTATTAATTCATGCGTGGTATCCAATACCTCATAAATTTGCACTAAGCTTTGTGGTATTAGCATTAGGCTTATCAATCTTAGCCTCTTGGCTATTCCCTAAGACAGAAAACGAAGAACTGGATTTTTAATTAATAGACATAAAAAATAAGAAGAGCTCATCAATTGATGAGCTCTTCTTATTTAATTTCTTTTATTGCTGATATACCTGCTGCAATACTTTCTCCAATACCTTCTGTACGTTCCATGTTTTGGCATCGTGTTTATTCACCAGCAAAGATACAGCATATTGTGTTCCTGAAAGGCTTTGTACATATCCGCTATAACAAACTGTACCGCTCATGGTGCCACTCTTAACGCGCACCTTCCCACCTGTTTCTTTGCAGATATGCGACACTGTACCATCCTTACCCGCAACCGGAATACAGGACATCAAATTCAGATTAGATGATTGCTTACTCAATAACAGTGTAAGTTGATTGGGTGAAATAGAGTTAAACGGGGACATGCCTGATCCGTCTTTCAGAATCAAGCCTGTTGTATCAATCCCTTGGCGAGACAAATATTTTTTAACTTCATTTGTTCCAGCAGCAACAGAACCAACACCACGCGTTTTAAAGCCAATTTCCTTCAACATGCATTCTGCATAAAGATTATTGCTGATAAGATTTGTATAGGTTGCTATTTCTTTAAGCGTTGGTGATTGGTATTCAATCAACGTATTCCATTGATCTGTACCTACAATTGTTTCTCCAGGTTTTAATATCTTATAATCACCCGACCATTTTATTCCCTGCAATTTCATTTCTTCTATAAACAGCTGAGCAAATAAATCAGATGGATTAGGAATACTGCCTTTCACTGTTGATGACTTCCCAATTGGCACAGTACCTTGTGCATAGATCTGCGGATTGTAAGGAGAAGAATAAAATATTGTCTGATCACCGGAACCTACCGCACCAGTATAAATTGCATTGCTATATTTCCAGGATGTATCTTTCGGAACAATAGAAATTACAGAAACAGGATCTCCAATCTTTTCGCCGGGCTTTAAAGTGATACTATACTGGTTTTCATTCATATTAAAACCAAAACTTCCTGCGCCATAATAATTACCAATATCCCCCCAGGTATAATCGTTAGGCACAGCATTATATTCAAAGTGTGTAGCATCGATAATAAATATCCCTTTAAACTCTTTTACACCTTTTGACTTCAGTACTGCCACCCAATTCTGAATAAGCGTCTGGTAACTAGTAACACTTACCATTTTGTTTGAACCCAGTGTAGGATCTCCACTGCCTTTTAATAATAAAACACCGGTCAACTCTCCAGCAGACGTTATGCTGCCGGAATGATTTACTTTAGTAATGAAGCGATACTCCGGCCCTAACAAAGTTAGCGCAGCCGCTGTCGTTACAAGCTTGAGGTTGGAAGCAGGTGTAAAGGATTTATTTCCATTCTGTTCAAATACAATTTTATTGGTTTGGTTGTTTCGAATTGAAACACCAATCTGAGCTGTTTTAAGTATGCTATCAGCCAATATTGCCTGCACCTTTGTTCCAAGCTCCGATTGAGCCGGAGCATCAATAGTAAAAACAAGAATAAAAAAACTTAAAAGGAAATTCTTAATAGACTGCATGTAGTTTTAATGTATTGAAATGTTAAAGGATTTCTTTAAATGTATTTCCCTTTGAAATGTCACCGGTTTCAAATCCGCGCTTGAACCAATAAACACGCTGTTCCGAACTTCCGTGCGTAAAGCCATCCGGCTGAACATAGCCACGGGCAAGCTTTTGCAAGTGATCATCTCCAACTGCACTG
Source organism: Cytophagaceae bacterium (assembly GCA_021151805.1). Taxonomy (GTDB): domain Bacteria; phylum Bacteroidota; class Bacteroidia; order Cytophagales; family Cytophagaceae; genus Cytophaga. Next base: position 701 of record JAGKWN010000082.1, on the reverse strand, counting down.
GCAGCACTTAACGCTTCTTCTATATCTCCTGCTTCTAACACGTTATTCATTTGCTGGTTATAATGAGCCCAAACTCCGGCATAAAAATCTGCCTGCAACTCCAATGCTACTGATAATTTATTGGATTCTACTTCGCTGACGCGTTGTCTTTCATTGTAAATCTTTTCAGAAGTACCTAGCAGATTTTGTACGTGATGTCCTACTTCATGAGCGATTACATATGCAATAGCGAAATCTCCGCCTTCAGCACCATACTTATTTTTCAATTCATCAAAAAAGTCAAGATCCATATATACTTTCTGATCAGCCGGACAATAGAACGGCCCGATCGATGAAGTTGCATTGCCGCATGCGGACTCTGTTGAAGTTCTGAACAAAACTAATTTGGGTTCAACATATACTTTACCATTTTCTTCAAAAATCTTTTTCCATACATCTTCGTTATCAGCCAGCATAACAGAAACCATTTCCCCCATCTCTTTATCAGCGGCACTTAATGGTTGCTCGGTTGAAGGTTGCTGGGTTTGCTGCTGTAATTGATCTAATACTTCTGCACTATCACCGCCCAGAAATAATTGAACCAATAAAAATACTACGCCAATCACGCCACCGCCTACTGCAACTGTACCACCTGAAAAACCTCTGCGATCTTCTACATTATCGCTGCCTCGTCTGCCTTGCCATTTCATAATATTAAAAGT
>JAGKWN010000081.1 GCA_021151805.1 Cytophagaceae bacterium | reverse complement strand
CCTTCCAGATCTGGAAGGGATTTTTTATTAACAGCCTGATAGTATTGCGCAGGCTTCTATAATTTCTTCATCTGATATAATCAATGGTGGTGCGATTCGCATAGAGTTATCGCAAAATAAAAACCAGTCTGTCAATATGCCTTTGGTAATGGCATGATCAATAATTTTTTTCAGCACCGGATATGATTCAAACTCTACAGCCATCATCAGGCCTGCATTACGTATCTCTTTAATGCCCGGGTGTTTGAAATGTTTCTTAAACAGATCTGCTTTTCTGATTACATGCTCGGTTAGCTTTTCTTCCTGAATTACTTCTATACATGCACTTGCCGCAACACAACTTACCGGATGCCCACCGAACGTTGTAATGTGACCCAGTACCGGGTTGTGAGAAAGTGCACTCATAATTTCTTTGGAAGAAATGAATGCACCGATTGGCATACCGCCGCCCATGCCTTTGGCAGTTAACAGAATATCAGGTATTATGCCATACTGTTCGAATGCCCAGAAAGAACCCGTTCTGCCGAAGCCGCATTGAATTTCATCCAGTATCAATAACGTGCCTGTATAGTTGCAGCGTTGTCTGAGCGCCTGCATATAACTCTTATCAGCCACTCGTATGCCGGCTTCACCCTGGATCGTTTCCACTATAACAGCTGCAGTCTGCTCTGTTATAAGTGACAGGTCTTCGGGATTATTATATTCAATATGTTTAATGCCTGGAAGTAACGGACGGAAAGCCTGCTTGAAAAATTCATTGCCCATAATACTTAAGGCGCCATGAGAAGAGCCATGGTAGGCATTTTTACAGGAGATAATTTCTCTTCTACCAGTATAACGTTTCGCCAGTTTTAATGCACCTTCCGTGGCTTCACTGCCTGAATTCACCAGGTAAACAGCATCCAGATTCGGGGAAAGTGTTTCAACCAGTTGTGCTGCAAGTTTTACCTGAGGGGTTTGAATAAATTCTCCATAAACCATCAGGTGCATGTATTTTGAACTTTGTTCGTGAATCGCCTGAACAACTTTTGGGTGACAATGCCCGATGTTGCTTACTCCTATACCTGAAATCAGATCTAAATAACGTTTGTCATTTTCTCCATACATATATACGCCTGAAGCTCTTTCAATTTGTAGAGCCAGGGGAGAATCGGATGTTTGTGCCAGGTGGTCTAGGAAAAGTTGTCTGTTTGTAAGCATGCCGCAAGTTAATCAGGATTGCATGCATTGACAATCGGGAAAAGGGACTGAATTCTGCTTTTTGTATTTTTCTGTGGATGTTATTTTTTATTAAAATATATTTAAATGTCACATAAAAAGTGCTGAATTATCGTATAAAGAGCTTTTTGATGAAATATTTCTGTTTTACCTGCGCAAAGAAAGCGAATGAATAATTGGTAGTTTTTAATATATTTATAATCAGGTATATAATTATATTTTGAAGTAGTCGCTTCAGCATGATACTGAGAGATGCTAAAAAAATCGTTGTGGGAAAATCCTATATAAAATAGTAAATGTTACATTTATTCTTTGTAAATTACCAATGTAATAAATAGTACTGAATTGATGGTAAACTAAAATATTATTTCTATGAAGTACATTTACTCTATTCGAGTTTTTTTCGGCTGTCTGGTAATTCTTTTTTTATCACTAAGGTTGAACGCTCAGGAAGTCCCGTCAGATGAAAATCCGAAGCACCTTGCTGAAGACTTATGGGAGTCGATTGATATGATTGCCATGCGTAAACACATTATGGCGAAGACTCAGGTATCACAGGATGATATTGAGTTGTTTATGAAGTTTTTAATGTATAAGTACCCCGACGAGCGACCGGATTTTTTCAAGCAGGTTGAATTCGGTACGATTACCAAAAACAATATTGGTCAGTATGTAGATGATATGACACAAAGGTATATCAGCACGTATCCGGATTTTTTAAAGCAGAAATCAGCATTTGCCATCCAGCAATCTGCATCTCCTAATATGCCTTTAGCTATCAATGGCCCTTGTGAGAATGTTGATTTTGAGTCTGGTACTACTGCCGGCTGGCAGGGCTTTACAGGCAATGCCTGCCAGAATGTTATTCCATGTAACCTGGTTAATAACTTCGTTCCTACGAGACATACCATCATGGATGCTACTATGGTCGATCCCTATATACCAACCTTGCCGGTGGTTGCACCAGGCGGCAATTTTTCCATACGTCTTGAAAATTATGTGAACGGTGGAAATGCTGCATTGATTCAGCAGACATTCATGGTTACTCCAACCAACAATATTTTTACATACCGGTATGCAGCAGTTCTGGAAGATCCGGGCAATCACGGGGACTATGAAAGGCCTTACTTCAGAGTGCGTATGTATGATAAAAACGGTAAAGAGATTCCATGTGCATCCTATACGGCCATTGCCAAACCTCCTATTCAGAATTTTACGTATTCGCAGGTATTGAATCCAAATTATAATCCCAACGACAATAACACTAATAATGATAACCAGTATCTGAATTTATACTACAGGGATTGGACAACTGTTTCTATTCCTTTACTGGGACTGGAAGGGCAAAATGTTACCATTCAATTCATCGCATCTGATTGTTCACGAGGTGGTCACCTTGGGTATGCATACGTCGATGCAAAGTGTTCATTCCTGGATACTAAAATACCGCCAACCATTTGTGGGGCCGAAGATGTTACCTTATACGGGCCTAGTGATTTTGCTGCTTACCAATGGAGCGGACCCGGAATTGTAGGGCCGAATAACACCCAAAATATTACTGCGAACAAATCAGGTAAATATACCTTGAAGCTTACACCGGTAGCAGACAACCCATGTCCGGTAACCGTATCAACATCCATTCCGGAAAGATGTGTGCCGGTTCCTATTTCCGATCATTTATGTGAGTCCATTAAAGGAACCCAGATCAGAAATAACATTAATTTAACAAGCTATAACACGAAGATAACTGCCTATAATGCTTTGGCACAGGTGGTGTCGTGGCACTCGGCCAAACCCGCCAGCAATGCCAATAAAATTGCGAATCCAACCAAAGTTAATGTGGCCAATGGCAGTAAGTTTTATGCGGTGATTAAATATACAACCGTAGGCACCGACACAGCAGAAATTGATTTTACAGTAAATACGCTACCGGTCATTCAGTTCCCGATTGTAAGCCCTTTATGTGAAGGCGGTACAGCTGTAGATATAAGTACTCTTGTTGCTCCAACAGGTGGTGTGTTTAAAGGAACTAATGTTACTTCTGCCGGTGTATTGACTCCTGTAAAAGCGGGAACATATCCTTTGAAATACATTTATACTAATGCGATTGGTTGTATTGATTCTTCAACCAGTTCGGTCATAGTGAACAAGCCGCCGGTGCTTACCGTAAATCCAAATCCTAAAATCTGTACAACTACTTCTTTTGTTACCTTACAGGCAACGGCTTCCAATTACTCAACGGTAATATGGTCGGGCGGTAGTGGTGTTTTCTCTGCCAGCAATGCCTTAACGACTAGGTACACACCTTCGGCCGCGGAGATGGCTGCTGGTACTGCGGATTTATTGATTGAAGTAGATGGTAAAACCCCATGTGCAAACGTTTCCCAGAATTTACAGATTGAATTTGTACAACCACCAACAGTTGATGCCGGTATTGACCAGGACTTATGTGCAGATCAGGCAGCCTCAATATCATTGACCGGCAATGGGTCCAATGCGATGAGTTATAAATGGACCGGTGGGGCCGGCTACTTTACACAACCAACATCTCTGAATACAGCCTATCATCCTACTGCTACTGAAATTGAATCTGACAGTGTCATTCTGAAAATGACCTCTATCAGCAATGCACCATGTAATGCTGTTTCGGATAATGTGGTGATTCGTTTTCATAAGTTACCTGTTGTTGATGCAGGAAAGGATACGATTGTTTGTAATGGTGCTTCTGTTACGTTTACAGCCATTGCAGGAGCCGGAGATACATTTACCTGGACGAATAAAAATGGTACAACCTTATCAGCTACTCCAACGGTTACAGTGGTTGCTGATACGGACAGTATGCTGATCATAAAGGCCGTTAATTCTTATGGATGCAGCAATAAAGATACCGTTGAAGTTGATGCGTTCAAGCCACCGGTATTTGCCTTGGGAGGGCCGTTCTGTATTACGAACGGAATGACATTGAACGCGAATCCGGTTATTCCGGATCCGGCACCGGAATTGCCTGTATGGAAAAAAGACAATGTTATTTTATCGGAAGAGAATGGGTATACATTAAATGTTACCGACAAAGGTAAATACAGCATAACCTATACACGTGGCGGCTGTATAGCAACGGATGTAACGGATGTATTCAAAAATCCCGAGCTTGTTACTCCTGATGCATTTAAATCCTGTGAACAGACATCGATCTCTGTAACAACAACCAATCTGCCCAATGCATATTATGTGTGGCAAAACAATGGAGTGATCCTCCCGGGAAGTTCAAATAGAAATTCTATTAATGTCGTTGCAGGATTGAACAAGTATTATATCTCAGTTACAGATGCCAACAACTGTTCGGCAGAAGATAGCTTTTTGGTAACCGGTATTCCAGATCCGGTATTGTCATTGTCAGATACGAGTATCTGCGGCGATAAATATTTTATGCTTGATGGTTTGCCAGATAATGCCGGAGACCTGAGTGCATATCCGTTGAGCTATGAATGGAAATTTAACAGTGCTGTAATATCTACTGCATCTCAAATTAAAATTGATAAGGCAGGTAAATATGAGTTACAGGTATCTGCAGAAAATTGTACAGGAAATTCAGAAATGGATGTTCAGATCCATCCATTCCCGGTTGTAACGATACCGTCGGTTTATAAATTCTGTCCGGAATCTGATGGGGAAGTTATTTTGGAATCGAGTCCTGCTTATGCTTATTTATGGGGCCCGGGCGGAGAAACAACACAATCCATAAAAGTTAAAAGCGAGGGTGTTTATTCTATAACAGTTACCAGTGATGTGAATTGTTCAAGTACCGCTAAAACTACAGTGAGAGAATTATGTCCGCCGAAACTGTTTGTTGCAGATGCCTTCAGTCCGAATCATGATGGTACAAATGACCAGTTCAACACCTATGGCATACATATTGGCACATTTAAATTATTAATCTTTAACCGTTGGGGAGAAATCATTTTTGAAAGTATAGATAAGGATTCTTATTGGGATGGTGTTTATAAAGGTGAAATAATGCCTATTGGCGTTTATCCGTGGGTGATCACCTATGAAGGAGATTCGCAGGAATTTAAAGGTCCATATAAGCTTGAAGGAAGTGTAACGATTGTGAAATAAAACTTTTATTTTTCTTATAAAAAGCCCTGGCAAATTTAAATTGTCAGGGCTTTTTATGTTGCATTTATTTGTTTTTCAGTAATATATGTTATTTCAAAAGAATGAATTTAGATCTCAGTATTCAAACCTGAGGGAATGTGACGGTCGTTGCAATAGCATTTGGGTTGCTGCGTTAAGTAGAGAGCATTTATAAGTCGTTTGCTTTCATTAACTTTAGCTAATATAATTTATTACCGGGATGAAGATATTACTGCTGGCGGTTACATTTCTCTTTAATTTATTGGGTGGTTTTTCATTAAATGAAACACAATTTCCATGGTCGAAAAACAGAAAACTGACCTGGAATGATTTTAATGGAAAACCTGTAAAAACGATGTCAGCCGCAGCTTTAACATATACGGATATTCAGATGAATGCGTCGTTTATTGATGGAAAAGCTTCTATAGAAGTGAAGAATTATTTTGATTCAAAATTATCCTGGTCAAAAAATAAAACTTCGGCTCAACTGCTGGCGCATGAACAATTGCATTTTGATATAACAGAACTTTATACACGTATCATCCGGAAGAGACTTAATGAAATTGTAAGTGAACAAACGATTCGTGATGGTACAATCAATACCGAGTCTTCAAAATTATTGAAAGAGTGGCGGGCATTTCAATTGAAGTATGATGAAGAAACCAATCATGGCGTTCTTTTGGATAAGCAGAAAGCCTGGGAAACAAAGGTTGCAGAAATGCTTGCAAACTGATTCAATAAACATGGTATTCATGAGTTCAGGTAAGCATACATATATAAAACGAGCATTGAATCTTCAGATCGTTTTTGCTTTTTTATTCATATCCTCCTATGCATCTCCGGCTGCTGCTTTAGAACCCATACAGATAACGGATTCTACAGGTATTGTGCATATAGACAGTAGCTTTTCAAGATTATGGAACCCGGTAAATAAAACCGAGCACCGCTTATCAACAAAATATTTTACAAATAAGAATACAGATTTCAGTTACTGGTATACGTTTAAAATTCATAATGCAACAGCAGAAAATATAAACTGGTATGTGGTTTCGTATAATTTCACCTTGAATGAAATTGATTTTGTTGAAGTTCAAAATGGTGTTGAGAAGATCACCCCATTCAGGAATGATCAAAGTTTATATGACCGTTTGATCGAACATAAGCAGCCGGTATTCAGCGTTAGTATTAAGCCTAATGAAACAAAGCAATATTTCATTCGCTTAAAAAATAATTCATCTTTTTATTATGAGTTTGCACTTTATTCTTCAGAAAAATTTGCTTCGTCGTTTTTAAAAGAAAACTTAGAGTTTGGACTCTTTTATGGCTTCATGCTTTTTGTGCTGATCTATAATATTTTTTATTACACCATTCTGAAAGAAAAAGTAGTTTTATATTATTGCCTGTTTATTCTTTCGCAGATCATTCACATGGCTTACCGGGATGGCATGGGTTTCTTTTTAACACCTTATTATACGGAGTATTCAGAGATTTTTAAAAATATTGCCCGCACGGCTTTGGCTATATTCTTATTGCTCTACACATATTATTATTTTAAAGCATCGTTGAATAAAAGAATATTTAAGCTGGTAAAAGCAATTATTTTTCTGCGGCTCATATACGCTGTTGTCATGTTCCAGGATAGCACACTCATCACGTTTCATTTTGAATTGTTCGCATTATTGTTTTGTTCGGCAATCGCTATTTATTCGTATAAGAAAAATAATTCTGATACGAAATTCATGATTATAGGATTGGTACTTTTGACAATATCCTATATCATTTATTATTTATCGGTTGTTGCTTTCAGCAGTATCAGTGGCTTCGGGTTTTTTGTTTTGTATTATGGAATAGCATGTGAGAGTATTTTCATGACATTGGCTCTTACTGAACGGTTCAAGCGCATCAAGCTTGAGAATACGTTAACGACACAAATGAATAACAAACTGGAGCTGGAAGTACAGCGCAGAACGTATCAGATCGAAGAAAAAAATAAGCAACTGGAAGAAAAATCTGAAGAACTGAATTTATTTTTATACAGTGCGTCGCATGACCTGAGAGGACCGCTGCGTACAATTGATGGTTTGTGTAACCTGGGCTTGACAGATGATGCCAGTGATAAAAAGCAATTGTTTGAGCTGATAAAAAAGAAATTGTCGAATCTGGAATCAAATATTTCAGATTTAAATTCGGTTACAAAAATTCAAAATCAGATTCTACCGCAATCTGAAATTAATTTTGATCTCATTCATGCCAATATCGTGGAGCGCTTTGTAAGCAGCACCGGTTTACAGCATGTGGAGATTGTATATCAGAATCTGTTAGCAAAGCCTTTTGAATCGGATAATTTTTCAATCAAATCCATCTATCAGAATATATTCGAAAACTCATTAAAGTATCGTGACCGGGAAAGAAATCTGCATCTGGAGATTCGTATTGAAGAGTGGGAGAGTAATATCCGGATTCGCTTTAAAGATAATGGTCTTGGTATACCCGAATCTATCTTGCCAAAGATCTTTAATATGTTTTATCGGGGGAATACAGAATCCAAGGACGATACCGGCTTAGGTTTGTATATTGTTAAGAAGGCCGTTGTTAAATTAGGCGGTAGCATTGATGTAAGCAGTAAGGTAGACGAAGGAACCGAATTTACGATTATACTTCCGCGGGTTTAATTCAATAAGAATCGGATTATATTTCTTCCAGGTAAATCATTCTGGAAGTGCCTAAAGCTTCAAATTCAACAGTTAAACAATTGGTTTTGCCAGACATTTTATCACACTGTGCACCGGGCGTAAGGTAGTAGTAAAAGATTTTTTTTCCACGTTCGCTGTACGATACGCGGTTGGCTTTTCCCAGTGTATGAAAGAAAAAAGCATCCGTTTTATCCAGTAATTCGTCTTTACGTTGCTCAATTACAGGGATTAGAGATTTTCTATATCCATCGCAACCTTTATAATCTTTTTTCCAGTCTGATGTTTTGATCCAGCTGATTTCGTTCCTGTTACAGGATACAAGCAGGCTTGCTGCACTTATGACCAGCAGGAGGTAAAATTTCTTAGTTTTCCACATGAGATAGATTCGAAAGTTATAATTGAGTAAATTTAGTATTCGATTTAAGGTATTTCCAAAGAAATGGCAAAAGATATTACTAATAATTCATCCGAAGAGCAATCTGAAAACGAACATATACATGACGTTGTGCATGTTAACGGTTTATACGAAAACTGGTTTTTGGAATATGCCTCTTATGTTATTCTGGAACGTGCAGTTCCGCATATTAACGATGGATTAAAACCTGTTCAGCGAAGAATTCTTCATGCCATGAAGGTAATGGACGACGGCAGGTTTAACAAGATTGCCAATGTCATCGGATCTACTATGCAGTACCACCCACACGGTGATGCTTCCATCGGAGATGCCATCGTGAACATGGGACAGAAAGACCTGCTGATCGAACCACAGGGGAACTGGGGGGATATCCGCACAGGTGATAGCGCTGCTGCACCACGATACATCGAAGGTCGTTTATCAAAATTTGCGTTGGATGTTGTATTCAACGAAGATACTACCGAATGGCAGGCATCGTACGACGGCCGTAAGAAAGAACCGATCACATTGCCGGTTAAATTCCCGTTGCTGCTGGCACAGGGCGTTGAAGGTATTGCGGTAGGTTTATCTACCAAAGTATTGCCCCACAATTTCTGTGAGTTGATCGAGGCTTCCATCGCTGTTCTTAAAAATAAGAAATTTGAAATCTATCCGGATTTTGCAACCGGAGGATTCATTGATGTTACCAATTACAATGAAGGCCAGAAAGGAAGCCGTGTACGTGTGCGTGCCCGTATCGAAGAGCTTGATAAAAAGACGCTGGTTATCAAAGATATTCCATTCGGGACAACCACCACTTCACTGATCGAATCCATTGTTAAAGCCAATGATACCGGTAAGATCAAAATCAAGAAGGTTATTGACAATACTGCTAAAGAAGTAGAGATTCAGGTTCAGTTGCTTCCGGGTACAGATCCTGGTATTACTATTGATGCCTTGTATGCCTTTACAGAATGTGAAAGTTCTATATCTCCGAATGCCTGTGTGATCGTAGAGGAAAAGCCGAACTTCTTAAGTGTACATGAAATTCTGCGTATCTGCACGCGTCAGACGGTAGACTTGCTAAGACAGGAACTGGAGATCCGCAGAAATGAACTGCAGGAGAAAATTTTATTTTCTTCTCTTGAAAAGATATTTATCGAAAACAGAATATACCGCAAAATTGAGGATTGCGAAACATGGGAAGATGTTCTTCTGACCATTGACAAAGGTTTGAATCCTTACAAAAAACAATTCTACAGAACCATTACCACAGATGACATCGTTCGTTTGACAGAGATCCGAATCAAACGTATTTCAAAATTCGATTCATTCAAAGCAGATGAATTGATGCGTGGTTACTCAAGTGAATTGGCTAAAGTTGAACACAACCTGGCAAACATCATTGACTACTCTATTGCTTACTATGCTGAACTGTTGAAGAAATATGGCAAAGGGAGAGAGCGTAAAACAGAGATCAAAACATTTGATGTGATCAATGCAACCGTTGTGGCTGCGAACAATCAGAAACTATACATCAACCGGGCTGAAGGTTTCATTGGCTTTGGGTTGAAGAAAGATGAATACGTATGCGACTGTTCGGACATTGATGATGTAATCGTTTTCCGTCGCGATGGTATTTGCGTAGTGAAAAAGATCGGTGAAAAAGTATTCGTTGGAAAAGATATTCTATACGCAGGGATTTTCAGAAAAGGAGATGAACGTATGGTATACAACCTGATCTCTCTGGATGGCGCAAGCGGCAACACGATGGTGAAGCGTTTCAATGTACTTGGTGTTACCCGTGAAAAAGAGTATCCGTTGGTTAAAGCGAACAAAGCATCCAAGGTATTGTACTTTTCTGCGAATCCAAACGGAGAGGCGGAAACGGTTACTGTAACATTAACACCTTCGACTAAAGCGAAAATCAAAGTCTTTGATTTTGATTTCAGTGAAGTGGAAATTAAAGGAAGAGATACACAAGGAAATATCCTGACCAAATATCCGGTTAAAAAGATCGCCTTTAAAACGGCAGGGGAATCAACCCTTTCAGGTACTGAAATCTGGTATGATGATACTGTAGGTCGTTTAAATACCGATAGTAAAGGTAAACTGATTGGCACTTTCTCTCCGGAAGAAAAAATTCTGGCTATCTATAAAGACGGTAATTATGAGGTCACAGGTTATGAACTGACAAACCGTTATGATGCTGAACAATTGCTTTTCATAGAAAAATACAATTCTGAGAGTATCATTTCAGCGCTGTATCTGGATGTACCGTCTAAAACATATTATATCAAAAGATTCAAGTTGGAGACAACAACCATCAGCAAACGTTTTGCATTTATTCCGGAAGGAAAGGGGAACCATGTATTGTTTGTTTCGACCGATAATAAGCCTAAAATCAAGATTGATTTTGCAAAAGGTAAATATGTAACCAATCCGACTATGATTGTTTCTATGGATGAATTTTCAGAAATAAAGGGTTGGAAATCAATTGGAAGCAAGCTCGGGACGAATAAAATTAACTCTATTTCCCGTCTGGAGGCAAAAACTACTGTGGATAAGTCGAAAAAGGACGATGGATACGCGGCTGGATCTACAATTGAATTGAATTTTAATTAGTAAATCATATTTAATACTAAACCTTTAAAAAAGGTAACCGTATAACTGGATATACTAACTTGAGCGAGAAAAGTATGAAAATAGAAGAAAAAATCAATACCAGATTAACGCAATTAGGTTACGTACCCCAAACAGCCGCTATTGCTTTCGATATTTTCCTTAAAAGCCTTAAACCTGAGGAAACTATTCTGTATTTTTTGGAAGGTTCTATTAAAAATACCATTGGCTTCATTGTTACCACAGACCAACGTGTATACTATGTTGGAATAGGAAGGCATGGAGATCCGTTTATTGAAAGTTTGAAATATAGTGAGATAACCGGAATCACTGTTAGAGAAGAGACTCTGTTGCCATCTTCTGAAATTACAGTACATACAACGTCCAAGTTTAACGACATTAAAGTCAAAGGTTGCGATGCACATAATGCTGCTGAATACAAGGAGCTAATCGATCTGTTAACAAATAGGCCTAAAGAATAATTGCGTTTTATGATTGAATGAGCCCTTTTTTTTCTAATTTTATGTAACTCTGTATAAAATTAGTCATTCAATAGAAATTCAAGTTGGTAGATATATTTTTCAAGGCATTGTTTAAGAGGATATCTAAACTAAAAATAAACCTGTTTAGCGATCGCTTGGAATGTTTTTATAAAAAGTTTTTTTTCCTTACACTCTTTCTGTTTTCTTTTTTTTATTCAGAACTGTGTGCACAAAGCATTACAGTAAAAGGTATTGTACAGGACTCTATTTCTAAAGACTCCATTCCCTTTGCTACTATTTATGTGAAAGGTACATCATTTGGCACCGCATCGGATTACGACGGAACCTTTGAATTGACGCTGCCTTTTTACCAGGATTCAGTCTGGGTGAGTAGTATGGGCTATGCAACCCAGGTTATTGCATTGCCCAAAAATAAATCCGTGGTCGTATTAAAAATTCTCCTGAGTGAAGAGTTTACAGGAGACGAAATTGTTGTTACTCCACATGAAAATCCGGCCTATCGTATTTTACGGTCTGTGGTTGATCATAAAAATGCAAACGATAAACGTAAGCTCAGCGGTTATGAATATGAAACCTATAACCGCACAGAAATATATGTAAACAATATCAGCGACGAACTGCGTGAGAAGAAAATCATGCAGCAGGTTGCCGGTGTGCTTGACAGCATGAAAGGGTTAAAAGATTCAGACGGAAAACCGATGATTCCGGTATTGATGTCTGAAACCGTTTCTGATTATTACTACAGAACCAATCCAACGGTATCAAAAGAAGTTATAAAAGCCGTAAAGGTTGAAGGTATTGGCATGGATGATGGTAGTTTACTGTCGCAAGTATTAGGTTCAACATTTCAGGAATATAATTTTTATCAAAATTATCTGAACATCCTTGGCAAGGATTTCATTTCGCCGATTAGCGATAGCTGGCATATTTTTTATGAATATGAATTGATCGATAGCATGTACATCGATTCCTTATGGTGTTATGAAATCAACTTCAAGCCGCGTCAGGAAAAGGATTTGGCTTTTACCGGCACAATGTGGATTGCAGATAGCACGTTTGCGTTGCGTAAAATTGATGCATCGATATCCAGAGAGGCCAACCTGAATTACATTGATAAAATTTTCTTTAAACAAGATCTGCTTCAGACCTCTGAAGGTGCATGGCTGCCATCGTCTCTGCATATTACGCTTGATCTGCAGGATCTGGGCAAACAGGTACCCAGCATGGTGGCAACTTTTTATTCCAATATTCAGGATCCGGTTGTAAACAAACCAAGACCTAATTCTTTTTTTGACCAACGTATAGAAGTTAAGGAAGACGCGCAGGAGCGGGATGAAGCTTTCTGGAATACGATCTACCAGGATACGACACGCAAAACAGATCCGATGGTGTACAAAATGATTGATACGCTGCGTAACCTGCCTATTATTAAAAGTTATATTGAGATTCTTGATATCGCAATCAACGGCTATAAAAAAGTAGGGAAGGTAGATATCGGTCCCTACCTGACCTGCTATTCATACAACAACATTGAAGGAAACCGTTTTCAGTTAGGCTTCAGAACCAATACAGACTTCAGTAAGAAAGTTATATTGAAAGGTTTTGTAGGATATGGTGCCAGAGACAATCGCTTGAAATACGGTGGTGCAGCAACATTCATTCTTTCGCGCAAGCCATGGACACAAACCGGTGCGTACTATAAATACGACATCGACCAGATAGGAGCACCTTCTGAAAGACTTACCAATAACAACCTCTTTCTGGCATTGACACGTTGGGGTACCTTACGCGGTCCGTTCTACTCAAGACAGGTAGGCGCATTTTTTGAGCGTGACCTGACCAAAAATATTATGCCCAAGTTGATCATCCGGCATATGTGGTTTGACCCGATTTATAATTTTGCCGCTTATGATTCTGAACCTACACCAACCAATACACCCGAGCTCGTGGAGAATTTTCAGACAACTGAAATCATAGGCCTTTTGAAGCTTTCATATGATGAAATATTTTTACAGAACGGAAATGAACGCATCAGTTTAGGAGGAAAGAAATGGCCGATTGCTACCTTTCAATATACTGCCGGTTTAAAAGGCGTATTGAAAGGAGATTACAACTATCATAAACTGCAGTTAACCATTGATCATTCCGTTCGTTTTGGTATCATTGGCCGTACGAATTATCAGTTTACCATTGGTAAAATATATAAGCCTGTTCCATATCCGTTGATCGAAAACCACATTGGTAACCAGACAATATTTTTTACAACAGCAGCATTTAACTTGATGAACTTCTTCGAATATTCCAGTGATCAGTATGCTTCTATTAAAATCAAGCATGATCTGGATGGTTTGTTAAGCAACCGGATTCCATTGGTGAAAAAATTAAAATGGAGATTCTTCCTGACAACAAATGTACTGGTCGGAAGCATGTCTGACCAGAACCGTCGTTTGCTGGCACCGGTAAACTCCCAGGGCGAATCTACCGTGAGTATTTCTTCGCTTGATCCGTTAAGGCCTTATGTAGAGGTAGGATACGGGGTAGATAATATTTTTAAATGTGCGCGGGTAGATTTTATTCACCGGGTTACATATAGAGATGTGCCGGATATTAGTAAATTTGGTATCAAAATTTCGTTCAGATTTATTATTTAATCAGATGAAAAACAACTGGATTCTTTATTTTATGTTGCTGGGTATTGTGTTGCAATCCTGTTCGGATGACAAGGATATCAATAAAATGGCAACTCAGAATGAACTTACGTATTCTTCTGAATTACAATTGAGCGCCTTGAACGAGGCCATCGAAGAGAATCCGGATGATCCGTTTCTGTACTTCAAGCGTGCGAATTATTTTTACAGCATCAACAATTTCAGGATTGCCCAGAATGATATTCAGAAAGCACTTCGTATTGATGAATCTGTTTCTTCTTATTGGTTATTGAGCGCACAGATTAATAACGAATTGAAAAATGTAGACCAGGCTTTGGAAGAAGCAGAGAAAGCGTTGAGCCTTGAAAACAAAGAACCTGTTTTATATATTCTGCTGGCAAACTGTCTGCTTGAAAAAAATGATACCATCAGCGCAAATAAATACATCAACATGCTGGATGCTACAGCTCCTCAAATGGCTGAGTTAAATTATATTCAGGCAAAAAAGCTGTTGATTAAAAAAGATACAATCCGTTCATTCAATAAGTATAAAGAGTGTATCCAGAAAGATCCTCAGTTTATTGAAGCGTATATTGAACTAATGTCGTTGTATTACAAAAAGCATATGTATGATTCCATCATGCCATTGCTGATTAAGGCCAAACGCATGCGCCCGTGTAAGCCGGAGTTGTTTTTGTATGAAGGCAAGTTTTTTGAATCCATTCACAAAAACCAGGTAGCGCTGGCATCATACAAAGAAGGTTTACTTTGCGATCCGCAGGCATCAGAGTTATACATTCCCATGAGTGAATACTACCAGTCGCAGGGTAACTATCAGCAGGCAATGACTTATCTTGGTAAATGGATCGAAAGACATCCGCTGGATGCCAAGAGCATCAGTAAAATGGGCGATTATGCATTGAAACAGAACGACCCTAACGCAGCTATTACCTATTACAAAAACTCCTTATCCATTGACAGCTCGAACACTTATCTGACCAAAGAGATCGAGCGCATACAACGGATGAGCATGACTCCAAATCGTGTAGATACTACAAATTGATCATATTATTTTTTGTCGACTCCGGTTGGTTTTAAAAGATTATATGAAAATCTTATTAAATTTGCAGGCTATAATAAAATTATGATAAAGATTACTTTACCCGACGGATCAGTCCGCGAATATGAAAAGGGAATCACTGGTATGGGCGTTGCGCTTAGTATCAGCGAGGGACTTGCTCGCAATGTATTGGCAGCCAAAGTTAATGGAGAAGTTTGGGATGCTTCACGCGAAATAACAACCGATTCAACAGTACAGTTATTAACGTGGAACGATACGGAAGGTAAATCAACATTCTGGCACTCTTCGGCGCACTTATTGGCCGAAGCATTGGAAGACTTATACCCGGGCACTAAGTTTGGTATCGGGCCTGCCATTGAATCCGGTTTCTACTATGATGTAGACTTTGGAAACCGTTCATTCTCCCAGGATGATTTTGAACAGATAGAAAAGAAAATGCTTGATCTGGCTAAGCAGAAGAATGCATACGTGCGTGAGTCTGTTTCGAAAAAAGATGCGATCAGCTATTTTACAGACAAGCAGGATCCTTATAAATTAGATTTGCTGGAGAACCTGGAAGATGGTTCCATCACATTCTACAAGCAAGGTTCATTCACCGATCTTTGCAGAGGACCACACATTCCGGATACTGGTTTCATCAAAGCTATTAAGCTGATGAGTGTTGCCGGTGCTTATTGGAGAGGTGATGAAAAAAGCAAACAGCTGACTCGTATTTACGGGATTACTTTTCCGAAACAGCAGGAACTTAAAGATTACTTAACTGTTCTGGAAGAAGCTAAGAAACGTGATCACAGAAAGCTTGGTAAAGAACTTGAGTTGTTTGCCTTCTCTGAAAAAGTAGGGATGGGTTTACCGCTGTGGCTGCCTAAAGGCGCGCTGTTGCGTGAACGTCTTGAAAATTTCTTAAAGAAAGCACAGGTACGTTCAGGTTACCAGCCGGTTGTTACACCACACATCGGTAACAAACAATTGTATGTTACTTCCGGTCACTTTGATAAATACGGAAAGGATTCCTTCCAGCCAATATATACACCGCATGAAGGTGAACAGTTCTTATTAAAACCAATGAACTGTCCGCATCACTGCGAGATCTATAAAACAAAACCACGTTCGTACAAAGATCTACCGATCCGTTTTGCAGAATTCGGAACGGTATACAGATACGAGCAAAGCGGTGAGTTGCATGGATTGACTAGGGTAAGAGGCTTTACTCAGGATGATGCGCATATTTTCTGCAGACCCGATCAGGTTAAAGAAGAGTTCCTGAAAGTAATTGACCTGGTGTTGTATGTATTCAAAGTATTAGGCTTTACCGAATATACTGCACAGATTTCTTTACGCGATCCGGAAAACAAAGAGAAGTATATTGGCGAAGACGATCAGTGGCATAAAGCTGAGCAGGCAATCATTGAAGCGGCTGCCGAAAAAGGTTTGAGTACGGTAACAGAATTGGGTGAAGCCGCATTCTACGGTCCTAAGCTGGATTTCATGGTGAAAGATGCTTTGGGCAGAAAGTGGCAGTTGGGTACCATTCAGGTAGATTATCAGTTGCCAAACCGTTTTGAATTGGAATATACAGGTTCTGATAACCAGAAACACCGTCCGGTAATGTTGCACCGTGCACCATTCGGATCGATGGAGCGCTTTATTGCGGTATTGATTGAGCACGTAGCGGGTAATTTCCCGTTGTGGCTTTCTCCGGATCAGATCGCTATCCTTCCGATTTCGGATAAATTCAACGATTATGCGCAGGAAGTATATGACAGACTTCTGGTTAAAGACATTCGTGGTTTTGTAGACAGTCGTGATGAAAAAATTGGCAAGAAGATTCGCGATACAGAAGTTAAGAAAGTGCCTTATATGCTTGTAATCGGCGAAAAAGAGGTTTCTGAAGGTAAAATTGCCATCCGTAAACATGGCGGGGAAGATATGGGCAGCATTCTGGTGGAAGATTTTATTCAATACTTTGAATCGGAAATTGCAAAACAATTGGCAGTCTGATAAAAAAAAACGAATACAGATTTTAGTATACGATAAAAAAGTGCGATATTCGCAACTCGTTTAAAAACAAACAGGAATATAAACTCAACGAATGGCATTACGAAATCCCAGGCCTTCTTTCCGGGCACCAATTAAGGACAAGGACGAGCACCGTATTAATGAATTTATAAAAGCTGCCAATGTGCGCTTGGTAGGAGAAAACATTGAACCTAATGTTTATCCTATTCGTGAAGCATTAAACATTGCTAAAGCTCAGAACTTAGACTTAGTTGAAATTTCACCAAACGCTGATCCTCCGGTTTGTAAAGTTACCGACTATTCCAAGTTCAAATATGAACAAAAGAAGAAGCAGAAAGAACTTAAAGCGAAACAGCATAAAGTAGTAGTTAAGGAGATCCGTTTCGGTCCGAATACAGATGAACACGATTACGAATTTAAACTGAAGCATGCTTTTGAATTCTTAAAGGATGGCTTTAAAGTTAAAGCGTATGTACACTTTGTAGGCCGTACGATTGTATATAAAGAGCGTGGCGAGATCATGTTATTGAAATTCGCGCAGGCACTTGAAGAGTTAGCTAAAGTAGAGGAGATGCCAAGATTAGAAGGAAAGAGAATGTTCCTGATGCTTACTCCGAAGGCTTCACCAAAAAAGTAATTTCTTATAATTAAACTGATAAATTAAAATGCCTAAAGTAAAAACCAAATCAGGAGCTAAGAAAAGGTTTAAACTTACAGGAAGTGGAAAAATCAAAAGAAAGTGTGCTTACCATAGCCACATTCTTACGAAAAAATCTACTAAGCGTAAGCGTAACTTAGTACACGCACACCTGGTTAGTGCAGCAGATGAGTCCAATGTTAGGGCTATGCTAAAAATCTAATTAAGTTTAGATTAAACTGGTTAACAATGTTAAACCCAGTGTTTGGTTACCAAGAATTTGCATAAGCAAATCACCAACTACTAAAAAACAAAAAAGAAATGCCTAGATCAGTCCCATCAGTAGCTTCAAGAGAAAGAAGAAAGAAAGTATTGAAGTTAGCCAAAGGTTACTTTGGTAGAAGAAAAAACGTTTGGACCGTTGCGAAAAACGCGGTTGAACGTGGTAAAGTTTTCGCCTATATTGGCCGTAAACAAAAGAAAAGACACTTCCGTGGTCTTTGGATACAACGTATCAATGCAGGAACAAGACAGCATGGCTTGTCTTATTCTCAATTCATTGGTGCTTTGGATAAAGCGAACATCAAGTTAAACAGAAAAGTTTTAGCTGATTTAGCAATGAACGATCCAGAAGCTTTCAAGGCTGTTGTTGAAAAAGTTAAGAAATAATTTCACTTCACTGTGATATAAAAAGTCCCGCTCTTAAGGCGGGACT
>JAGKWN010000080.1 GCA_021151805.1 Cytophagaceae bacterium | reverse complement strand
CTCCGTGGTCTGTGGCACACAGAACACCGTGCGAACTCCCCGCAACGGATCAGGATCATTATTGATTGGTTATACAAGGATTATAAATCCTTTTTATCTGGCTTCGGAATTACAAATTCCGAAGAGCTGAAACCCTGATCTATGGCTCCGCCACGCCGGACAGACCAAAATATCTTTCTTAACTCTATCTACCTTTTATGTTCTGTGTGCCACAGACCACAGTGAGAGTCTGTGGTTCCGCCGTCGCAGACATAACTCTTCATCTCTATGGATATGCCCACGGATAAAGCCATGGGTTAAACAAATCTGCCCGGTCCATAGCAAAGGATCATAATTCATAATTCATAATTCATAATTCATAATTACCTAAGTATTTATCCTGATAACAGCGGCCTCTTTAAAACGTAAATTATAGTATAGTAAGAATTATTACCCTTAAATGCGACAGCCATGAAAGACCCGCTAATAAAAAAGCTAACCATTGTTATTGAAGCTGCTTCTTTTAAAAACATTCCCGCAGATGCGCTGAAAGCTTTACATAGCTTTGAAAAATCCATTGCTGCTACACCGGAATTGAAATTATCTTTTATTGCCAACGACTGCGCAGAAAAAACTAAAAACAAGCGCTCTCAATCTATTAGCCCGGAGTATTGGGATTACTGGGAAGTGTAGATTAAGATTATAATCATTCAACAATAAATTTTATATTTTTTGAGTCATCTCGTGTGTTCACTTTCACCGTGGTCTGTGTGCTCTGTCGCGGCGGATCCACAGACCAGGGTTAAAGGGCTATAAATAGTTTTCCTTTCTTAATCATCATATTCTTTCTTTTCTCTTTATTGTTCTTTTGTTCCCGCCTGTTGCGAGACAGGCTTTGATACAAAAGAACCAAAAGATCAAGGCTGATTTCAAATAAGCTAAAATTTTGGTTCATTCCGCTAACGCTACAAAACCGTTCCGAAAAAGGAACTAGTTGTAGCGTTCAAAAAGCTCCATGAACCAGAGTTTCTTAACGCAATTTGAAATGAGGTTATGTAGATTCTTCGCCGTGTTGTTTGGCTCCACCGTGGCGGACAGACGGTAAGAACCACCTCTGTTAAAATACAGCATATAATTCAAAATATGGTTTAACTCTTGTTAATATTTACATATGTTATAAAAGGCACTCTTGACGAAAAGACTTACATTGAATATTTTTATATGTGTTTACCAAACTGTATTTGTTATGATCGAAGCGACTTACTCCCATAGAAAGCTAGCGGTTGAAATACTGACTAAATCTTTCGACTCAAACAAAAGTGTAGAATATGTGATCAAGGGCGGAGTAAAACGCCAGCAGCAAATCAAATCATTGATGGAATATGCCTTTGATATGTGTATGCTCTTTGGTGAAGTATATATATCAAACAATAACATGGCATGCGCCCTTGTTCTATTTCCGCACCAAAAGAGAACGACGCTAAAAAGTATTGAGCTCGACATTAAATTTTTATTCTATTGCAGCAGCATCAAAAAAATACTGGATATTTTAAAAAGAGAAGAAGCCATTTATAACAATCATGCAGATGAGAAATATGCTCATGTATGGTTTTTGGGTGTGCTGCCTAAAGAGCAGGGCAAAGGATATGGCACCAAACTACTGAACAAATTAGCTGAGCATTATGCGAAGAAAGGTCTGAATATTTATCTTGAAACATCCGCGCTCTCCACGGTACCCTGGTACAAAAAACATGGCTTTACTGTAATTAAAGAATTACAGTTCGGCTCACCATTGGTCATGCTTAAAAAAGAATTGGATCACCAACATGCGCTTGCCTGGTGATGGATAATACGTAGACTTATTTTATACATGTGACCTGCCGTGGTTGCTTCGGCTAACGGGTATAGCAAATGCTTTCTCCGGCAAGCCTTCGCGTCTGCATTTTTCCAGGCTTCCACAAATCATGTAACCATTCCTCAAAAAACTGCAACACCAAATACATTACACGGTCTTATTTTTACGCTTACCATACAATTCCATTTATTTTTTATACTCTTAACCATACTATATTCAAACCAAAAAAAATTACAGCTATGAAAGACCAGAAATTTCAGGACTGCATTGATGCATGTATTGCATGTGCAGTGGCATGCCAGTGTTGCGCAACCGAATGCCTCAGAGAAAATGATGTTGCCATGTTGCTGCATTGTGTAGAGCTTGACCGGCAGTGTGCCATTGTTTGCGCAGCTACTGCCGAGCTGTTGAGCATAGGCGGCAGCCATGCCACCCACTTATGTGCAGAATGCGCGGAGATCTGCCGTGATTGCGCACAGGAGTGCGAAAAGCATGCACATATGGAGCATTGCAAACATTGCGCCGACGCATGCAGAAGATGTGCCGAAGAATGTGAAAAAATGACAAGCGTGCATGCATAATTTATCAATCAACACACAAGCCTGATAAGCCAAACGCCCGCGATTTAGTCGCGGGCGTTTGGCTTATTATTTAAGATTATATCGCCGCGGCGGAGCCACAGAACATGTCGAAGAAAAGGCACAAGGAAAACCTTGCGCCAACATTTAGCCAGCGTTCGCTCTCAAATGCCGGATGCCTTTTGTTGCAACGGTAATGTAATTACAAACGTAGCACCTACGCCTTTGCTACCTGTTGCGACAATAGTGCCGTTGTGACGTTCTACTATTTTTTTGCAGAGTGAAAGACCCAGGCCGGTACCTTCGTATTTATCTTTTGAATTGAGGCGCGTGAAGGTTTCAAAAATCTGATCGGCCATCTCGGCATCAAACCCAATCCCATTATCCTGAACGGTAATGCGGAAAAGAGTGATTTGACCTGCTACAATGGTTTGTGAAGCCAGCTGTATTTGTGGTGGCACGTCTGCCCTTGCAAATTTAATGGAGTTGTTGATGAGGTTGTAAAACAGTTGGTACAGCAATACCGGCGCACCTTCAAGCGTTGGCAGGTTGTTGCAGCTGATGGTTCCGCCGGTTTTTTGTAAAGGAATTTCGAGGTCGGTTTCTATGTTTTTGAGTACATCATTCAGATTGACTTTTTCTGTTTTTTGTTTGTTGGCATTTATGGTAGAGTATGCCAATACCCCATCAATCATGGTAGACATGCGCTTCGCCGCCGACTGAATTCTTTCAATGTACCGTGTTGCAGACTCATCCAGTTTTCCCTGCAGCTGGTCTTCCAACCTGCCGGTAAAGGTTTTTATTTTCCGTACAGGTTCTTTCAAATCATGTGAAGCCACATGAGCAAACTGCTGGAGATCTTCGTTGGAACGCTGCAGCTCTTTGGTACGGGCGGCAACCAGGCCTTCGAGTTTTTCAGTAATGGTCTTCTGTTCGTGAATATCGGTGCAGGTACCAAACCATTTGGTGATGACACCTGTTTTATCGCGTATAGGCAATGCTTTGCTCAGGAACCAGCGGTACTCGCCGGTTTTTCCGTTTTTCAGACGGAACTCCAGCTGGTATGGCATACCATTTACAACGCTGTTGTACCAGTATTCCATTACCAGCGGCATATCATCGGGGTGCAGTACGGGTGTCCAGCTTTGATCGCCACCCAGGTTTTCCTTAGAACCGGTATATTCGTACCAGCGTTTGTTAAAGTAATCCACGTAGCCATCGGCCTTACCTGTCCAGATGATCTGCGGTACCAGATCGGCCATCTGGCTGAATTTTTCTTCGCTTTCTTTAATGATTTCCTGCGCCTCTTTCTGCGCGGTGATATCGGCTGCTGAGCCAAACCACTCGGTGATGTTGTTCTGATTATCCAATATGGGTATTGCCCTTGAAAACGTCCAGCCCATGGTGCCATCTACCCTTACGACCCGGTGCTCCAGTTCAAAAACACTTTTATTGGCAATGGCAGCTGCAATGGTTTTCTTAACAACCTCCATGTCCAGGGGATGCACATTTATATCCATCCAGCCCGTAAGAGGTTTATCCGTATCCACCAGGAATCCGCGTCCATCCAGGGGCTGCATGATTGTCCAGTCAGCATTTAAGCTATAAATCACATCAGAAGACGCATTTACCAGCGCACGGAAACGGCTTTCGCTTTCCTCAAGTTTTTTACGTGCGGTTACCTGCTCCGTTACATCAATGGCAACCTGGATCATACCGGTGATGTGCCCGTCTTCTTTCAGCGGACGGTAAGCAATGTTATAATAATAATCCTGCATGATGCCGTTGCGTTCATGCGGTACCAGCACTTCAGAGTGATCGAAGCTTGTGCCTTCGCGGTAAACTCTTTCAACCTGTTCCCAGATGTATTGTCCTTTCAATTCAGGCATCAGTGTAAGCAAAGGTATGCCTACTACATTTGCACCGCGGCCAAGCAATTGCAACATGGAATCGTTTACCTGTTCAATCACCAGTTCATCGCCCATGAGTACGAGCGTTGGCGCGGGTGTCTGGTCAATCATGGACTTCAGTCGGGCACCGCCTGCTTCGATCTGCTGACGGGATTCTACCTGTTCAGTCACATCAATACCAATGCTGAGTATGCTGTCTACATTGCCTGCATGGTCATAAAGGGCTTTCACCGAAAAGGTATAATAACCGTTTTTCAGCACATCATCTTTATGAAACGTAATAGGCACCTCAGAATAGCTGACCATGCCGCCATGCTTGTAGATGTCCTGAAGCAGCTCAATCATCTTCTGGTCTTCCAGCTCGGGTGCCGCTTCAATAATGGTTTTGCCAACAATGTCTTTACCTTTGCTCCAGTATTTTTGTGTAAGTTCATTTGCAATTTCAATGACCAGATCGGGCCCACTGAACAGGGTAGCGGCTACAGGTGCTTCCTGCAGAAGATTTCGGAAGCGTGCTTCACTTCGTTTAAGATTTTCTTCCACGCGTTTGATATCGGTAATATCACGCGTGGTACCGGCAATAGCTTCTACTTCACCCTTGCCGTTCAGCACGGGTACAAGAATGTAATCATAGATACGTTTGCCCAGCTCAGCATGCGGAAAAGATACGGTACCCCGGAAAGGCTTTTTTGTTACAATAATTTCATCGATCTCGCGCTCATGCATCTGTGCATGCCACTCTTCATATCCATTTTCACGCAGGCCATAACCAATGGCAGTTGAGGCAGACTTACCCCACATAGCAAGCAAAGCCTTGTTGGCATAAGTGAAACGATACTGCAGATCGAATACATACACCAGATCGGGCGTGTTGTTGGTAATGGAATCATACAGTCGTTCCTGCTTCTCCGCCCGCTCAAGGGCATCCTGCAGCGCCCTTTCTGTATTCTTCCGTTCTGTTATATCTTCCAGAGTTACAATAACCAATCCTGCCTGCTTTACAGCAGTAAAGCGGAACCAGTAATTCAAGCCTTCAATAACATACAAGCGTTCAAAATCAATCGGGGTTGTGGTTTCGGCTACATGAATGAATTTCTCAAGAATATCGTTTTGTTTTGCTTCCGGAAAGACGTCTGTATAAAGCTTGCCTTTATAATCTTTATCACCGATCCAGTTCAGGATGTATTTATTAAACAACAGGATTGAAAAATCTTCTACCCTGCCACCGGCTGTATAAACAGGTTGCATGGCCGCAATGCCATTGGCTGCCGAATCAAAAACAATCTGAAAAAGTTCCTTGTTCTCTGTTAACTCCATGTTCCCCGTTGTAAGTTTTAATAATCTGAATCCATACCGGTATGTTGCCGGCACACACCTATCCGATCATCCATTCTGCAAAGAATAGAAAAGTCTGTGTGTGATCCAATAAGCTGCTGAAGTTTGCTGGGGCATATCATTAAATATTAACAGAAGATACAAAATCTTATTCAATTAACTGAAAAAGTGAGGGGATATATATTAAAAAATAATTGAGGAAAAGTATAAGCGAATACTTGCCAAAGCGGGCAAGCTAATAGACTGAAAATATAATGAACATCTGACGGCAGCGGGTTGTTGGCCGGATGGCACATAACGGGTTGGGCAGCATGGATCACCAGCTGTTCGCGATTTGCAATCGCGAACCCCAGATAACAGAAATTTGTAATTTCTATTGGCCAATCTCTCCATGGTTTATGGTTGATCTTATTTATCTGATTAGTTATACAAGGATTATATTCGCCGCGGCGAATGCAAATTCCGAAGAGTTGAGTATATATATTAAAATAAATTGATAAAAAGTATAAGCGAATGCTTGCGATAGCGGGCAAGCTAATAGGCTGAGAATATAATGAACATCTGACGGCAGCGGGTTGTTGGCCGGAGGGCACAACAACGGGTTGGGCAGCTTGGATCACCAGCTGTTCGCGATTTGCAATCGCGAACCCAGATAACAGAAATTTGTAATTTCTATTGGACAATCTCCATGGTCTATGGTTGACCTTATTTATCTGGTTAGTTATACAAGGATTATATTCGCCGCGGCGAATGCAAATTCCGAAGAGCTGTCTTTCTTAACTCTATCTACTTTTGGTGTTCTGTGTGCCACAGACCACGGTGAGAGCAGAAAGTAATGGTAACCATAAGAGAATTACAAGCCGTTAAGAAACATCTCTCATTCCTAAGAAGACCGGGATTAGATATTATTTACACATATATCTTAATCCTATATCAGTAGTATCGTATGCTGAAGCGGGAAGGCTGGAATGGGATACTACTATTGTACGCCTGATAACATAGCCGCTCGCATCTAACTCATAAGTATACTTTTCACTGGATATCTCTCCAGGTCCGTAGGTTGTTGAAGAAGCCGGAAGATACTTATTTCCTTTTCCATAAAGTCCGGGAATCTTGCATTCACCTGTAAAAATATCCTGCTTATTTACTATGGGCGTATATACGTAATGTGTTGCATCAACAAACATTCCTTTATTATAGACATACTTTTTATAGGACAGATTATCGTCTTTATAAATAAAAAAAGTTGAATCCGAGTAGCTTTCATTTAGAGAAGGGATGTACGTCTTGCAGACTTCAAGCGTGTCATAACCTTTATCGTTATAATAAAAAAAAGTTGTATCGCACTGGTTGTTGTAAAGCCAGATCTGGGTAAAGTATTTCACTGTACCATCGGAATTAAGATAATATTCCTGCGTCCGATATGCTTTATAATTAATATCACTATATATATGAATAAATTTATCAGGGAAGTATTCATATGATTGATATCCTGTAATATTTTCTCCTACTTTTTCCTGCAATTGAATCAGCCTATCTTGGTTGTCATATAATAGAACACTTGTAATTTGTCCTGAAGGATTTGTCAATGTTGTTACCCGGCAGTTGTTCTGAGGCACAAAATCCTTTTCCTTTTTGCAGGAAGTAATGCCTATCAAAACAATAAATCCTATAGCTGCTGAAAGTTGTTTCTTCATGAATTGATTGTTTACTATTGTAATAATACGTAATGTTTTTTTACAATAGCATATTATCTATCTAAAAAAAGCTTCACCGTGTTCTGTGTCCCACAGACCACGGCAATCGCGAACCCCAGATAACAGAAATTTGTAATTTCTATTGGCCAATCTCTCCATGGTCTATGGCGGACCTTATTTATCTGATTAGTTATACAAGGATTATAAATCCCTTTTATCTGGCTTCGGAATTGCAAATTTCGAAGAGCTGAGATTTGAAAAAGGCACAAGAGAATGTCTGCGTATATCCCCGGCTTAGATTAAAACGACCGATGCCATCGCTTTAAGCGATGGCATCGGTTATGTATTAGACTTCCTTGTAGCATGTCAGCTCTCCCCGTGGTCTGTGGCTCCGCCGTAACAGGGTTCGATTTATTTCCCTATTCCCATTGTCAAGCCCAGGTTCAGCACTACATTGCCATTCATCATGTTTTCTGAGCCATATTTATTCTGCTTCAGGAAGCCCTGATAATAGGCCACCTCAGTGCTTAACCAAACATCTTCTGCCAGCCTGAAATTGACTCCGGCTGTAGCCTGCAAGCCAAAATCGAATGGTTTAAACTGATCGTTCACAGGTGTTTTGGAAAAGTTATCGTGGTCATCATTTTCGACCCGGATTTTCCCTCCGGTTAAAAAACCAAAGCTTGGCCCCAGCGAAACTTTCGGACGCACAGGTTTACCATAATCATTGAAGAAATAAATGGCACGTAAAGGCACGCGGATAAAATCACTGCTTACACGTGTATCAAGCGTACGGCCTGCATAATCACCGTTACCGGGGTAGGTATATTTAAATCCTTCCCTGGAATATTTTATATCGGCAGCAAAACCCCAGTGTGTATCTGTACTATATACAAAGGTAGCACCAACGTTGCAGGATTCTTTATGCACCACATGGGTGCCGGTGTTTGTCATCCAGCATGTGCCTGAGCCTACGGTAACACCGGCCGACATGTGCTGGGCATTTGATACATATGTTATCAAGGGAAAGGTTAGCGCGATAATTATATTTTTCATAAAGCTGGCGGTTAATACATTTAATGTGAAGGCAATATTATTTGCTTCTGTAATAGCAAGTATTACAGATTAAACATAAAAAATTACAACATTAACACTTCCAGGCACCGGATTTATCTGGCTTCCATTCGCCGCGGCGAATGCAAATTCCGAAGAGCTGGCTTTAACATCATGCTGAGCCAGGCTGTTGGCCGATGGCACAACAGCAGGTTACAAACGTGGTTAAGGAAAAAATGGCTTCAGCTGTTCGCGATTTGCAATCGCGAACCCAGATAACAGAAATTTGCAATTTCTATTGGCCAATCTCTCCATGGCCCAAGGCAGACCTTATTTATCTGATTAGTTATACAAGGATTATAAATCCTTTTTATCTGGCTTCGGAATTACAAATTCCGAAGAGATGTCTTTCTTAACTCTATCCACCTTTGGTGTTCTGTGTGCCACAGACCACGGTGAGGGGCTTTCGCCGTGGCCGTGTGCCTTCAGCTGTTCGCGATTTGCAATCGCGAACCCAGATAACAGAAATTGCAATTTCTATTGGCCAATCTCTCCATGGCCCAAGGCGCACCTTATTTATCTGATTAGTTATACAAGGATTATAAATCCTTTTTATCTGGCTTCGGAATTGCAAATTCCGAAAAGCTGAGCTAGGGCCGATGGCACAACAGCAGGTTACAAACGTGGTTAAGGAAAAATGGCGGACGCCAACATAGAAATCCGGGAAAGCCGGGTATACAAAATCACAGCATCGGGACTTCATTGGGTGTATTCTCCTTCCGCAACAAAAAAATAAAAAGCTGCTCAATTTCTATGTATGAATGATTTACCACCCGTTAAAAAACTTTTTTAAGGCATAATTTGCCGGTTCCATTTTGTTTAACTATTTTCAATAAAAGTTATACAAAAAAGATGTCTCAATATTCTATTTCAGACCTGGAAAAACTAAGCGGAATCAAGGCGCATACCATCCGCATCTGGGAACAGCGCTACAACCTGCTTACACCGTCAAGAACAGACAGTAACATCCGCAGCTATGATGATGACCAGGTGCGCAGGCTTTTGAATATATCTACGCTGATTAAGCTGGGCATTAAAATTTCACGCATCAGTCAGCTTACCGATATTGAGATAAATACCCTGCTGGAAAGCTCTATTCCAAAGGCTGCCGACGAAGACGCTAAACTATCTGTATACATACACCGGCTCATTGCGGCCGGACTCGATTACAACGAAACGGAGTTTGACAAGGCCTTTCGCGAAGTATCAAAAAAATATGGCATGGTAGACTGCTACAGCAAAGTCATTTATCCCTTGCTGGTGAAAATAGGCATGCTTTGGGGAACAAGCGAAATCATACCGGCACAGGAACATTTCATTTCAAACCTGCTGAAACAAAAACTGTATCACGCCATTGAAAAACTTCCAGTGCCAGCACCCACGGCCGAAACCTGGCTGCTCTTCCTGCCTGAAGAAGAAGACCATGAACTTGGCCTGCTGATTTCAAATTACATGCTGCGCGCAGCCAACAAACGGGTGGTTTACCTGGGGCAGCGTGTACCCTATTACAACCTGGCTGCAGTCATAGCAGATGCCGAACCTGAATGCCTGCAATATTTTGTTGTGCGCTATCATTCTCCTGAGTGGCTGCAAACATTGATGAACAATATGAAAAAGGATTTTCCCGGAATAAAGAAATATGTATGCGGGGCGGGATATCTGGCCGAACAGGTAAAACTACCTAAAGATCACACCTGGATCTCCGACATGGAAACGTTCATGCGGATACTGAAAAAATAACTTAACAGAAGAACAATTGAAAAACATTGGAATCATAGGATCCGGGATTAGCGGCTTGTGCGCAGCGGCTGTACTTGCAAAAAAAGGACAGCAGGTACAGGTGTTTGAAAAAAACGAACAGCCCGGCGGACGCATGCGTCAGTTTGAAGCCAGCGGCTTTACGTTTGACATGGGCCCCAGCTGGTACTGGATGCCGGATGTGTTCGACCGCTTCTATGAACAGTTCGGCTACAGCAGCAGTGATTTTTATACCTTGAAAAAACTTGATCCGGGTTTCCAGATCATTACTGCCGGTGGTGAAACACTCAAGATTCCTGCAGGCTGGGAAGAACTGCTGGCATTGTTTGAACAGGTGGAAACAGGAGCGGCAGATAAACTCAGGGCCTTCATGCGTGAAGCGGAATATAAGTATGATGTAGGTGTAAAAAAGCTGGTCTATAAACCGGGCCTGTCGTGGCTTGAACTGATCAATGCTGATACGGTAAGCGGTGTTTTCCGCCTGCAGGTTTTTTCTTCCTTCAGCAAACATGTACGCAGCTATTTTAAAAATGAAAAGCTGATTGCCCTCATGGAGTTCCCGGTATTGTTCTTAGGAGCCATGCCTGAAAATACACCAGCGCTCTACAGCCTCATGAACTACGCGGGTTTGAAGCAGGGTACTTTTTACCCGATGGGCGGTTTCAAAAAAGTGATTGATGCCCTGCTCCACATTTGCCGTGAACATGGTGTGGAATTTAAACTGGGACAGGAGATTTCCGGAATAGAAAAACTTCCGGGCTCGAAAATTTCATTAACAAGCACCCACGGCAAACAAACCCTGGATGGCCTGATTGCGGCAGCAGACTACCACCACGTAGAAAGTAAACTGCTGCACGACGGAGACCGCAACTACAATGAAGCCTACTGGGATAAAAAAACATTTGCGCCTTCATCGCTGATCTTCTACATCGGTTTAAATTGTAAACTGGATAAACTGGAACATCACAATCTTTTCTTTGATGCGGACTTTGCCAGACATGCCGCCGAAATTTACCAGCAGCCCCAATGGCCGGAAGACCCGCTGTTTTATGTTTGCTGCCCTTCTAAAACAGATCCGGCTGTTGCGCCTGTTGGCAAAGAAAATTTATTTGTACTCATGCCCATTGCACCCGGACTCATTGATGAGCCCGTATTGCGCGAATCCTATTACTATAAACTTATGAAACGGCTTGAAGCGTATACAGGCGTGGCGATCCGCGAAAACATTGACTATGTCAAAAGCTACTGTGTAAAAGATTTTATTGCAGATTACCATTCCTATAAAGGCAACGCCTACGGACTGGCAAACACGCTTATACAGACGGCCAACCTGAAACCTAAAATCAAAAATAAGCACATACCTAATTTTTATTACTGCGGACAACTTACTGTACCGGGACCCGGTGTTCCGCCCTCCATTGTATCGGGCCAGGTGGCAGCAACTGAATTATTAAAAAAACTAAACGTAAATGTATGAAACAATTATTTGACAATGTTTCTGCCATGTGCAGCAAACTAACAACGAAAAAATACAGTACGAGTTTTTCATTGGGGATTCACTTTCTGAATAAAAAGCTGCATGACCCTATTTATGCGATTTACGGCTATGTGCGCTTTGCAGATGAAATTGTAGATTCGTTTCATGGTTACGATAAAAAAGCTTTGATGGAACAGTTCCGCAAGGATACGGTAACAGCGCTTGAAGCTAAAATAAGCCTCAACCCCATCCTGAATTCTTTCCAGCATGCCGTTCACAAATATAATATTGAATGGGAACTGATCGATACGTTCTTAAAGAGCATGGAAATGGATCTTGAGCAATCGGTTCACGATGAGCAATCGTACAAGGAATACATTGTAGGCTCAGCCGAAGTGGTGGGCCTTATGTGCCTGCGTGTATTTGTACATGGCAACACAGAAGCCTATGAAAAGCAGAAGCCTTATGCCATGAGCCTGGGCGCTGCCTTCCAGAAGGTAAACTTCCTGCGCGATGCCAAAGAAGATTTCAATGCCCTGGGCAGAACCTACTTTCCTGATGTAAGCATGAAAGACTTCAATGTACATATCAAAAAGAATATTGAATCGGATATTGAAAAGGATTTCCAGCACGCCCTCATCGGTATTAAGCAACTACCTGCGGAAGCCCGCATGGGTGTATACCTCGCATATATTTATTACCGCAATCTGTTCTATAAAATAAAATCCACGCCGCCTGAACGGATCATGAAAGAACGCGTACGCATTCCAAATGTCAATAAATTCGGTTTGCTGTTCCAGTCTTATCTGCGCCACCAATTCAACGTGCTGTAATGCTTTTGCTAAGGTACATACCTTTCCTGTTATTGCCGCTCTGGGCAGCCGGGGCGGAATGGAACATGGTTGCCATCCGGGATCTGTATTACCAGGCTGCGGCCTCAAAAGCCGACTCCGATAAATTCAAAGCGGCTTTAAATGCCATACCCAATCCCAATACCAGTATTAAAGGTTATATTGCAGTGTCTCATATGATTGAAGCCAAGCATTTGTTTAACCCAACTTCCAAGCTCAGTGCTTTCAACAATGGAAAGACGCTGCTTGAGAACACCATTAAAAATGACCCGGAAAACCTGGAGCTGCGTTTCCTGCGCATTGGCGTGCAGACCAATACGCCTTCATTCCTGGGTTACAGCAGCCAGATCGAGGGTGATAAAAAAATGATCCTGTCGAAATATGCCCTGCTCACCGATGCCGACCTGAAAAGAAGGGTGCGGGATTTCATGCTTACAGCAGGCATCTGCACGGAAGCGGAAAAGCAATTGCTCAATCCGTGACGATTACGATGTATGCTTCAACAAACAGAATATAAAGCTATTTAACCATACGATTATGCATTGGCTATCCATTACAGCAGTAATCATACTCACCTTCATCTCCATGGAATTTGTGGCCTGGCTGGCCCATAAATACATCATGCATGGTTTTCTCTGGTACCTGCACAAAGACCATCACCAGCCCGATCCGGAGAAACCGGTCGAACACAATGATTTCTTCTTTATCATTTTCGCAACACCGGCCATCATCCTGTTTATTGTAGGCATCAAAGATTTTTCGCTGCCCTTCTGGATCGCTGTGGGCATAACCTTATACGGCACGGCTTACTTTTTTATACACGACCTGTTCATACACCAGCGCATCAAAGTACTGCGTGATGCAGACTCTGTCTATTTCAGGGCCATCCGGAGAGCACACAAGATCCACCACAAACACCTGAGCAAAGAAGACGGCGAATGTTTCGGCATGCTGCTTGTACCAATGAAATACTTTAAAGAAGCCAAAAGAAATGCGCGCTGAATATACGTACCTGGCCATTGACTTAGGTTCGCTGATTGTACCGTTGCTTTTCAGCTTTCATCCTAAACTATTGTTTTATAAAAAATGGGCCGCGTTTGCTTTGGCAAATGTACTGGTATGCCTGCTGTTCATTCCCTGGGATATGTACTATACGCAACTTGGCGTGTGGGGCTTCAACCCGCGCTATCTCACCGGAGTTACTATAGGCAACCTGCCGCTGGAAGAGGTTCTGTTTTTTATCTGCATTCCTTTTTCCAGTGTGTATACCTACCATTGCCTGAAGCTGTTTTTCCCGGCTATGCGGGAGAAGGTTCCGCACGAGGTTATTTCACTGCTGCTCTTCATGATCCTCTTAAGCACCGGTATTATTTATATCAATCACATTTATACCAGTGTTACCTGTTTCCTGCTGGCCACTACCATCATGCTGCTCACGCATGCATTTAAGGTGCAATGGCTGCCGGATTTTTATTTCTCTTACCTCGTTATCCTGCTGCCGTTTTTTATCGTCAACGGTATTCTTACGGGCACGGGTATTGACGAGCCCATTGTCTGGTATGATGATTTTGAAAACATGGGTATACGCATCGGCACCATTCCGGTAGAGGATATCTTTTACGGCATGCTGCTGCTGGTCTTAAACACAGCAGGGTTTGAATATTTCGATAGGAAATTGTCGAAGCCTGCTGAACAGGCCATACAGGAACGCGAACATGCGGATACCGTTGTCTGACCTTTCTTCTGCTGGCGCAAGTATTTACTTGTGCCATTCTTAACCGCAGGCTGTAGGTCCGCTGCGGCGACCCAGCTGTTCGCGATTTGCAATCGCGAACCCAGATAACAGAAATTTGCAATTTCAATCTGGCGCCAGTCTTAGAGAAGCGGTGACTGGTGTCTCATTATTCCGCAGTCTTTGACTGCATTACTTCCAAGGCCTGTGGCACATAGACCACTCTCTCCATGGTCTATGGCTCTCTCACCGTGGTCTGTGGCACACAGAACACCCACTGCTCTACCTATTAATCATTTGCCACATATGCATTATCATACAAACCCAAAGAAATTCTTTCTTAACTTCATCTGCCTTTGGTGTTCTGTGTGCCACAGACCACGGTGAGGGCACTTATTGAATGCACTAGTGGGAAACCGGTAAGTTTATCCTGAAAAGATGTAATACAAAATGCTCTCCTACCTGCGATCTTTACATTAGTTAGATCAATAAGGGGAGGATTTTGAAAAACTAAAACCTGAGAACACCAAACCCTTTGAACTTGATGCGGACCATACCGACGTAAGAACTATTGATCCAACCTGCCTTTCGTACTTTGTATGAAAGGCTTTTTTTTTGATGGAAAGTGGCCGTGGTCTGCGGCACACAGAACACCCACTGCTCTACCTATTAATCATTTGCCACATGTTCATGATCATACAAACCCGAAGAAATTCTTTCTTAACTCCATCTGCCTTTGGTGTTCTGTGTGCCACAGACCACGGAGAGGAGAAGTTTTCGCACGGTCAAAATGAAGTACACGGTTTCAAGAACTTTCAATCAACAGTAATTATAGTAAACTACTCTAGCGCCAGTCTTTGACTGATTCCCCGACTCACCTACCACAAATCAACCTGCTGTTGTGCCATCGGCCAACAGCCAATTGCTTTATATTCTGTAATGAATCAATAAACCTAAAATATATTTCTTCAGGCAACTACAAAACCGTTGATCTCAATGTTTGAAAAAGCATTTTTTTAACATTATGCTGAGTATGGCTGTTGGCCGATGGCACAACAGCAGGTTGCAAACGTGGTTAGGTAAAAATGGAAGACGCCAACATGGAGTGAGAAGGACCCTTTTCACCGTGGTCTGTGGCACACAGAACACCCACTGCTTTACCTATTAATCATTTGCCACATGTTCATGATCATACAAACCCGAAGAAATTCTTTCTTAACCCCATCTGCCTTTGGTGCTCTGTGTGCCACAGACCACGGTGAGATTGCCATAACTCAAATCTTCTAATGCTCTGACAATAACCCAATCATTGAGGCTCTTCGGAATTTGCAATTCCGAAGTCAGATAAAAAGGATTTATAATCCTTCTGTTTACGACCGTGTTAACATATGTTATTACATGTACGTTTTATGAGGTCTTTTCAAATGCAAAATGACAATCTCAACGAAGGACCCTACACGCACCCTGGGCGGAGATAGGGAGGAGACCACAGGGAGCCTACCCTGAAGCCAGGTCAAAAATCAGGTCGGCTCAAAATAAGCGCATTTAAGCCATTTTATTTTCAAACCCATCCAATCACATTACCCGGAAATAAAAATAGCTCTAAGGACTGTTTAAATAATTATTCGGCGCATGCCAGGCAAATGCAGTCAGCTGAGTTTTGAACCTGGGCAAACCGAACTTTTTTTATTTTTTTTTATCTTTTATTTTTCTTTCCGGGAGATGTTTTTCCCTTCTATTGTTTAATGTTTTTGTTTAATGTTTTAATGTTTATATAGTATCTGTACACGACGTGTACGGGTAAGTGTACGGCTAACTGTACACCTATCCGTACACTTACCTGTACACTTACCCGTACACCTGGTGTACAGCAAACCGCATAAATGCCAGCTTAATTCAGCGCTGATTGTATATGCTTTTTGCATCCGGGTATTTAGCGGGATCAAAAAGGAGTATTTCAGTTTGCCGCCGGT
This sequence comes from Cytophagaceae bacterium, assembly GCA_021151805.1. Classification (GTDB taxonomy): domain Bacteria; phylum Bacteroidota; class Bacteroidia; order Cytophagales; family Cytophagaceae; genus Cytophaga. The sequence continues at coordinate 2,482 of JAGKWN010000080.1, read as the reverse complement.
TATCAAAAAAAATTTTAAAATGCACCATGTAGGTATTTGTCTTAATCAATTTCACTTTGAATACGAAAGGATTCTCCGCACAAAACTTTATAACAATCGCAGTTATTTTCATTACACCTTCAAATAAAGATTCCGCCTTAACACTTTTTAGACGCAGACCTGGTGCTGGTGTTTTCATTTCAATTAAAAATTCCATAATCAATTGTGTCTTTACAACATTAAAAAACTATTTAACAACTAATAAATGACTTATTTGAAACAACAAATTGATTTTTTACATTTTTTAATATTTGTAATCAAGCAATTTCCAACTCATGGATTACAAATCCTTTTTATCTGGCTTCGGAATTACAAATTCTGAAGAGCCCCTTGTTAAAGACTATGGAAAGGTGTTCTGTCCGCCACAGCGGGAGCCACAACCCACGGGGTTGGCACTAGCAAATGCTTGCGCCAGCGGGACGAAAAAATTTGCATGCATGACCTGTTCTTCTGCACTTTTATATTATTTTTACCACTCGTAATACCCGGAGTTACTCTATAAATTACACGTATGCAGAAAGTTTTAATCACGATCCTGATCAGCCTGGTTTCATTGGCTCTCTATGCCCAAAAAGCAAAACTGACGAAAGAGGATTTTCAAACCGTAAAAAAAATAGAAGGCGGAAACTTTTCGAATGCGTTTTATTTACGGGCAATTATTGAACAAGAAATAGCTGATTCGAATGTACTGAAACTTCAACGAAAATGGGGCGACCTGAATGACATGTTCTGCCACGGGTTCATACAATCAATAATTAAAAAAAATCATAACGGCAGGTATGAATGCCGTGAGTATTTTACCAGTTTTAATTTTGAAGCATTTAATGGTAAAAATTATTTCTACCAGAATGTAAGCCTTTATAACAACAACGAACTTTTTATCTGGGGCACGTATGAGAAAAATGATTCAATGATTGAAATACATTCAGCCATTGGAGATGCCATTTTAGAAGACTTTGAATTGTCAACCTATACTGCCATTTTTAAAACAATCAATGGCGCTGATTACATAATCTTTGAAGCGGATGAACATGCTGTCGTTGCACCTATAGAAGACAACAAGTTATTTATTGTGCGATATGATGTAGAAGCTTTGGACAAAAAAGGAGTATACAGAAAATGTGTTTCAACCTGCGACACCTGCATAACATGCAAACGCACCATGTACATTGGAACAACCGACCAGATAAAAAAACATAATAGAGTTTTTACTTCTGAATTAATAATCGATGATATTGACAAGGACGGTGTTTCTGATTTGTACTGGTTTGCTGTAAGTAACGGAAAACTTATCAAATACGAATCTTATATACTACGTGCTGAGGGATTAACGGGATTAAAAAAAGACATCAAAAATTTGATTGTTGAAACTCCGAGATTTAAAGAAATCCAGAAAATATCGAAGCTGAAACAAGTTCCAGACGTTGGTTTTTAATTTCATTCGCTTGCGCCAACGGGGCATGTGGAAGTAATAATATAAGGATTACATTCGCCGCGGCGAACCTTAGTATCTGGTTTCGATTCGCCATGGCGAATGCAAATCCGGAAGAGCTGATGGTGACATATGGTCTGTGGGCCACAGACCATGGGCGAGGAAGATTTGTTTTTATTTGAATTGCACCTCCTGGTTTTCCATACTTTCTCCGTGGTCTGTGGCACACAGAACACCTACTGCTCTACCTATTAATCATTTGCCACATATGCATTATCATACAACCCGAAGAAATTCTTTCTTAACTCCATCTGCCTTTGGTGTTCTGTGTGCCACAGACCATAGTAAAAGTTAATCCTTCAACATATGCTCCCGATTATATTTAATAAATGTTCATCAGCCGATATCTCCCAGATTCCATGAACATATAATTGAACTTCATTTGATCTATCTGGATAATTTAAAAAAAATATCACAAAATAATATTCCATTTCACGAGTCCCTTTCTTGATAGCCATTTCTCCTAACCGTGGTCTGTGGCACAAAGAACACCCACTGCTCTACCTATTAATCATTTGTCACATATTCATGATCATACAAACCCAAAGAAATTCTTTCTTAACTCTATCTGCCTTTGGTGTTCTGTGTGCCACAGACCATGGTGATGTTTATATAAGGATTATAAATCCTTTTTATCTGGCTTCGGAATTGCAAATTCCGAAGAGCTGGAATATTAATTTTAAATTATAACACATTTTATTGCCCTATTTTGAATATAATATTTTTTTGTAGACAATCAATTATAGCATTATCTGACACTTCAATTGAATTTGTTTCATCAGCTACTCTTAATAGTGAGTTTATCTTCCTCTTTAATTCAATTAGCTGTTGGGGTTTAATTTCAGCATTAGCTTTTAAAATATCAACTTCATGTTTTAAATTAATTAATAACTGATAATACGGACTTTTTGCACGTGCAGAATATCTATCAATTATTCTTCTGTTAATAAT